>NZ_DASWVI010000266.1:0-3891 GCF_036401255.1 Nocardioides sp. | reverse complement strand
AGGCCGAGCCCGACGACCGACTGCACGATCGCGCCGACGAGCAGCCCGAGCGCCACGGCGACGACGGCCGCCAGCGAGACGTCGGCGATCACCCGGACGTCACCCGGCGAGCTCGGCGTACTCGTCCGAGGCGAGGAACTCCGGGACGATCCGGCTCGCGGACGCGGTCAGGTCGAGGGTGCGGGCCCGGGCGGGCTCGACGAACACGATCTGCCGACCCTCCCCCACGACGACATCGGCGTCGGTCAGGTTGGTCGCGGCGACCCACACCTGGATGGTGTCGACGGTGCCGTAGGCCTCGTGGAAGACCTCGGTGTCCAGCCACAGCCGCAGCGCGCCGCGCGCCAGCCGGATGCCGGTCTCCTCCTCGAGCTCGCGGTACGCCGCGGCCTCGAACTCCTCGCCCGGGTCGACGTGACCGCCCACCAGGCCCCATCGCTCCGGGTCGATTACCGGGTGCTCGTCACGCTCCTGCAGCAGCACCCACCCGCGCGGGTCCACGAGCAGGACGCTGGCGAACCGGTGCATGCCGCCACGCTATCGAGCGGCGATGGTTCAGGTGCGAGGAGCGCCAGCGACGAGCCTCGAAACCACCGGCGGCTGCCCGTCGGCCTGCGGGCCCCTTGTGGTCGCGGTGGTCGAAGAACGGGGGACGTGGTCGCCGCCCGCTGGGGTCGAGCGCGAGGTGGTCACCGCGATCACGGACCTGGCGGTCGCGGGTGGTCGTCGCGCTTGTGGTCACCGTCGTAGACCCGGGATTCCGGCTACCGGCATCACCCACCGAACGACTCCGGAAGATTTTGCTTTCGAAGTTCCCAGAGCCCTGTGGAACAAGGGGTTCTGGGCCCTCGACTGTCGGCGGCGAGTGCTGGGATAGGTCCCATGGCAGCCCTCCCGCTCACGCACCCGGACCTCGATGGTCCCGGCGTGCTGCTGGCTGCCCTGGAGGCCAACCACGGCGTCTTGGCCGGCGCCGAGGTCGCGCAGTTCGAGATGGCCACCGAGTGGGCCGCCCATCCGGTCGACGACCTCGACGACGCCGCCACCGTCGAGGGCACCGAGGGTGAGCTGGCGATCGCCGGGCCCGGGGCGCCGCTGGTCGCGGAGTTCTGCGTCGCGGACTTCGCCCTCGCCGTCGGCCTGACCACCTACGCGGGACGCGACTACCTCGGCGACGCGGTCGAGGTCCGCTACCGCCTCCCGCGGCTGTGGGAGCGGGTGATGGCCGGGCAGGTGGCGGTGTGGCGGGCCCGCAAGATCGCCCGCCAGACGATGTCGCTCCCCCTCGAGGGCGCCGAGCATGTCGACCGGCACCTCGCCCCGGTCGCGCACCGGCTCACCTGGGCGCAGCTGGAGCGGACCGTGGAGGCCGCCCGCGCGACGTTCGACCCGGTCGAGGCCGAGCACCGCCGGCTGCTCGCCGCGGAGGGCCGGTTCTTCGACGTCGACACCCACACCCCCTCCCTGGCGGGCACCACCACCGTGCGCGGGGAGCTGGACCTGGCCGACGCCCTCGACCTCGACCACGCCCTCACGGTCGGTGCGCAGCGACTGGCCGACCTGGGCTGTGCTGAGACGTTGGACGTGCGTCGGGCGATGGCCGCCGGGGCGCTGGCCCGCGGCGACCTGATGCTCCCGTGCAGAGTGGCGCAGAGCCGAAGCCGGCCCCAAAGCCTAGGCAGCTCGTCGTCTACGCCCACCTGTCCGAGGAAGCCCTGGCTGGTGTGGAGAACACCCGCTCCCATGTGCTCGTGGGCCAGGTCGAGGGCTGGTGCGCCACCGCCACCGGCCCCGTCAGCCTCCGCCCGGTGCTGGATCTGGGTGAGCACCTCGAGGTGCCCGGCTACACATGTGAACCCCTGGGACCAGGGCGGCCCGACGTGTTCGTGCAATCTCGTGCCGGCCTGCAGATTCCACCATCGCCTGAAGACCCGGGGCGGATGGCGCCTCGAACGGGTCGGCCACCGACTGTTCACCTGGACCAGCCCCCACGGCCGCACCTACACCCGACATACCTGAGCACCCGGCCCCGCCGGCCACGGCCGGCGGGGCCACACCCATGCCCGGAGCCGGTCGCCGCGCCCGGCCAGACGAGGCGGAGTGGGAGGCTGTGCCCATGTCACGTCTGGTCCGCATCCTCGCGGGCGCCCTCGGTCTCGCCCTGCTCGCCCCGCTGCCCGCCCGGGCCCAGCGCCCGGAGGGCCTGGAGGTGACCGGGTGGATCATCCAGGGCAGCCCGAACTGGCTGGTGAGCCGCAACGCCGACGGGCTGAGCACGCTCAGCGTCGCGGGGGTCTCGATCAACGCGGCCGGCGACCGGGTCCAGAGGCCGAACCAGGACGCCCAGCGACTGCTGGGGGCCGCGCACCGCAACGGACTCCAGGGCGAGCTGCTGTTGAGCAACTACAGCAACCGGCTGGAGTCGTTCGACCGCAGGGCGCTGCACCGCCTGCTCGCCGACCCCGACCACATCGCGGCGGTCGCGCGCCGGCTGGCACGGTTCGTCGTGGAGCAGGGCTGGGACTCGGTCAACGTCGACCTCGAGGGCGTGCGCCGCGCCGACGGCGACGGGCTGGTCGCGCTCGTGCAGGCGCTCCAGGACGAGATGCCGGCCGAGAAGACCGTGTCGATCGACATCAGCGCGGCGACCTCGGTGCGCGCCTACCGCGACCGCGGCTACCGGCTCGCCGGCCTCGCGGCGGTGGCCGACGTGATCGCGGTGATGACCTACGACATGCACGGGCCGTGGTCGCGCCCCGGACCGATCGGCCCACTGACCTGGCAGCGCGACGCGCTCGACGCCCTGCTGTCCGTGGTGCCGGCCGACCAGGTGCTGCTCGGTGTGGCCGGCTACGGGTACGTGTGGCCCGCCGACGCCAAGGGCCGCAGCCTCACCCTCCGCCAGGCGCGGGTCATGGTGCAGCGTCACGACGCGACCGCCCGCTGGCGCGCGAAGTACGGCGAGTGGCACGCCCGGCTCTCCGACGGGACGGTGCTGTGGTGGTCCGACGGTCGCTCCTACGCGGCGCGGGTCGACCTGGCGCGCGAGTACGGCGTACGCGGGCTCGCGGTCTGGCGGCTCGGATCCGCGGACACCCTGACCTGAACGCCCCTATCCTGCGGCCATGCGGATCGGCGTCCTCGGCACGACCGTGGCCGCCGACTCCTCCGGGGCGGTGGGCCTGGGCGGTCCCAAGCAGCGCGCGCTGCTCGCGGCGCTGGCGCTGCACCGCGGGCGCGCCGTGGCCGTCGACACCCTCGCCGACCTGGTCTGGAACGGCACTCCCCCACCGGGCGTCTCCGGCACCATGCAGGGGTACGTCGCGGGACTGCGCCGGGCCCTCGAACCCGGACGCACCACGCGCGGCGGTGGGACGCTGCTGGTCACCGAGCAGCCCGGCTACGCGCTCCGCCTGCCCGAGGGCGACCTCGATGCCTCGGCCTTCGAGCACGCCGTGTCCACCGCGCACGGCGCGGTCGCGCCGCTCGCGGACGCCCTGTGCCACAGCCGACCGCTGCCGGCGGGCTCTCCGGATGCCGCCGGCCTGAAGGTCCTCCACACGTCCCTCGACGAGGCGCTCGCCCTGTGGCGCGGTGTCCCGTTCGCCGACCTCGGCGACGTGCCCGCCGCCGAGGCCGAGCGCGCCCGGCTCGAGGAGCTCCGGGTGCTCGCCACCGAGGATCGCGCGGCGCTCGGCATCCTGCTCGGTCTGCACGCCACCGTCGCCGCAGAGCTCGACGCCCTGACCCGGGAGCACCCGCTGCGCGAGCGCGCGTGGGCACTGCGGGCCCTGGCGCTCGCGGGCTCCGGCCGGCAGGCCGACGCGCTGGCCGTCCTGCGCCAGGTCCGCGACGTCCTCGACGAGGAGCTCGGCCTCGAGCCCGGCGCCG
>NZ_DASWVI010000265.1:0-5211 GCF_036401255.1 Nocardioides sp. | reverse complement strand
GTCCCCGGTGGCGGTGCGCGCCGCGGAGCTCGGCGTACCCGTCCTGGCGCCCGAGCACCCCCGCGACCCCGCCTTCCAGGAGGCCCTGCGCGCGCTGGCGCCCGACTGCTGCCCGGTGGTCGCGTACGGCGCGCTGCTGCCGCAGTCGGCCCTGGAGATCCCCGTCCACGGCTGGGTCAACCTGCACTTCTCCGCGCTCCCCGCCTGGCGCGGCGCGGCCCCGGTCCAGCACGCGATCTGGGCCGGTGACGAGGTCACCGGCGCCACCACATTCCGCATCGTGAAGGAGCTCGACGCGGGCCCGACGTTCGGCGTGATGACCGAGCGGATCCGCCCGACCGACACGGCGGGGGACCTGCTCGCCCGCCTCGCGGAGGGCGGTGCGGGGCTGATGGTCGCCACGCTCGACGGCATCGAGGACGGCGCTCTCGAGGCCCGGCCCCAGCAGGTCGACGGCGTCACCTACGCGCCCAAGATCGAGGTCGAGGACGCCCGGGTGGACTGGTCGCACCCGGCGATCGCCATCGACCACCAGGTGCGCGCCTGCACGCCGGCTCCGGGCGCCTGGACGACGGTCGCCGGCGAGCGACTCAAGCTGCTGCCGGTCACCGTCACCGAGGAGCGGCTGGCCCCGGGCGAGCTCCGGATCGGCAAGCAGGAGGTCCTCGTCGGCACCGCGACGACCGCCGTACGCCTCGGCGAGGTGCGCCCCCGCGGTCGCAAGCAGATGCTCGCGGCCGACTGGGCGCGTGGCGCCCGTCTGGACTCCGGCGTCCGAATTGGTGTCGGTTCCGGTGAAAGCTGACGCGGGGATCGATACCGTCAAGACCATGAGCGGCCCGGTGGATCCGGCGGACCTGGACCCGACGGTCCACGAGATCTGCATGTCGCTGCCCGAGGTCGAGCTGGGGATCACGTGGGGCGACCGGCCGACATACCTGGTCCGCGGCAAGGGGTTCGTGCTCTACCGCAAGCCGGGCCGGACCGCCGTGGACCCGCGGACGGGGGAGCCGTACGACGACCTGATCGTGATCACGACACCGGACGCGGCCGACAAGGAGGCGCTGGTCGCGGACGAGCGGCTCCCGTTCTTCACCATCGACCACTTCAACGGCTTCAACGCCGTGCTGGTCCAGCAGTCCCGTCTCGGAGAGATCGAGCGCGAGGAGTTGGCGGAGATCATCACCGATGCCTGGGCCGCGAAGGCCCCGCGGAGCCTGTCGAGGAAGCACCTCGGGGATGGCTGACCCCCGGCCGCGAGGCCCGCAGCGGGGGAGCAGGACCAGCACCGGTCGCACCGCCGCCGACCCCGCCCGCCTCGCGGCGCTCGAGGTGATGAAGGCGGTCCGGGTCGACGGCGCGTACACCAACCTGGTGCTCCCGGCCGTGTTGCGACAACACGGTCTCTCCGGCCGCGACGCCGCGTTCACCACCGAGCTCGTGTCCGGGACGATCCGCCGGCGAGGCACGTACGACGCCATCCTCGCCGCCTGCGTCGACCGGCCGTTGAGCAAGGTCGAGGCGAAGGTGCTCGACGCGCTCCGGCTGGGCACCCACCAGCTGTTGTCGATGCGGGTGCCCACCCACGCCGCCATCAGCACCACCGTGGACCTGGTCCGCGCCAAGGTCAGCTCGGGCGCCGGCGGCTTCACGAACGCCGTGCTCAGGCAGGTCGCCCGGCAGAGCCTGGCCGAGTGGATCGGCCGGGTCGCTCCCGACCCCCGCGTGGCGCCCACCCGCTTCGCCTCGATCGCCTACAGCCACCCGCGCTGGATCGTCGACGAGCTGCGTTCCGCGGTGGGGGCCGAGGAGCTGTTCGACCTCCTCGCCGCGGACAACGAGCCACCCCGGGTGACGCTGGTGGCCCGTCCGGGCCGGAGCACGCGCGAGGAGCTGCCCGGGGAGCGGACGCCGTTCTCGCCGTACGGCGTGGTCCTCGCCGGTGGGGACCCCGGTGAGATCCCGGCCGTGGCCGAGGGCCGCGCGGGCGTCCAGGACGAGGGCTCCCAGCTGGTGGCGGCCAGCCTGGCCGCGGCGTCCGTGGAGGGTCCCGACGACCGCTGGCTGGACCTCTGCGCGGGCCCGGGCGGCAAGGCTGCGCTGCTCGCGGCGCTTGCCGACCAGCGAGGTGCGGGGCTGGTGGCCGCGGAGCGGCAGGAGCACCGCGCCCGCCTCGTGCAGCGCGCCCTGCGGGGTGCGGCCGGCACGCTCGGGGTCGTCACCGCCGACGGCACCGCGCCGCCGTTCCCCCCGGACCGCTTCGACCGGGTCCTGGTCGATGCGCCCTGCACCGGTCTCGGGGCGCTCCGGCGCCGGCCCGAGGCGCGGTGGCGCCGGCGCGCCGACGACCTGCTCGGCCTGGTGCTGCTCCAGCGCCGGCTGCTCTCCTCGGCACTCGACCTGACCCGGCCCGGCGGTGTCGTGCTCTACGCGACCTGCTCACCGGTGCTCTCCGAGACCCGGGGCGTGGTGTCCTCGGTGCTGGAGTCCCGCGGAGACGTGTGGCTCGAGGACGCCCGGGCACTGGTCCCGGACGTGCCGGACTGCGACGGACCGATGCCGGGCACCGTCCAGCTCTGGCCGCACCGGCACGGCACGGACGCGATGTTCCTCGCGCTCCTGCGCCGCGCCGGCTGAGGGTCCGGACCTCGACGCTCAGTCGGCCCAGATCAGGGACCGGCCGACGTCGTCGACCTGGGCCTGGGTGGTGCCGGGAGTCGGGGTGACCGTGGCGAAGAACTCGCCGTGCGCCTCGCTGACCCAGGTGTGGACGTCGTCGAGGACGTCGGCCTTGCCCGGGTCGAGGAAGCCGGGACGGTAGTCCGCCGGTCGCCAGGTGACCACGACCGTCGCGCCCTCCTGGGAGCAGGTGAACTTCTCGTCGGCCGGCTGGTCGCAGCGCCAGTCCGGGGAGTCGACGTACACGGGTGCATCCCGGAGCGCGTGCATCGCGCGGATCTGGGCCTCCGCCTCCCGGCGGGCCTGTCGCCGTGCCTCTGCCTGCTGGTCGGCGCGGGCCGAGGCTGCCGAGGACGACACCGACGACGCCGTGGGCTGCGTCGCGAAGTCGGGCTCGCCACGGGTGGTGCCGCCGGAGCCGGCGAGCCAGGCCCCGCCGGTGGCGACTGCGGCCACCGTGGTCGCGGCGACGGCGACGCCGATGCGATGGTGGCGCCGGATCCGGGTGCCTGCGGACACCGACTCCCGGACGAGACGGTCGAGGTCGGGATGCTCGTCTCGGACCCGCTCGTGCAGGGCGGTGCCGAACGGCGTGGGGTCTTCCATCACTCAGGTCCTCTCGGTGAGCTCTGCGCCGACGAGCGGCCGGAGCCGCTCCAGGGCGCGTCGCGAACGGGTGCGCACCGTGGTCTCGGTCAGCCCGAGGTCGCGCGCGGTGTCGGCGACCGAGCGGTCCTCCCAGTAGCGCAGCACCAGCACCGCCCGATCATGCGGGGGCAGCACGGCGAGCGCGGCCAGCAGGTCCAGCCGGGTCGTGGGGTCGTCCTCGGGCGCGGAGCTCTCGCGCCCGAGGGTCGAGTCGGTCGGCAGCTCGCCCGAGCGGCGCAGCCGGCGGTGGGACAGGAACGTGTTGAGCAGCGTCGCCCGTGCGTACGCCACCGGGTTGTCGGCCCGCGAGACCCGCCGCCAGGACGCGTACATCTTGGCGTAGGTGGTCTGGGTGAGGTCCTCGGCCAGGTGGTGGTCCCCGGTCAGCAGCAGCGCCTGGCGGTACAGCCGGGTCCCGGTCGCGCGGACGAACTCCCCGAAGTCGTCCTCGTGCCCGTCGTTCGTCACACCCTTAGGACTCCTCGACCCGCCGGGACGTTGCAGCCGATCTCGGAGGCCGTCAGTCGAGCACGTGCCGCAGGTAGCGCCCGGGCGCGTCCAGGTAGGCCTTCCAGTGCTGGACGAGCTCGAGCTCGGCCCAGGTCGTACGCCGGTATCCCCACGGACGGGTCTCCAGGATCGTGGCGCCCGGCATGGCCGCGAGGACCGGCGAGTGCGTGGCGCAGAGGACCTGGCCGCCCTCCTCGACGATCCGCCCGAGCGTGCCGATCAGGCCGAGCTGGGAGGAGAACGACAGGGCCGCCTCGGGCTCGTCGAGGCAGTAGAACCCGGGGGAGTCGAACCGGGTGCGCAGCACCTCGAGGAACGACTCGCCGTGGCTCATCTCGTGGAACAGCGGCGCCGTGCGCGGCCGCCGAGGATCGACCTGCTGCTCCTCGTAGGTGTACCAGCCGTGCATGGTCTCGGCGCGCAGGAAGAACCCCCACCGGCTCGCCGCAAGGCCGCGCTGGAGCCGGAGCGCGCTGCCGAGCGGCGACTCGGTCGCCCGCGTGGAGTGGTGGCCCTGGGTGGAGCCGCCCTCGGGGGAGAGTCCGAACGCGGTCGCGACCGCCTCGACGATCGTCGACTTGCCCGAGCCGTTCTCGCCGACGAGGAACGTCACGAAGGGAGACAGCTCCAGCCCGTCGCGGACCAGCTGCGCGACCGCGGGCACGTCCATGGGCCAGTCGTCGGCAGGCAGTGGCCGCTCGGGGTCGGCCCAGACCCGGACCACAGGCGGCTGGTCGAAGTCCATGGGAGCACGCTACGGCGGGCCACCCCCTAGCCTGGCCCCATGCCGTCGAAGCCCCCCTCGGTCGAGATCGAGGTCGACAACCGCGTGGTACGGGTCAGCAACCCCGACCGGGTCTACTTCCCCGAGAGCGGAGCCACCAAGCTCGATCTCGTCGAGTACTACCTCGCCGTCGGCCCGGGCATCGTCACCGCGCTCTTCGAACGCCCCTGCATGCTGCACCGCTTCCCGAAGGGCCTGGCCGGCGACAAGGTCCACCAGAAGCGGCTCCCTCAGGGCGCGCCGCCGTGGGTGGAGACGGTCCGGCTGCACTTCCCCCGCTGGAACCGCACCGCCGACGAGCTGTGCGTCACCGAGCTGGGCAGCGTGATCTGGGCGGTGCAGATGTCCACCGTCGAGTTCCACCCCTGGAACAGCCGCCGCGAGGACACCGAGCGGCCCGACGAGTGGCGCATCGACCTCGACCCGGGCCCGGACTGCTCCTACGACCGGGTCCGCCGGGTCGCCCACGTCGTCCACGAGGTCCTCGACGAGCTGGGCGTCGTCGGCTTCCCGAAGACCAGTGGCAGCAAGGGTCTGCACGTCTATGTCCGGATCCGCCCCGACCACGGCTTCAAGGACGTACGCCGCGC
>NZ_DASWVI010000264.1:0-11189 GCF_036401255.1 Nocardioides sp. | reverse complement strand
GTCACCAACGACAGTCCTGGGGCGTTCCCGGTTGTCGTTGGTGACCAAACGACAGGGGCCCGCGGCGGCCCGGCCGAGCTGCCCCCGATCGGACCGCGCCGGATGCGGCCGCGCCCGGGACCGATCCGCGCCCGGCTCGTTGTCCACAGGCGAGTCGCCGGTCAGGTTTGGCGAGGCCGTCCGGCTGGAAGACTTGCGGCGAAGGAACCAACTCGGGGGACCTGATGTCACTGACCCATCCGGCGACGTACGGCGGGCGCGCACGAGGAGCTGGTCGAGCAGCTCGACCAGCACGTGCGCGAGCTGGTGCGCGGGGAGGCGGTCGACCCGCAGCGCGAGGCGCATGTCGTACGCCGGATCGCGGAGTCGAAACATCGACTGAGCGGTGAGGACTACGGGAAGCGGCTGGCCACGGCTTCAAGGTGCTCGTCGGTAACGGCCGGCGGTTCGGGTAGCCCCCTCTTCTCGGCCCACTTCACGTAGATGTCGCGGAACAGGTCAGCGGCAAAACTCTTGAGATTGCGGGCCTCGCGGGCGGCGGTCACGTACCCGATCGGAACGAAGTAGGACAGCGCCGCTCCTCGAAGCATCAGCCGGGGCTTGGTGCGGTCATCGAACTGGATCATGGGGTCGGGCTCGTCGTCAGTCGTGTACTCCGACAGCCATGTCTTCCACTCCGGGTCGACGCGAAGGGACTTCCAAACGCGATCCATGACTGACTGGGCTTGGCTGTCGAAGTCAGCCAGCCAGGCAACACTGATGCCGGTGTCGATCACAGGCACCTCCTCATGCCCGGCGGGCAGTCGCCGAACTTATGCTTGTACTTGGCAGCGTATCCGGCCTCGACCTGGCGGGCGTGCTTCCAACCGCCTACGTCCCTCCGGAGCCAGATGTAACGGCACCTGACTCCGACTGCCTTTCGACAGGGGCCCAGTTGACTCCGCGGCCTGGTGTCTCCGACCCGGGTGATCCCATACTTGTGGGCGCGCGAGCCGCCTCGTGGCGCTTCGTAGTAGATCTGGTAGACGCCGTAGGGCCGCATGTCGCGAGCCCGAATCGTCCCCTCCTTCGGCCACGGGACGCCGTACCGCCTCGCCAGACGTTCAATCGCGGACATCGTGCGCGCGGCCACCTTCGGGAGGCCTGCCGCGGGTGTCCCGTAGCTCGGCGAGGTGGGCCAGCTGCCGCCACCGCCTGTGCCGGGCACGGCGGTCCGGCTGCCCGAGCCCGCCCCGACCCATCCCATGCCGCCTGGTATGTCAACCGGCTTTCGTTCGACCCTGCAGTCCCGGTCCCCGCATTGCGCGGCGGCCGGCTGCGCCGCCATCGGACCAACGGTAGTTGCCAGAGCGACGACGAGCGCCGCGAGCATGCCATGAAGGCGTGGCTTCCTCACCTACTTACCCCCGAGTGGTGTGTGGTCGCCTCAACGAAACCCGTAGGCGGACCGCCGTCTTTGCTTGGGTCCTTGCCACGAACGAGCCTCACGAAACCCCGGCCTCCGGACTCCTGACGTCGGCATTGCGAAATCGACACCGAAGGACGATCACTTGCCCCCCGGTCCGCTGAGTTGGAGTGACGACGACTGGGTGGTCGAGATGCCCAGCCAAGGCGAGCGCGCGCTCGACAGCATCGGCGGCCACGTCGCAGGCCGCGCACGGGGAGAGCGGTCATCACCGCAGGTCCGGCCTGTCTTGGGGAACCTCCTCGGCAGCAGCGACCGGGACTGACACACATCGGTGGTACGAGTCAGGTCAGATACATGGCCCTCAACACCTTCGACGGTGACACCATCGCTGCGCATCTGCTCGGCCAGCGTCCTGAACCGCGATGAGATTGATCCTTCAGAGCCTGCGCGCAGACGTGAGGGTGAAGGTGACCTGGGACCAACGCGTCGATCGAGAGCGAGCCCGGCGGTCCGCGCGGACAGCCCCTCGGGTCCGCTCCTCATCCACAGGTGAGACGCCGGTCAGGTTTGGCGAGGCCGTCCGGCTGGAAGACTTGCGGCGAAGGAACCAACTCGGGGGACCTGATGTCACTGACCCATCCGGCGACGCGGCGTACGGCGGGCGCGCACGAGGAGCTGGTCGAGCAGCTCGACCAGCACGTGCGCGAGCTGGTGCGCCGCGAGGCGGTCGACCCGCAGCGCGAGGCCGACGTCGTACGCCGGATCGCGGAGTCGGTGGTCCGTGAGCACGACGACCGCAGCCTCACCGGGGTGGTCGCGCCGGTGCCCGACGTGGACTCGATGGTCGGCGAGCTGGTCGCCCGGGTGTCCGGGTTCGGGCCGTTGCAGCCCTTCCTCGACGACCCCACGGTCGAGGAGGTGTGGATCAACGACCCGAGCCGGGTGTTCGTGGCCCGCCACGGCCGCCACGAGCTGACGACCCTGGTGCTGAGCGCGGCGCAGGTGCAGGAGCTGGTCGAGCGGATGCTGAAGTCCAGCGGCCGGCGCATCGACATCAGCCAGCCGTTCGTCGACGCGATGCTGCCCGAGGGCCACCGCCTGCACGTCGTGCTCGAAGGCATCAGCCGTGGCTTCTCGGCGGTCAACATCCGCAAGTTCGTGCTGCGTGCCGCGAGGCTGCGCGACCTGGTCGAGCTGGGCAGCCTGTCGCCGGGCGCGGCGTCCTTCCTCGAGGCGAGTGTCCGGGCCGGGCTCAACGTGCTGGTCGCCGGCGGCACCCAGGCCGGCAAGACCACGATGCTCAACTGCCTCGCGGCCGCGATCCCGGGCGGTGACCGCGTGATCTCCGCCGAGGAGGTCTTCGAGCTGCGCTTCCAGCACCCCGACTGGGTGCCGCTGCAGACCCGGCAGTCCGGGCTCGAGGGCACCGGCGAGATCCGGCTGCGCGACCTGGTCAAGGAGAGCCTGCGGATGCGGCCGAGCCGGATCATCGTCGGCGAGGTGCGTGCCGAGGAGTGCCTCGACCTCCTCCTTGCGCTCAACGCGGGCCTGCCCGGGATGTGCACGATCCACGCCAACAGTGCCCGTGAGGCGCTGGTGAAGATGTGCACGCTGCCGCTGCTGGCCGGCGAGAACATCTCGGCCAGGTTCGTGGTGCCCACGGTCGCGGCCAGCGTCGACCTGGTCGTCCACCTCGGGATCGACGAGCGCGGCGTACGCCGGGTCAACGAGATCGTCGGCGTGCCGGGCCGGGTCGAGAACGACGTCATCGAGACCGAGCCCGTCTTCGAGCGCCGGGCCGGCGACCTGCGCCACACCGGCGGCATGCCGCCGCACGTCGAGCGCTACGAGCGGGTCGGCATCGACGTCCACCGACTGCTGGCCGAGGGGGACTGATGGGCGCGCTCGTGGGCCTGGGCGTCGGCGTGGGGCTGATGCTGGTCTGGAGCGCGTTCGCCGTGCCCCGCGGTCCGCGGGCCGAGAGCAGCCAGCATGGGCGGGCCCGGGACCTCCTGGCCCGCGCCGGGCTCGGGCAGGTGTCGGTCACCGGGTTCGTGATCCTCTGCGTCGTCTGCGGCGCGGTCGCCACGGTCGTCCTCCAGGCCGTGTCGGGCACGCCACCGGTGGCGATCGCCTTCGGGCTGATGGGGGCCTGGATGCCGGTCGCGATCGTCTCCGGACGCGCCCGCCGGCGCCAGCGGGAGCTCGCCGAGGTGTGGCCCGAGGCCGTCGACAACCTCACCTCCGCGGTGCGGGCCGGGATGTCGCTGCCCGACGCGCTCGCCGCGCTCGGCACCCGCGGCCCCGAGCCGCTGCGTGACGCCTTCGACCAGTTCGCGCTCGACTACCAGGTCACCGGCCGGTTCGGTGAGTGCCTCGACCGGCTCAAGGAGCGGCTCGCCGACCCCGTCGGCGACCGGGTCGTCGAGGGACTCCGCATCGCCCGTGAGGTCGGGGGCGGCGAGCTCGGCCGGCTGCTGCGCAACCTCTCGTCGTACCTGCGCGACGACGCCCGCACCCGCTCGGAGATGGAGGCCCGGCAGGCCTGGACGATCAACGGCGCGCGCCTGGCGGTCGCGGCGCCCTGGCTGGTGCTGCTGTTCATGTCCTTCCAGTCCGACGTCATCCACCGCTACGCCTCGCCCGGAGGCGCCCTGGTGCTGGCGATCGGCGCGGGCGCCTGCGTGGTCGCCTACCGGCTGATGATGCGCATCGGCCGGCTGCCCACCGAACGGCGGATCCTGTCGTGACGCCCGCGCTGTGGGGTGGAGTGCTCGGCGCCGCCGCCGGTGGCGGCGTCCTGGTCGTCGCCGCCCGGGTCCGGACCATCCGGCGTCCGCAGCTGGCCCTGCGGGTGCTGCCCTACGTCCGGGACCTGCCCCAGGTCGGCCACACGCCCGAGCTCCGGGTCGCGTCCACGTCGCCGACGTCCGCCGCCGCGGGGGTGTTCGGGCCGCTGCTGCGCTCGGCCGCCGACGGTGTCGAGCGGGTGCTGGGCGGGGCCACCTCCGTACGCCGGCGCCTCCAGCGTGCCGGCATCGACAAGAGCGTGCACGAGTTCCGCGTCGAGCAGGTCCTCTGGGGCGTCGTCGGCTTCGCGGCCGCCGCCGTCCTCGGGGTGCTGCGGATGTTCAGCTCCCCGGGCTCCGGCGCCTCGTCGCTGCTCATCTGCCTGATCGCGTTCGTCATGGGCGTGCTCGCGCGGGACAGCTACCTCACCAGCCAGGTGCGCAACCGCGAGCGCCGGATTCTGGCGGAGTTCCCGACCGTCGCCGAGCTGCTGGCCCTCGCGGTCGCTGCCGGCGAAGGACCCGTCGCGGCCCTGGACCGCGTCGTACGCCGCAGCGGCGGCGAGCTGTCCGCCGACCTCGGACGGGTGCTCGCCGAGATCCGCACCGGCGAACCCGTCGCCACGGCGTTCGACGCGATGGCCGCCTCGACCGGGCTGCCCCTGGTGGCCAGGTTCGCCCAGGGCATCGCGGTCGCCGTCGAGCGCGGCACCCCGCTCGCCGACGTGCTGCACGCCCAGGCGGCCGACGTCCGCGAGGCCGGCCGCCGCGAGCTCATCGAGACCGCCGCCCGCAAGGAGGTCTTCATGATGGTGCCGGTCGTGTTCCTCGTCCTGCCCATCACCGTGCTCTTCGCCTTCTGGCCCGGCGCCATCGGCCTGCACCTCACCACCCCCTGACATCCCCCGACCTCGACGAGGACCCTTCGGAGAACGGAACGACCATGGAACACATCTCACTCGCGATCACCCGGCTCTACCTCGCGCTGAGCGCCCCGCGCGTGCGTGACGAACGCGGCGACGTGCCCGGCTGGGTGATGATCACCGTGATGACCGCCGGCCTGGTCGGGGTCATCACCGTGGTCGCCCGGTCCCAGCTGCAGGCGATGCTGACCTCGGCGCTCAACCAGGTGCAGTAGACCCGTGCCGCACCGCCGCCGCGACCAGCGCGGGTCGGCCGTCGTGGACTTCGTGCTGGTGCTCGTCGTGCTCGTGCCGATCTTCCTCGGCATCCTCCAGGTGGCGCTCGTGCTCCTGGTGCGCAACACGCTGGCCTCCGCGGCGTCGGAGGGCGCCCGCTACGCCGCCACGCTCGACCGGGAGCCGGCCGACGGGGTGGCCCGCACCCGCAGCCAGATCGACGGCGCGATCTCCGGGCGGTTCGCGCGGGACATCGAGGCCCACCCGGCGACGGTGGCCGGGGCGCCGGGCGTCGAGGTCGTCGTGCACGCGACGGTGCCGGCGCTCGGCATCGGCGGCCCGGGCGTCTCGCTGACCGTGACCGGTCATGCCGTCGAGGAGCAGCGGCCGTGACGCGGTGGCGCGATCGCAGCCGCGGCGAGGATGGCAGCGCCCTGGTCGAGCTGACCTGGCTCGGCATCCTGCTGCTGGTGCCGCTGCTGTGGATCGTGATGTCCGTCTTCGAGGTGCAGCGGGGCGCGTTCGGCGTCAGTGGTGCGGCCCGGGCCGCCGCCCGCGCCTACGCGCTCGCGCCCACGGACGCCGAGGGCTACCAGCGCGCGCAGGCTGCGGCCCGCCAGGCGCTCGACGACCAGGGCGTGCACGGCGTCCCCGTCCACCTGCGGATCAGCTGTACGCCGTACCCCCGCGACTGCCACGCCGGCACCTCGGTGATCACCGTGGTCGTCACCTCGGGCGTCGACCTGCCGCTCCTCCCGGCGTTCTTCGGCGGCGGCGCCCCGTCGTTCGCACTCGACGCGACCCACACCGTCCCGATCGGGCAGTTCCAGGAGGTCCACCGTGCGGCGCCGTGAGCGGTCCGAAGCGGGCCAGATGACGCTGATGATCGTCGGCTTCGCGTTCGTGCTCGCCATGGGCGTCGCGCTCGTGGTCGACGCGTCCGCGGCGTACCTGCAGCGCCAGGGCCTCGACACGGTCGCCGACGGCGCCGCGCTGCGCGGCGCCGACCTCGGAGCGGCCGGCGACGGCGTCTACACCGGAGGCGTGCCCACGGATCGGCTCGACCTGACCGCGGCGGCCGTCCGGGCCTCGGTCCACGACCACCTCGTCAGCACCGGCGCCTACGCGAAGTACCCCGGTCTGAGCTTCACCGTCGACATCGACGCCGCGGCGACCACCGTCACCGTGCACGTACGCGCTCCGCTCGACCTGCCGCTGACCGTGCCCGGCTCGCCCGAGGTGGCCACGATCGGGGCGACCGGCTCGGCCGAGGTCGCCGTCGAGCGGTGACGTCCCGGACGGCGAGGGCGGCGGCCCGTTCGCCCGTTGATGCCCGGCTCCGGCCCCCGCCGGGTTACGGTGGGGCTGCTCGAACGGTCTAGACCATCGACGTGGGGAGGACGTGATGACCGACCGGAGGCGAACGCTGCGCACCGCCGTGGCGGCCGGCGCCACCGGCCTGGCCCTGGGGGTGAGCCTGGGGGTCGGTGCGACGCCCGCCCACGCCGGGCTGCCGGCGCTGGAGTACCAGGCCGAGGCGTTCACGGTCACCAACGTCCAGCGGGTGCTGCACGGGCGGGTGCCCCTGCGCCACGGCGCGTGCGTGCAGAAGTGGGCGGTGCGCCAGGCGCGCAAGATGGCCCGCCAGCAGCGGATGTTCCACCAGGACCTCGCCCGGGTGGCGAAGGACTGCAACCTCTCCTACGCCGGGGAGAACGTCGCGTACGGGTACCCGACCGGCCGGTCCGTCGTACGCGACGGCTGGATGAAGTCGCCCGGCCACCGCGCCAACATCCTCAACGGCCGCTACCGGCAGATGGGCATCGGCGCCCGCAAGGCCGACGGCGTCTGGTACGTCGCGCAGGTGTTCGGCCGCAAGGCTCGCTGATCCCCGCGCCCAGCCGCGCGGTTGGTGGTCGGGACGCTCAGCGCTGGGCCGGGTCGCTGACCGTGACGCTGCCCGGCCCGAGGTCGGTCGAGGTGGCGATCTCGGCGACCGACGCCAGCGTCGCCGCCAGGAGACCGATGCCCGCGACCACGCCCACGATGCGCGCGCGGTGGCGCCGCAGTGCGGGGGTCGGACGGACGTCGATGATCATGGCGGCGGCCTCTGGCGTCTTCGGGGGAAGTGGTCGGCGCCGCCCGAGCAGCGCCTGCCGCACACGCTTCCACCCGGTCGCCGGTCGCGGGCCTGATTCGTGCCTCATCTGTGTGCGCTGCAGAAACCTGCAAGAAGCTGCCGTGGCCCGGCTCGGGCCCGCCCCGCGCGCGACACGCGCGCCCGCGCACGCGCGCGGGTGCGTGCGAGGACACGGTCGGTTGTCCTACGCTGCGACGGTGCCCATCCGCGTCCTCCTGGTGGACGACGTCGTCGAGGTGCGCCGGCTGGTCCGAGCCTCGCTCCACTCACGGGGCGGTTTCGAGGTCGTGGGCGAGGCGGAGGACGGGGTCGGGGCCGTCCGGCTCGCCGGCCGGTTCCGTCCCGACGTCGTCGTCCTCGGCCTGCCCGACATCGCCGGCCATGACGTCCTCTCCCAGGTGCGCGCGGCATCCCCCGCGTCCCAGGTCGTGGTGTTCTCCAGCCTCGAGACCGGCGACCGCGGCTGGACCCGCGACCGGTCGGGCGAGCAGGTCGAGGACGCCGACCTCGACTACCTCATCGACCTGCTGGACTCGGTCGGCCGCCGCGACGAGACGCTCGCGGTCATCGACCTGCCCGACGACCTGCGCAGCGTCAGCACCGCCCGGCGGTTCGTCCGCGACAAGCTCGATGAGTGGGGACTCGACGGCCCGGTCGACGACGCGCTGCTGGTGACCAGCGAGCTGGCCGCCAACGCGTTGACCCACGCCCGCTCGTCCTACCGGCTGCGGCTGTCGGCCGGGGACCAGGCGCTGCGGATCGAGGTCGCCGACAGCGGCGCCGGCACGCCGGACCCGCAGCCGTTGACCGCCACCGAGGAGCACGGGCGGGGCCTGCACCTCGTCGGCGCGCTGGCCGCGTCGTGGGGGATGGAGGCCGGCGAGGGCGGTGGCAAGCGGGTCTGGGCCGAGCTCCCGCTGCCCGTGGCCGCCGCCGAGTAGGCCGCGCCGCGCGCGGCCCGTAATCTTGCTCCTTGTGGCAGGACCGGACTACGACGCACAGATCAAGCAGCTCCAGGCGACGATGCACACAATCGAGCAGGTGCTCGACGTGGACGCGATGCGCCGTGAGATCGCCGACCTCGGCGAGCAGGTCGCCGCGCCCGACCTGTGGGACGACCAGGCCAACGCGACCCGCGTCACCGGACGGCTCTCCGCGCTGCAGGGCGAGATGGACCGGTTCACCGGTCTGCAGGGCCGCATCGAGGACCTCGCGATCATGGTCGAGATGGCCCAAGAGGAGGGCGACGCCGACGCGCTCGCCGACGCCGACGCCGAGCTGGCCCGCCTGAAGAAGTCCGTCGAGGCGCTCGAGGTCCGCACGCTGCTCTCGGGCGAGTACGACGCGCGCGAGGCGATCGTCACCATCCGCTCGGGCGCCGGCGGTGTCGACGCCGCCGACTTCGCCGAGATGCTGATGCGGATGTACACGCGCTGGGCCGAGCAGCACAAGTACCCCGTCGAGGTCTACGACGTCTCCTACGCCGAGGAGGCCGGCATCAAGTCGGCCGAGTTCGCCATCCACGCGCCGTACGCCTACGGCACGCTGTCGGTCGAGGCCGGCACCCACCGGCTGGTCCGGATCTCGCCGTTCGACAACCAGGGCCGCCGGCAGACGTCGTTCGCGGCCGTCGAGGTCGTGCCGGTGCTGGAGCAGACCGACGAGGTCGAGGTCGACGAGAACGACGTCCGGGTCGACGTCTTCCGCTCCGGCGGCCCCGGCGGCCAGTCCGTCAACACGACCGACTCCGCCGTCCGGCTGACCCACATCCCGACCGGCATCGTGGTCAGCTGCCAGAACGAGAAGTCCCAGCTGCAGAACAAGGCCTCGGCGATGGTCGTCCTCAAGGCCAAGCTGCTGGCGAAGAAGAAGGCCGAGGAGGCCGCGCTCAAGAAGGACCTCAAGGGCGATGTCGCCGCGGCCTGGGGCGACCAGATGCGCAACTACGTGCTGAACCCGTACCAGATGGTCAAGGACCTGCGCACCGGCCACGAGGTCGGCAACCCGCAGGCGGTCTTCGACGGCGACGTCGACGATTTCATCGAGGCCGGCATCCGCTGGCGCCGGGGCGCCGAGAAGGCCGCCAGCAACTGAGCCCGGGTGTGCCGAGTCGGCGCCAGTTTCCGGGCCGGGTGTGCCGAGTCGGCGCCAGTTTCCGGTCGTCGTACGCCGGACCCGTCGGTGATCCATGAGTCATGGGGCAGCACCGCAGACACTTGGGAAACTGGTGCCGACTCGGCGGAGATCCTGGGGAAACTGGCGCCGTCTCGGCGGGGATCCTGGGGAAACTGGTGCCGACTCGGCGGACATCCTGGGGAAACTGGCGCCGACTCGGCGGGGATCCTGGGGAAACTGGCGCCGTCTCGGCGGGGTTGTTGGGGAAACTGGCGCCGACTCGGCATCGGGGGCGAAACCTGTTCTAGTCTCGATCCCATGCGGCGCGACCACTGGAAGAGACGCAACGACTCGCTCGACCCGAAGACCGACTTCGTCGAGATCTACCGCAACGTCGTGATGTACGAGTTCCCGTGGGACATGAACCAGGCGCTCAGCTTCGCGCTGTTCCGCACCTACGCCGTGCCGGGCATCGGGCGGCTGCTCGACGAGACCGGGGCGTTCACCCTCGAGGTCCAGAAGCGGTACGACGACACCGCGCTGCTGCTCGAGCCGCCGACCCGGCTCGGCTTCGCCCACCCCGAGGCCAAGGCCGCGATCCGCCGGATCAACGCGATGCACCGCGCCTACGACATCCCCGACCACGAGTTCCGCTACGTGCTCTCGACGTTCGTGGTCGTCCCCAAGCGCTGGCTCGACGACTACGGCAAGCGGCCGCTCACGCCCACCGAGCTCGAGGCCTCCGTGCGCTACTACCGCACGCTGGGCCGGCACATGAACATCTCGGACATACCCGAGGACTACGCCGGCTTCGAGGAGCTGATGGACTCCTACGAGGCCGAGCACTTCGGCTACGACCCCGGCGCACGCCGGGTCGCGGACGCGACGCTCGCGCTGATGCAGACCTTCTACGCCCCGCCGGTGCGGCGGCCGGCAGGACTGTTCGCGCGGGCGCTGATGGACCAGCCGCTGCGCGAGGCGTTCCGGTACGGCGCGCCGCCGGCGGCCCTCCAGCGTGCCAGCCGGGCCGCGTTGCGGGCCAGGGGGCTGGCGCTGCGGGCGTTCCCCGCCCGCCGCCACCCGAAGCGGATCGAGGACATCTCGTGGATCCGCCGCGATCCCGACGGCTACCGGATCGAGGACCTCGGCTCGCCCAACGGCGTGTACGTAAACGGACAGCGGCTGAAGCGGCCCGCTCCTCTGGTGAACGGGGCGGTGATCGAGCTGGGCCATACGGTGCTGCGCTTCAAGGCCCCGGCCCGTGGGGGCGAGGAGCGTGCGCCTCCGCCATCGCCCGAGGCCATCGCCGAAGCCGTGACGCCTCCCCCGCCCCAGCCAGCGGCGGAACCGGACGAGATCGTCCCATCCGCCGCTGCAGCGCCCACCCGGCAGCGGAAGTGGAGCGCCGAGTGGGCGCTGATTGGACTCGGCGCCACGCTGGCGCTGATCGGCGTGCTGGTGACGGTGGGATTCGTGCTCGGTTAGCCGACCGAAGCTCAGTGTGCGCCCGCGAGCCCGGCACGCTCGACGAGGAGGTTCGCCAGCTTCCGATGGTGGCGGAAGAAGCTGGTGAAGTGGCAGAGCGCCTGCGGGGTCCG
>NZ_DASWVI010000263.1:0-4476 GCF_036401255.1 Nocardioides sp. | reverse complement strand
TGGCGGGCGTGACCGACGGTGGTTTCGAGACAGGCGCTAGCGCGCCTTCCTCAACCACCGGCTCTGCAGTCGCAGGGGGGTTCGAGACAGGCGCTAGCGCGCCTTCCTCAACCACCGGCAGTGCAGCTAGCGCGCCTTCCTCAACCACCGCGCCGACGCCGCTCAGATGCTGAGGATCACCGCGGAGCCGTGGCCGAAGAGGCCCTGGTTGGCGGTGATCCCGACGCGGGCGCCCTCGACCTGACGGCCGGTCGCCTGGCCGCGCAGCTGCCAGGTGACCTCGCAGACCTGGGCGAGGGCCTGGGCGGGGACGGCCTCGCCGAAGCACGCCAGGCCGCCGGACGGGTTGACCGGGATCCGGCCGCCGATCGTGGTGTCCCCGGCGCGCAGCAGCGCCTCGGCCTCGCCGCGCTTGCAGAGCTGCAGGTCCTCCATCCAGTCCAGCTCGAGCGCGGTGGAGAGGTCGTAGACCTCCGCGAGGCTGACGTCGGCGGGGTCGATGCCGGCCTCCTCGTACGCCGCCTGGCCGATCGACTCCTTGAACGTCCGCTCCGGCGCGCCGACGACGAGGCTGGAGTCGGTGGAGAGGTTCGGCATATCCAGCACGGTGTTGGGGAAGGTCGGCGTGACCGTGGAGATCGCGTTGATCCGGACCGGCCGGTCGAGACCGTGGCGGGCGGCGTACTCCGGGCTCGCGACCACCACAGCGGCCGCGCCGTCGGAGGTCGCGCAGATGTCCAGCAGGTGCAGCGGGTCGGAGACGACCGCGCTGGTCAGCACGTCGTCGATGCCGACCTCCTTGCGGTAGCGCGCGTTCGGGTTCTCCAAGCCGTGCCGGGCGTTCTTGACCTTGACCCGCGCGAAGTCCTCCGGGGTGGCGCCGTAGAGGTCCATGCGGCGCCGGGCGTACATCGCGAAGTACGCCGGGTTGGTCATGCCCAGCAGCCGGAACCGCAGCCAGTCCGGGTCGTCCCACCGCTCGCCGGCGTTGGGAGCGAGGAAGCCCTTCGGCGTGGTGTCCGCGCCGACCACCAGCGCCACCTCGGAGAGCCCGGCGAGGATCCGCGCGCGGGCGGTGTCGAGCGCCTGGGCACCGGTGGCGCACGCGGCGTACGAGGTGGCGACCTTGGCGCCGTTCCAGCCGAGCGCCTGGGCGAAGGTCGCGCCGGCGACGTAGCCGCCGTAGCCGTTGCGCACGGTCTCGCCGCCCACGATCAGGTCGACGTCGCGCCAGTCGACGCCGGCGTCCGAGAGCGCGGCCCGGGCAGCGTGCACGCCGTACTCCACGAATGGGCGACCCCACTTGCCCCAGGGGTGCATGCCGACCCCGAGGACGGCGACCTCACTCACTGCACCGACTCCTCACCGAGCTCGGTCACGGGCTTCCACTTCCACACCGTGCGGTCGCCGGTGTCGTCGGCATAGAGCGTCTCCACGACGAGCTCGGCCTCGGCGCCGACCCGCAGGTCGGCCACGCCGTACCCGTCCGCGACCTGGCCCACCACGACCAGCCCTTCCGGCAGTTCGACGGCCGCGAGCGCGAACGGCTCGTAGGGGTCGGTGCGGGCGACGTACGGCGACGGGGGCTGGTACTGCGCGTCGGTGTAGGACCAGATCGTCCCGCGGCGGGAGAGCTCGGTCTCCTCGAACTCCTCCCCGGCGCACGCGGGGTTGCGGCAGAAACCCTGCGTCGGCGGGAAGAACACCGTCGCGCACCTGGTGCACCGTGACCCGAGCAGCGTGGGCTCGGGTCCGGTCGTGAACCACCCGTCGATCGCGGGCGTGCCCGACACCGCCATGTTGCCTCCGGAGAACTAGAACGTGTTCTCATCCTAGGGCACGCCGCGGTGTGGTGGTTTCGAGGCTCAGGCCTGGCGGCCTTCGCACCTCAACCACCGTGGCGGTGGTTGAGGTGCGAGCGGAGCGAGCCTCGAAACCACCTAGCCCCGCGCCAGGTAGGCCAAGAGGTCGTGGCGGGTGACGACGCCGACCGGCTTGCCGTCCTCGTGGACCAGCAGCGCGTCGGCGCCCTCGAGCGCGGTGACGGCCTCGGAGGCCGGCTCGGTGGAGCCGATCGTGGGCAGCGGCGGCGACATGTGCTGGCCGACGGAGTCCGTGAGCCGGGCCGTGCCCGTGTAGAGCAGGTCGAGCATCGCCCGCTCGGACACCGACCCGACGACCTCGGCGGCCACCACCGGCGGCTCCGCGCGGACGACCGGCATCTGCGAGACGTTGTACTCCTGCAGGATCGCGACCGCCTCGGCGATCGTCTCGTTGGGGTGGGTGTGCACGAGGTCGGGCAGCCGCCCGCTCTTGCCGCGCAGCACCTCCCCCACGGTCTGCACGGCCCGCTCGGCGCCGTCGACCGGGAAGCCGTACTGCGCCAGCCAGTCGTCGTTGAACACCTTGGTCAGGTAGCCGCGGCCCGAGTCCGGGAGGAGTACGACGATGACCGCGTCCTCGCCCTCCGGGGTGCCCTCGATCTCGTGGGCGAGCTGGACCGCGGCGTGCACGGCCATGCCCGAGGAGCCGCCCACGAGCAGCGCCTCCTCGCGGGCCAGGCGGCGGGTCATCGCGAACGAGTCGGCGTCGGAGACCTCGATGATCCGGTCGGCGATCTCGCGGTCGTAGGCGTCGGGCCAGAAGTCCTCGCCCACGCCCTCGACCAGGTAGGGCCGGCCGGTGCCGCCGGAGTAGACCGACCCGGCCGGGTCGGCGCCGACGACCTGGACGGACGGGTTCTGCTCCTTGAGGTAGCGGCCGACGCCGGTGATCGTGCCGCCGGTGCCGACGCCCGCGACGAAGTGGGTGACCTTGCCCTCGGTCTGCGCCCAGATCTCGGGGCCGGTCGTCTCGTAGTGCGACCGCGGGTTGGGCGGGTTGGAGTACTGGTCGGGCTTCCAGGCACCCGGCTGGGAGGCCAGCCGGTCGGAGACGTTGTAGTAGGAGTCGGGGTGCTCGGGCTCGACCGCGGTCGGGCAGACGACCACCTCCGCGCCGTACGCCTTGAGCACGTTGCGCTTGTCCTCGCTGACCTTGTCGGGGCAGACGAACACGCACTTGTAGCCCTTCGCCTGGGCGACCATCGCCAGCCCGACGCCGGTGTTGCCCGACGTCGGCTCGACGATGGTGCCGCCGGGCTGGAGCTCACCGGAGGCCTCGGCGGCCTCGATCATCCGGGTGGCGATGCGGTCCTTCACCGAGCCGCCGGGGTTGAGGTACTCCACCTTGGCCAGGACGATCGGTCCCTTCGCGCCATCGAGGGAGCCCATGGACTTCGAGAGCCTGAGCAGCGGGGTGTTGCCGATCAGGTCGAGGAGTGAGTTCACGTACTGCACCGAGCCAATCTAGGGGCGAGCCTCCCCCTTCCGTAAACCCCGGCGCCCCGCGCTGGCGTCCGTCCGTAGAGTGACGCCGTGGGGAAAGCCGCTGCTGCTCGGAAGCTGGCCTCCGCCGCGGCGTACGGCGGGGGCGGGGTGTCGCTGCTCGGCGGCGCCCTCTACGGCCTGCTGCGCGTCGAGGCGTCCGTGGCGCGCAAGACGATCGGGCGCCTCGAGGACGACCCGCCCGACCCGACCGGGTGGTACGGCCGCGGTCGGCCGGGACCGGCGATCAAGGTCGCGCTGCTGGGCGACTCCAGCGCGGCCGGGTACGGCGTCGAGCGGGTGGAGGAGACGCCCGGCGCGGTGCTGGCCAGCGGGCTGGCCGAGCGGGCCGACCGCCGGGTCTACCTGCGCGACTTCGCGGTCGTCGGCGCGATGTCCTCCGACCTCTCCCACCAGATCGACCAGGCGCTGCCGACCGAGCCACACGTCGCGGTGATCCTGATCGGCGCGAACGACGTCACCCACAGCGTGCTGCCCTCGGCGTCGGTGCGGCACCTCTCCGAGGGCGTACGCCGGCTCCGCGAGGCCGGGGTCGAGGTGCTGGTCGGCACCTGTCCCGATCTCGGCACGATCAAGCCGATCGCGCCGCCGCTGAAGCAGGTCGCCCGGGCCTGGTCGCGCCGGCTGGCGGCCGCCCAGACGATCACCGTCGTCGAGGAGGGCGGCCGCACGGTCTCGCTCGGCTCGATCCTGGGCCCGGAGTTCGCGGCCGCGCCCGCGATCCTCTTCGGCCCCGACCAGTTCCACCCCTCCGCCGACGGCTACCGGTCGCTGGTGACGGTGCTGCTGCCCTCGACGCTCGCCGCACTCGGCCTGATCCCCGACGACGAGGCCGAGCCGGAGGCCTACCGCGGCGAGGGCGTGCTGCCGATCACCGCCGCCGCCATCCGGGCGGTCAACGTCCCCGGCACCGAGCTGGGCGGCACCGAGGTCGGCGGCTCCCGCCGCGGGGTGCGCGGCCTCTGGGTCGAGCTGCGGCACCGCCGGCGGCACCCGGGCACCGAGGGCGAGGCACCCGACGCGGCCGACGAGGACCCGTCCTCCGAGGAGCTCGACCCGGCCCCGGAGGGGTAGGGGAAACCACCACTGG
>NZ_DASWVI010000262.1:0-1522 GCF_036401255.1 Nocardioides sp. | reverse complement strand
CCGGACCACCTGCTCCACGCCGTCGCGCAGCACGCGTACGCCGACGACCCGGCCGTCCTCGAGCACCAGGTCACGGAGCTCGGTGTCGTAGTGCACCGGCACGCCGGCGTCCATCAGGCCCTTGCGCAGCCCGATCGCGATCGCGTTGCCCATCGCGTACATCCTCTGGCCGCGCACGAGGCTCACGATCCGGCGCAGCAGCACCTTGGCCATGGTCAGGGGGCCGCGCAGCGTGCGCAGGCCGAGGCTGATCTTCCGGAAGTCGGCCTGGGTGACGATCATGTTCGCCGGCGCCTTGGTGTACTGCGGGTGCAGCCGTTCGAGCTCGTCGCCGAGGAACCGGGCGTCCATCGGGATCGGCTCCGCGGACCGTCCGGCGGCCCGGCCGCCCGGCGCCTCGGGGTGGTAGTCGGCGTACTGAGGGACCCAGGTGAAGCGCAGCGGGGTCCTCTCCTTGATGAACTCCATGACCTCGGGCCCGCGCTCGAGGTAGGTGTCGCGGCGCACCTTGGGCACCAGGTCGCCGACGATCGAGTCGAGGTAGAGCTTGGCGTTCTCGAGCGGGTCGGCCTGACCGGCCGCCTCGAGGGCGTAGTTGCCCGGGATCCACACCCCGCCGCCGCTGCGCGCGGTCGAGCCGCCGAAGTACGCGCTCTTCTCCAGCAGCACCGTCTCGAGGCCGCGCGCGGCCGCTGCGAGCGCGGCCGTCATGCCGGCGCCGCCGGCGCCGACCACGACGACGTCGACGCTCTCCGGGAGCGGGCCCGGCAGGGGGGTCGTCATGGCGAGAAACTGTAACAGGTTCTACTATCGGTCACGTGACCTCCCAGGACTCGATCGCTGTCTCGATCACGGCAGCGGTGGCCCGACTCTCCCAGGCCCAGGCCACCGGTGTCCCGTGCGCGCCGGTCCGCGACCTCATCGGCACCGACGACCTGGACGCGGCGTACGCCGTGCAGCAGGGTCTCGTGCGGGCCCGGATCGCCGGGGGAGCGCACGTGGTGGGGCGCAAGATCGGCGCCACGTCGAAGGCGGTCCAGGACCAGCTGGGCGTCGACCAGCCCGACTTCGGCTATCTCCTCGACGACATGGACGTCTCGCCGCGCGGGGCGGACGAGCCCATCTCGATGCGCACGCTGCTGCAGCCGCGGGTGGAGGCCGAGGTGGCGTTCGTGCTCGCGCGCGACCTCGACCTGCCCGAGGAGGAGCTGACGATCGACGCCGTCCGGGAGGCGGTGCAGGTCGCGCTGCCGGCTCTCGAGATCGTCGACTCGCGCATCGACCAGTGGGCCATCGGCTTCACCGACACCGTCGCCGACAACGCCTCCAGCGGGCTGTTCGTCGTCGGCACCGACGGCCGGAGCCTCGACGAGCTCGAGCCGCGCGAGGTCGTCATGTCGCTGACGATCAACGGCGAGGGGCGCTCGGCCGGCACCGGCGCCGCCTGCCTCGGCGACCCGCTGCGCGCGGGCCACCTGATCCTGTCCGGGGCCCTGGGCCCGTTCGTGCCGTTCGCCCCGGG
>NZ_DASWVI010000261.1:0-4315 GCF_036401255.1 Nocardioides sp. | reverse complement strand
GCCATGGACCGTCCTCAGGCACACGACCCGAACCCCCGGCCGCTGCTCCGGGCTCAGGCGTGGGTCGGCTCGTGCGGCTCCAGCTCGGCCTCGACCCCGGGGTCGCCGGCGTCGGCGTGGTAGTCCTGCGGCCGCGTCTGGTCGACGCCCTCGTCGACCTTCATCGCCCGGAACACGACCGTGAGCACCGCCGCCACCAGCAGGTTGGCCAGGAACGCGACCAGGGCGATGTAGACCTTGGTCTCGGTGCCGGGGAAGTTCACGAGCGGCCCGCCGAAGTGGTCCTGCTGCGGCGAGGCGACGCCGTACGCCAGCCAGGTGCCCCAGGCCATGCCGACCGCCCAGCCGGCGAACAGCGCCCACCGGTGCATCCAGCGGGTGTAGAGCCCGATGACGATCGCGGGCAGGGTCTGCAGGATCCAGACGCCGCCGAGCAGCTGGAGGTTGATCGCGAACGACTTCGACAGGGCGAGCACGAACACCAGCGCGCCGAACTTCACGAACAGCGAGGCGATCTTGCTCTGCCTGGCCTCCTGGGCATGGGTGGCGTCGCGGTTGATGAAGGCGCGGTAGATGTTGCGGGTCCACAGGTTGGCGGCGGCGATCGACATGATCGCGGCCGGCACGAGCGCGCCGATCACGATCGCGGCGAACGCGACCCCGGCGAACCACGGGCTGAACTCGTTCTCGAACAGCTGCGGCACCGACTGCTGCGGGTTCTCCACCTTGACCCCGGCGGCGATCGCCACGAAGCCGAGCAGCGCGAGCAGCCCGAGCAGGAAGGAGTACGCCGGCAGCAGGGCGGCGTTGCGGCGGATCACCGACCGGCTGCGGGTCGAGAGCACGCCGGTCACCGAGTGCGGGTACATGAACAGCGCCAGCGCCGAGCCCAGCGCGAGCGAGGCGTAGGCCCACTGGGCCGGGCCCGGTGGCATCGCCGCCTTCGGCACCGCCTCGCCGGCCGCGATTGCGTCGGCGTTGTCGGTGTTGAACGTGGCGAAGCTGTCCTTGGCGGTGCTGAACACGTGGTCCCAGCCACCGAGCTGGGCGGGCAGGTAGAGCACGGCGACGATGATCACCAGGTAGATCAGCGTGTCCTTGACGAACGCGATCAGCGCGGGCGCGCGCAGGCCGCTGGAGTAGGTGTAGGCCGCCAGCACCACGAACGCGACCAGCAGCGGGAAGTCCTTGACCAGCCAGTTGTCGCTGTCGGTGCCGACCCCCATCACCTCGAGCACGACCTGCATGCCGACCAGCTGCAGGGCGATGTAGGGCATCGTCGCGAGGATGCCGGTCAGCGCGACGGCCAGCGCGAGCGGCCGGCTGTCGTAGCGGCCCTGCACGAAGTCCGCGGGGGTGACGTAGCCGTGGCGGTGGCTCACCGACCACAGCCGGGGCAGGAACACGAAGATCAGCGGGTAGACCACGATCGTGTACGGCACCGCGAAGAAGCCGACCGCGCTGCCGGCGTACAGCGTCGCGGGCACCGCGATGAACGTGTACGCCGTGTAGATGTCGCCACCGATGAGGAACCACGCGATGAACGTGCCGAAGCCGCGGCCGCCCAGGCCCCACTCGTCGAGGCTGTCCAGCGTCTGGGCGCGGCGCCACCGGGCGGCGGCGAACCCGAGGACGGTGACCAGCAGGAACAAGAAGACGAAGACGCCGAGGACGACGCCGTTGACGTCGGAGATCATCGCGCCTCCCCGCCGTCGCGGCTCAGCCCGGTGCCGTCCGGCTCGGCCGGCAGGCCGTGGCGCAGCCGCGCGTCGCGGTCGGCCCGGGTCGCGAGGAGGTAGGCGGGCACGGTCAGCGCGACCGCGACGACGATCAGGAGGAACTGGAACCAGTAGTAGAAGGGGAACCCGGCGAACGTCGGGTCCTCCCGGTCGTAGAGCGGGACCCAGAGCGGCAGGACCACGGCCGGCGCGAGCAGGGCGGCGACCAGGATCCAGCGGCGATTCGACGCCATGACAGAACCTCCCGAGGTGGACGAACAGGCGTGACGCCCGTCACTCAATCACGTCCGGGTCCAGTGGTGCACCTGTCGACGCGACCGAGCCCGCTCCCCTGGGGGAACGGGCTCGGTCGGGCCGACGCCGCGAGAGGTCAGGCCTTCTGGCGGCTGGTGCGGTCGTTGACGCACAAGACGTTGAGGTAGACCGTGTCGTCACCGCCCCCGTCGTTGCCGAACCAGAACACCCGCGTCTTGATCCGCGGCTCCATGCCGAGGTACCACACGTGCGAGGGCTGCGAGATGTAGAAGGCGCCGACGAGGGCCTTGCTGTGGTCGTCGCAGGAGACCTGCTCCTCGGTCCGGGCGGCGACGCTGACGTGCTCGGCCGACGGCGCGAGCTTGTCGTTCTTCCAGCGGTAGAGCACGTTGTGACGGTGGGCCGGTCCGGAGCTGGCGGGTCCGGTCTTCACCTTCAGGCAGCTGACGTAGAACTGCGCGCTCGGCGCGTCGGCGCTGAGGTCGAACCACCACTGCCACGCGTGTCCTGCCGCCTGCTCGGGCCAGCTGCCCCACAGGGTCGCCACGGGGGCGCCGAAGTCGAACCCCGGCGCGACCTCGACGGCGTCGGGGGCGCACGAGCCCGACCAGCTGTAGTTGTGCGTGGCCGTCGTGAGGGGCTGCGCCGCGGTGTAGCGGTCCAGCAGGATCGAGTGCGTGTGGTTGAACGCCTTGTCGGTCTTGCCGCCCAGGCACGTCACCCACAGCTTCACCTGCGCGCGGCCCGGGTTGTCGTTGAAGAACTTGAAGTGCCAGTCGCTCTTGTTCGCCTCGGAGTAGGAGGCGTAGAAGTAGACCTTCTTCGGGTCGCCGGCGACGCGGTCGCCCCAGTCGTCGTAGTCGTCGTCGACCTGGTCGACCTTCCACATCCCGTCGACCGCGTAGTCACCGGTGTTGCACTTGAGGGTGACGTCGGCCGACTGGTCGGGGTACTCGCCGTCGACCGCGACGTACTTCTCGACCTTGTACATCCGCAGGTCGTGCGGCCGAGCGCTGGACGCCTCGGCGGCGCTCTGGGTGGCGGCGACGAACGCGAGAGGAGCCAGCAGGGCCCCCAGCGCGGCCGCGACGCGAATCCGGGACTGAGCCGTCATGGTGACGATCTCCTCGCTCTGACAGGGAAAAGTGGCGTGCGAACGTCTCCCGAGAGCGTTCCCCGGTCCCCCCGGCCCGGCGTCCACCCAGGCTAGGTCGGCCTCCGCCGAGCGCGAAGCTGGTCTATGACGGTGGTCTACGACACTGGTCTACGGCACTGGTCTACGGCTCTCATCTGGACCAGTGCCGGGCCCGGACCGCCCGGCGGTGGTGGCTCTTGACGAAGAACACCACCAGGACACCGGCCAGGATCAGCGGCAGGTGGGTCAGCACGGTGAGCACCACCAGCACGGCCAGCACCACGACGATCGGCGTCGGCACCCCGCGCCGCCACGGCCGCAGGCCGGCGCTCCAGTACGCCGGTCCGCGCGTCGCATCGGCCCGGCCCGGCATGCCCGGCACGGCGCGGCCGGGGAGGTCGCGGAAGATCGGTCCGAGGTCGGCGCGGGTGCGCGCCGCCCACACCCGGTCGAGCCGCTCGGCGTGCTCCTCGGTGGTCAGCCGGCCCGCGGCGTAGTGCTCGCCCAGGGCCGCGGCGGCCTGCTCGCGCTCGGCGTCCCCGATCCGCAGGTGCTCCTCGCTCACGACCGGGCCCCGCCGTCCTGCCCGTCCTGCCCGTCCTGCTCGTCCTGCTCGTCCTGGTCGGGCTCGCCGTCGGCGAGGATGCCGTACAGCCGGCGCCGGGTGTCGACGAGCACGTCGACGGCGGCCCGGCGCTGCTGGTCGCTGCCGGTGGTGACGATCTGCCAGACCGCCCCCATGACCTGGCCGATCTCGGGCTTGAGGTCGGCGTACCCCCCGGCCTCGTCGCGCTCGGGCTCCTCGAAGGGCGCCCAGACCGCGCTGAGCTCGTCGGCGTGGTCCGCGACGTACGTCTCGCCCTCGGCCGTCAGCCGCAGGCTGCGCCGGCCGTTGGCGTCGTCGGTGGCGACCAGGCCCTCGTCCTCGAGCTGCTGGATCGTCGGGTAGACCGAGCCGGGGCTCGGGCGCCAGGCGCCGTTGCTGCGCTCGGCGATCTGCTGGATGACCTGGTAGCCGTTGACCGGCTCGCCGTTCCACTGGGCGCTGCGCACGACGTCGAGGATCGCGGTGCGCACGTCGCCGCGGCGCACCCGCGGGCCGCGCTGGCGATCGCCCTGGGCGAGGCCGAAGAGGCCGGCCACCCACGGCGGCGGCCCGGGGTGCCCGGACCGGCCGAAGCCACTC
>NZ_DASWVI010000260.1:0-18786 GCF_036401255.1 Nocardioides sp. | reverse complement strand
CATGGCGCGTTCTCAGGCACACGACCCTCCCGCCGACGGTCGAGACCGGCTCAGCACCTCAATCGGAGTGGACCTCCGCGCTGTCCCGGGACACCCGCAACGAGGAGGTGTCCACGGCCACGAACGCCGGGGCCGGGATCTCCTTGAGCTCCTCGACGAGGCTCGCCGGCCAGCGCGCGTTCTGCTCGCCCTGGAAGTACCACGGCGAGCCGTTGTCGGCGAGCACTAGGCCGTAGCGCTTCATCGCCTCGATCACCCCGACGGCGTACGGCGAGAACCCCCGCGTGGAGAACCCCGCCTTCATCCGGAACCGCGCGCCCATGGGCGGATAGGCCAGGTTGTCGCGCGAGCCGGCGTCGTGGCGGGCGGGCCAGAGGTGGTGGCGGCTGGTCACGTCGGTGGTGAACCGGATGGCGTGGTCGACGCGTCCGGCCCGCACCTCGTTCCAGCGCAGCAGGCCGGGCAGGATCGGCAGGCCGGCGGCATCGGCGGACGTCCAGCCGTCGGGCCGCAGCCGGTTCGACGACAGCGACCACACCGCACCCGAGCCGGCGGCCCACCGGCCGTCGCGCACCCGGGTGTTCCAGGTCTCGTAGAGGCGGCAGGCGCCCTTGTCGACCACGATCGCGTGCTTGTCCCCGTCGGAGCCGCGGCCGCCCTCGATCCGGGTGTCGGCGCCGAGCGGGTACCGCACCCGGTCGCTCTCGTCGGCGTAGTCGAAGCGGACCCGCACCTTGCGGTGCCCCGGCTTCACGACCGTGATCGGGATCCCGTAGTCCGGGCCGTCGCCGTACGACGGACCGAAGTCCGGGTGCAGGTCGCGGCTGGTCGACATGTGCGAGAGCCACGCGCGGCTGCGCGCGTGCACCGGCAGGCCGCGTACGTCGGCGTGCCACCAGTTGTCGCTCGGGAAGGCTCGGCAGGTCGAGCCGGCGACCGGCTTCGCCTCGACCGCCGGCCGCGCGGCCGGCGCCGGCGAAGCCGCCAGCACCGAGCCGGCGCGCGCACCGGTCACGGCGAGGATCACGAGCCTGCGCATGCCCGACGGTAACCCGGGCTCCGCCCCGGTGCTAACGCTTGCGCTTCTCGCGGGGCCGCTGCTGCAGCACGATCGGGGTGCCGACGAAGCCGAACTCCTCGCGCAGCCGCCGCTCGATGAACCGCTCGTACGCCGCGTCCAGCCGGCCGCTGGTGAACAGGATGAACGTCGGCGGCGCCGTGGACGCCTGGGTGCCGAACAGGATCTTGGGCTGCTTGCCGCTGCGCACCGGGTGGGGGTGCTCGGCGACCAGGCGGCCGAGGAAGCCGTTGAGCGAACCGGTCGAGATGCGCGTCTCCCAGCCCTCCAACGCCTTGTCCAGCGCTGGGACCAGGCGGTCCACGTGCCAGCCGGTGCGCGCGGTGATGTTGATCCGCGGCGCCCACTGCACCTGCACGAGCTCGCGCTCGATCTCGCGGTCCAGGTAGTAGCGGCGCTCCTCGTCCACGAGGTCCCACTTGTTGAACGCGATCACCAGCGCGCGGCCGGCCTCGCGCACCGTCTGGATGATCCGCACGTCCTGCTCGGAGATCGACTCACCGCCGTCGACGACGAGTACGGCGACCTCGGCGCGGTCGATCGCGGTGGCGGTGCGCAGCGAGGCGTAGTACTCGTGTCCCGAGGCCTCCTTGACCCGCTTGCGGATGCCCGCGGTGTCGATGAAGCGCCAGGTGCGCCCGCCGAGCTCGATCAGCTCGTCGACGGGGTCGACGGTGGTGCCGGCCACGTTGTCGACGACCACCCGGTCCTCACCGGCCAGCTTGTTCAGCAGTGAGGACTTGCCGACGTTGGGCTTGCCGACGATTGCGACGCGGCGGGGCCCGCCGGCCTCCGGCTCCCGCTCCGGGGGCGGCTCGGGCAGCGCCGCCAGGACGGCGTCGAGCAGGTCGCCCGAGCCGCGCCCGTGCAGCGCAGAGACGGGGTAGGGCTCACCGAGCCCGAGGTTCCACAGCCCGAAGGCCTCGGCCTCGGTGCGCTGGTCGTCGACCTTGTTGGCCGCCAGCACGACGGGCTTCTTCGACCTGCGCAGGATCTTCACGACCGCCTCGTCGGCGTCGGTGATGCCCACCGTCGCGTCGACGACGAACAACACCGCATCGGCGAGGGTCACCGCGACCTCCGCCTGCCCTGCGATCCGCTCGGCCAGGCCGCGGGCGTCGGGGTCCCAGCCGCCCGTGTCGACGACGGTGAAGGCGCGGCCGTTCCAGCTGGCGTCGTACGAGACGCGGTCGCGGGTGACGCCCGGGACGTCCTCGACCACGGCTTCGCGTCGCCCGATGATCCGGTTCACCAGCGTCGACTTGCCGACGTTCGGCCGTCCGACGACAGCGAGGACGGGGACGGGGCCAACTGCCTCCGGGGTGCCCTCTGGGGCACCCTCGAGCTCGGTCATGGTGCTCCTTGGTCGGTGACCCCGGTGGCGGGGTCGGGGTCTACGTCGGTGAGGGGCAGCGGACCCGGCAGCTCCCGGCCGGTCGACGCGCGCGCCCGGTCCAGCTGGACCAGCATGTGCTCTCGCAGCAACAACGAGGTCTTCTCGACTTGTTCCCGGGTGCGCGGCCACCGGACGGGGTCGGTCCGGTAAGGCTCGCCGAAGACCATGTCGATGCGCGAGCGGCGCGGCGGCAGCGAGTTGTGGTGCGCCCCGGGCTCCCGGCTGCCCAGCATCGTCACGGGCACGACGGGCGCACCCGAGACCAGCGCGAGGTACGCCGCGCCGCGGTGGAACCGCTCCAGGTCGCCGGCGCCCCGGCTGCCCTCGGGGTAGATCCCGATCGCTCCGCCGTTGCGCAGCACCTTCAGGCAGGTCTTCACCGCTGCCGGGTCGGTGTGGTAGCGGTCCAGCGGGATCTGGCCGGACTGGAGGAGGAACCGGCCGAGCAGGCCGCGGAACATCTCGATCTTGGTGAGCGCGTGGGCGGGACGGGGCGCGAAGATCGCCAGCAGGGGGCCGTCGACGACGCCGATGTGGTTGGAGGCGTAGATCACCCCGCCACGGCGCGGGACGTGCCGTGGCTCGTGCACCCGGACGTCGTACCAGCGCCGGATCAGCCAGCGCGCCAGCGGCCGCAGCGGTGAGTACAGCGCGTAGCGCGGGGCTCCGCGGGCCGTGTCGCTGCGGGGCAGCTCGCGGTGGGCGGCGTGCTCCCTCATGGGGTCCTCATCGCGTCCTCACGCGCGCGCCTCGGCGTCCGCGACCAGGTCCACCACCAGGGCGATGACCTCCTCGAGGGAGTACGGCGTGGTGTCGATGTGCACCGCCCCGTCGGCCATCACGAGGGGCGCGGTGGCCCGGCCGGAGTCGATCCGGTCGCGTGCCAGCAGCGACTCCTGGGTGGCGGCGAGGTCGCTGACCCCCTGCTCGGCGGCCCGGCGTACGGCGCGCGCCTCGGGGTCGGCGCTGAGGTAGACCTTGACCGGAGCGTCGGGTGCGACCACGGAGCCGATGTCGCGGCCCTCCACGACGATCCCACCCGTCCGGGTCTCCTGCTCGATGACGACGCGCTGCAGCTCGAGCAGCCGACGGCGCACCTCGGGCACCGCGCTCACCGGCGAGACCGCCGCGTTGACCGCATCGCCTCGGATCTCCACCGCCACGTCGACACCGTCGACGGTGATCGTGGGCGCCTGCGGGTCGGTGCCCGAGAGGATGTCGGGCTCGCCGCACCGGCGCGCGACGGCCACCGCGTCGTGGACGTCGACGCCCTCGCGCAGCAGCCACCACGTCATCGCCCGGAACATCGCACCCGTGTCGAGGTAGCGCAGCCCCAGCCGCGTCGCGACGCCACGCGACGTGCTCGACTTCCCCGAGCCGGAGGTCCCGTCGACCGCGATGACGAGGCCGACGGTGGTGCCGGTGCGGGGCGAGTGCGCGGTGTGGTCCACGGGGCCGCAGCCTACCGGTGGGTCACCCATCCCCGGGATTCCAGCGACGTCAACAGGTGCTCGGCGCGCGTCTCGTCCACGACGAGCTCGACCAGACCGACCGGCCGCCCCGGGTCGTGGTCGATGTGGACGTCCTCGATGTTGACCCCGCTCGCGCCCGCATCGGCGAACAGCCGGGCGAGCTCGCCGGGGTGGTCGGGCACCGACACGAACACCGACCGCATCGGCCGCACCGGCTCGCCGTGCTTGCCCGGGATCGCCTGGGTACCGGCGACGCCGCGCGCGAGCACGGTCTCCAGCGCCGGACGGTCGTCGGCGGCGACCGCGTCGATCACGGCGTCCAGCTGCGCCCGGACCTCGGCGAGGAGCCCGAGGACGGCCTGGGCGTTCGCGGAGACGATCTGCCCGTAGAGCGCGGGGCTGCCGGCCGCGACCCGGGTCACGTCGCGCACGCCCTGGCCGGAGAGCGCCAGATGCTGCTCCGGCGCGTCCGCGAGCCGTCCCGCCACGAGCGCGGCGAGCAGGTGCGGCACGTGCGAGGTCCGCGCGACCGCCTTGTCATGCTCCTCGGGACTCAGCGCCACCGGCACGGCTCCGCACCGCTGCGCGAGCGCCTCCACGAGACGTACGGCGGCCTGCTCGCTCGACGCGTGGGGCGTGATCGCCCACGGGCGGCCGTCGAAGAGCGCGGGCGTCGCGGCGAGGGGCCCGGACCGCTCCGAGCCCGCCATCGGGTGCCCGCCGACGTACCGCCGCGCCGCCTCGGGTCCGGCGGCGCGCTCGACCTCGGCGGGCAGGCCGGCCTTGACGCTGCCCACGTCGGTGACGACGGCCTCCGGACGGTCTCGCAGGGCCTCCACGATGACCGTCCCCAGCGCGTCCGGGGGCACGGCGACGACGACCAACTGCGGGCGGTCGGACGCCGACGCCGGCCGGCCGGCCCCGAGCCCGGACGCGGTGCGCACGTGCTCGACCGAGGCGTCGGCGAGGACGACGTCGACCCCGGCGCGGACGCAGGCGAGGCCGATCGAGGTCCCGAGCAGCCCGGCGCCGACGATCTCGACCGGACCGGTCAGGACCGGTGCTTGCTCACCCATCGGCGGATGCCTCGTCGGGCACCGACCGGACCCGGGTGAGGTCCTTGCGCAGCGCGGCGGCACCGTGCAGGTACACGTGGGTGATGTCGGACTTCGGCAGGTCGGTCTCGACGTGGGCCATCATCCGCACGACGCGCGGCATCGACCCGGCGATCTCCAGCTCGCGCGCGCAGATCAGCGGCACGTCGCCGAATCCCAGACGACGGGCGGCATAGGCGGGGAACTCAGAGACCAGGTCGGACGTCGCGGTGAAGATCACCGAGATGAAGTCGTCGACCTCGAGCCCGTTCGCACTCATCACGTCGCCCACCATCTCGGCGACGCGCTCGAGCATGTGGTCGCGCTCGTCGGCGTCGAGCTGGGTCGCTCCTCGCACTGCCCTGACTGCCACCCCACCAGGCTATCGGCGGCTCATCCTCCGCCGGCCGCGGTCTCACGGAGGGCGTCCGTCGGGTCGGCTTCTGGCGGGTCATGGAGTGCGGGAGCCGGACGTCGCCCGCCCCGGTCCTGGCGACGACCCTGCCCACTCACCGCCGTCGATGTCGTGGACGAACGGGAACTCCTCGCGCAGCCAGGTGGTGGGCGGGCAGCCGGCGAGGGCGACCCACTCGCGCGTGAGGTGCGCCTGGTCGGCGTAGCGGCAGCGGTGTGCGACCTCGGCGAGCGGCATCCGCCCGAGCAGTCCACGGGAGGCCTCGAACCTGCCCACGCGCTGGACCTGCTTGGGGGTCAGCCCGCACTCGGCGCGGACCAGGTCGCTCAGCCGGCGGCGGCTGTACCCGACCTCGTCGGCGACCTGCTGCACGCCGGCGCCGTGGCGCAGCCGATCCAGCGCCCGGCGGACCTCACGGCGCAGCCGCGGTCGTTCCCGGCGCGCCAGGGCGTCCAACAGGGCGTGCTCGACGAGCGCGGTCCGACTCGCGGGCGGCGTCTGGTGCAGGCGCTCGGGCAGGTCACGCAGCCACCGGGCGGCCTCGTCGTCGCAGTCGACCTCGTCGAGCTCGACCAGCTCGTCGGCGAGGGCTGCTGCCGGCAGGCCGAGCAGGGCTCGAGCGCCGGGCAGCGTGAGCGCGAGCTGTACGCCGGACTGGTGCCCGCCGTGGTGGATCTCGGCGGGGCCCGCGTGCAGGCCCGAGAGCGTCGACCAACGCCGCGCGCGACTGCCCGGTCGGCCGCTCCAGCCGACGTCGAGCGGCTCCCCCACCGGCACCACGAGCGTCAGCGTCGTCGACGGGAGGCCCCGGTGCACGCCCGGAGCGCCGAGGTCGACGTCGTAGGCGACCAGGGACGCGACGTACGGCGCCAGAGGTGAGCGCATGCCGGCACGGTACCCATCTCCGCCGGCCGTGCACCGAGCTCAGCGCGGCGGTTCCAACGCGAAGATCCGCAGTCGCCGGCCGGTGATCCGGGTCTGGTAGGCCCGGTAGCCCGCATACAGCCGCTCGGCGAGCCCGAGCAGCGCCTGGGCCTCGTCGCCGGTCAGAGGTCGGGCCACCACGTCGACCGCCCGGTCGCGATAGCTCAGCCGGGCCCGGGGGTCGGCCTCCAGGTTGAGCACCCACGTCGGGGTCGCGGCCTGGCCGAAGTTGGTGCCGAGGACGGCCAACGCGTCGCCGTACGGCACCGCGATCAGGTGCGCCGTGCGCGGCAGGCCGCTGCGCCGCCCGGTCGTGGTCAGGTCGAGGACCGGGAGCCCCGCGAGCAGGCTCGGCAGCGTGTGCCGTTGTCTGGTGAGCCGCTGCACCAGCGTGTCGAGCGGCGGCAGGATCCGGGCGAAGAGCCACGCACCGGGGCGCGAGGCCCCGAACGCCTGGACCGCGCGCTGCACCGGGTTGGCCGGCCTCGGCTCGTAGGAGAGGTCGGAGGCGACGCTCATGTGACGACGCTAACGACCACCGCACCGGCCCGGACGCGGATTTCCGAGAAGACGTGGGTGGGGCTCGAGGGTGCTCGGGTCGACAGAGTCTAGAGTTGCGCGCTGTCGAGCAGCTCCCCGAGCTCCTCGCGGGTCAGGTCGCGCAGCTCACCGGGGCGGAGCCGACCGAGCGAGACCGGCCCGAACGCGGTGCGGGTCAACCGCCGCACCGGATGTCCCACGTGGTCGAGCAGCCGGCGCACGATCCGGTTGCGACCCTCGTGGATGACGAGCTCGACGATGGACTTCGCGGGCGTCGCCTCCACGATCCGCGCCTTCGAGACCGTCACCGGCCCGTCCTCGAGCGTGACACCCTCGAGCAGCTGCTTGATCGTGCGCCGGTAGACCTCTCCGTCGACCTCGGCGACGTAGGTCTTGTCGACCTCGTAGGACGGGTGCGCCATCCGGTGCGCGAAGTCCCCGTCGTTGGTGAGCAGCAGCAGCCCCGACGTGTCGGTGTCGAGACGGCCGACGTGGAAGAGCCGCTCGGGCCGGTCCGCGACCAGGTCGGACAGCGTGCGACGGCCCTCGGGGTCCGACATCGTCGACACCACGCCGCGCGGCTTGTTGAGCACGAGGTAGACCTTCTCGGAGATCGGCGGCAGCCGCTTGCCGTCGACCCGGATCACGGCAGTGCGCGGGTCGACCTTCGTGCCCAGCCGCGTGACCACCTCGCCGTCGACGACGACCAGGCCCGCGAGCATCAGCTCCTCGCACTTGCGCCGCGACGCTACGCCCGACTGGGCCAGCAGCTTCTGCAGCCGCACCAGACCGTCGTCGTCCGGCTCGATGTCGGGTGCGCTCACGTGGGCTCGGTCCCCCCGTCGGGCTCGGTGCCGTCGCCGCTGTGCGGCGAGTGCGGGTGCTCGTGCGGGTGCTCCTGCGGAGGCTCCGCGGCGGGTTCGGGGGTCGACTCCGACGCCACCGGCGCGGTGATCTCGGCCAGGTCGTCCTCGAGGTCGTCCATCTCCGGCAGGTACGGCGCGAGCTCCGGCAGCTCCTCGAGCGAGGTCACCCCGATCCGCTCGAGGAAGTACGTCGTCGTCCGGTACAGGTTCGCGCCGGTCTCGTGGTCCTGACCGGCCTCCTCGACCAGGCCACGGGTCAGCAGGGTGCGCATGACGCCGTCCACGTTCACGCCGCGGATCGCCGACACCCGGGCCCGGGACACGGGCTGCTTGTAGGCCACGACCGCCAGAGTCTCCAGCGCCGCGTGCGTCAGCCGGGCCTGCTGGCCGTCGAGCACGAACCCCTCGACCACCGCGGCGTACTCGTCACGCGTGTAGTAGCGCCAGCCACCGCCGACGTTGCGCAGCTCGAACCCGCGGCCCTGCTCGGTGTACTCCGCCGCCAGCTCGGCGAGCGCCTCGTTGACCTCCCCCACCGGGTAGCCGGCCGCCGTCGCCAGCGTCACCGCGTCCATCGGCTGGTCGGCGACCATCAGCAGCGCCTCCAGGGACGGCCGCAGCGGCGCGACCGGGACCGGCAGGGTCTCCTCGGTCTCAGCCGTCGGCTCCCCCTCCGGCTGGCTCTCCGGCTGCGTCTCCGGCTGCGTCTCCGGCTGCGTCTGCGTCATCGGTCTCTCCCTCCGGTACGTCGACGGCCTCGGGCGGGGCGCCCTCGAACTCGTCGGTGATCAGCTCGTCGACGTCCGCGTCGTCCGCACCGGTCCACCGTACGGTCAGCTCGCCGAGTGGTGTCACCTGGTCGAACGAGACCGCGCCCTCGCGGAACAGCTCCAGCAGCGAGAGGAACCGCGCGACGGTGGTGAGCCGGTCCGGCGAGTCGCCGCACAGGGCCCGGAACGTCATCGTGCCGGCGCGCCGCAGCCGGTCGACGACCAGGGCCGCCTGCTCACGCACGCTGACCTTCGCCGCGTGGATGTGCTGCAGCGACAGCTCGAGCACCGGCTTGGGCTCCAGCGCCTTGGCCGCCAGCTGCGCGAACTGGTCCAGGCCGATGCCGATCAGCACCTCCGGCAGCAGCCCGGCGAAGCGCTCCTCGAGCCCCACCGAGCGCGGATGCCGCTTGGACTCGGCCGCCAGCCGCGTCTCGAGGACCGCGGCCACCTGCTTGAAGGCGCGGTACTGCAGGAGCCGCGCGAACAGCAGGTCACGCGCCTCGAGCAGCGCGAGGTCCTCCTCGTCCTCGATGTCGCCCTGGGGCAGCAGCCGCGCCGCCTTGAGATCCAGCAGCGTGGCGGCCACCAGGAGGAACGACGTCGTCTGCTCCAGGTCCCACGGCGCCGGGTTGTCGGACGAGCCGCCGGCCTTGACGTGGGCGATGAACTCGTCGGTGACCCGGGAGAGGGAGACCTCGGTGATGTCGAGCTTGTGCTTGGCGATCAGGTTCAGCAGCAGGTCGAACGGGCCCTCGAAGTTGTCCAGGCGCACCTCGAACGCCGGCGCCGCGTCGCCGCTGGTCTCCGCCGGTGCGGCCGTCATCCCTCGGTCAATCGACGCACGAGCGCACTCTCGTCACCGTGCGCCTCGAGATCGGCGAGGACCAGTGCGATCGCCTCGCGCACGATCCGGCCGCGGTCGACCGCCAGGCCGTGTGAGCGGCGCAGCCCCAGGCGCGCGTGCTCGAGGTCGAGCAGCTCGTCGGAGGTGATGTAGACGGTCATCTTCTCGTCGTGCCGCACCCGGCCGCTGGGCCGCTTCTTGCGTCCGGCCGGCTCGTCCGCCTGGTCGGTCTCCGACGCGGACCGGTCGCGCCGACCGGTGTCGTCGGCGGGCGCGGTCGGGCGGAACAGGTCGTCGGCGGCGGGGAGGCTCACCCGTCGAGTCACCCCGGGGTCCCCTCGGAGTCGTGCGCGGAGGAGCGAAGCGGAGGAGCGCTCGACTCCGTGGGGCGGGAGCGGGCAAGCACCTCCTTGGCCAGCTGGCGGTAGGCGTCGGCGCCGGCCGAGGCCGAGGCGTACGTCGTGATCGGCTCGCCCGCCACCGTCGAGTCGGAGAACTTCACGGTGCGGCGGATCACCGTGTGGAACACCTTGTCGCCCCAGGCCTGGACGAGTCGCTCCATGACCTCACGGCTGTGCAGCGTGCGGCCGTCGTACATGGTGCCGAGCACCCCGTCGATCTCGAGCTTGGGGTTGAGCCGCTCGCGGACCTTGTCGATCGTGGTCTTGAGCAGCGCGACGCCGCGCAGCGCGAAGTACTCGCACTCCAGCGGGACGATCACGCCGTCGGAGGCGGTCAGGGCGTTGACGGTCAGCAGGCCGAGCGAGGGCTGGCAGTCGATCAGGATGACGTCGTACTCCTCGATCGCCGGCCCGAGCACCCGCTGGAGGGTCTGCTCGCGCGCCACCTCGTGCACGAGCTGCACCTCGGCGGCGGAGAGGTCGATGTTGGAGGGCAGCAGGTCCATGCCCGGCACGACCGTCGGGACGATCACGTCGTGGAGGCCGATGTCGCGCTGCATGAGCAGGTTGTAGATCGTCAGGTCCATCTCGTGCGGGTTGAGCCCGAGGCCGACCGAGAGCGAGCCCTGCGGGTCGAAGTCGACGAGCAGCACCTTGCGGCCGAGCTCGGCCAACGAGGCGCCGAGGTTGATGGTGGTCGTCGTCTTGCCGACGCCGCCCTTCTGGTTGCACATGGAGACGACGCGGGCGTTGCCGTGGGCGGCGACGGGCCCCGGCTCGGGGACGTGTGGCAGCGGGCGGCCGGTGGGGCCGAGGGTCGCCGGCGCGTCGGCCTCGGCGGGCGGGCGCTCGAACGGAAGGGGTTCGGCCACGGGCAGGTCATCTCCGGGAGGTGGGGTGCGATCGGGCGGGGTGGGACGGATCAGCGGCGGCATCGTGCCGGCGGTGGAGCCTGTCGTGCCGGGGGTGGGTCCGAAGCCGCCGCCTGTGGTCATCCCCGCTCCTCACCGACTTGTCGACACGGCGACAAGTTTCCGACTCGCGGGCGACTCTAGGACCGGCCTCCGACAGCGACAACCCGAACCCGGAAACCCCCAAGCCGATGGGAAAATCTGTTGATGGACTGTGCACGGGCCGAGCGTTCGCTGCACAGGAACGCGTTGCCTGTGCACAGACCTGTGGAGGAGGTCGCGGGTGGCCGGGCGCCGGTTCAGTCCGTCCGGCCGGACGGCGCGGCGCCGTACACGAGGTCGACGTAGTCCGGGTGCTTGCCGATCCAGCCCTTGATGAACGGGCACAGCGGCAGCACCTTGCGCTCGCCGGAGGCGCGCACGTCGTCGAGGCCGAACCGCGCGAGCGCCGAGCCCACGCCCTTGCCCTCGAACTTCTCGAACACCTCGGTGTGGGTGAAGGTCACGAGCTCGTCGGTGAGCTGGTACTCGGCGAAGCCGGCGAGCTCGCCGTCGATGTGGGCCTCGTAGCGGCTCTGGGCGGGGTTGTGCGAAGTCGCGACGTCCGTCATGCCACCGAGCCTAGACTCTGGGTGTGCGCCCACGTGAGGCCGTCCTGGCCCTGCTGGCGGGGATGCTCACGGGGGGATTGGCGATGTCCGGGGCGATCCCCGCGTCCGCGCGCCCGGCGCCGGCCGACGGCTCCGGCACGACGCTCACGGTGCGGCTGGCCCCACCGGTGGTGACCGTCGGGGAGCCGAGCGCACTGGTCGCCCAGGCGTCGCCGGTTCGCGTGGGGCGCACGTTCACCGTCCAGCGCCTGACCGGATCGTCGTGGACCGCGGTCGGCACCGCGACCGCCGGCGGTCGCGGCCGCGCGGTGCTCCCGCTCGACACCAGCGTCGCGGGCGCACCGGTGCTGCGCGTGGTCGCCGAGGCCACCGCGGACCTGCGTCGCGCGGTCTCCGCGACGCTCACGCTGAAGGTCACCACGGCCGCGGCCTGCACCCCGCGGGTGCCGCTCGTCGACCCGGACGCCGACCTCGCCGCGCGCTGCCTGGCGACGCGGCTCGACCGGTGGCGCTCGGCCGGCCTGATGGGTGTCGGCCAGCAGCTCAACGTGTCCAACGTCGACTACCTCGCACCGCTCACGGCCCTCGGAGGCCGGCGCGTGTCGGTGGTGGGCTTCGACCTCCAGGAGCTCGCCGACGGCGAGACCTACCAGTTCGCGGACCCGCCCCTCGACCGGCTCGCCGCTCTCGCCCAGCAGGGCGCCGTGCTCTCGGCCTCGTGGCACACCACCAACCCGCACACCGGCGGCGGGTACGCCGATCGCAGCTGGACGTCGCTCGACGCGCTGCTGAGCACCACGACGCCCGAGGGCATCCGGTTCTGGGCGGACTTCGAAGCCAAGCTCGACCTGCTGCGCCGCTTCCAGGAGGCCGGGGTGGCCCTGGTGCTCCGGCCCTTCCACGAGGCCAACGGCGGCTGGTTCTGGTGGGGCAAGCCCGACCCGACGACGTACCGCGCGCTCTGGACGATGATGCAGCGCCGCGCCTGGGACGCGGGGGTGCACAACGTGGTCTGGGCCTACTCCTTCGCCGCCCGGACCAGGTCCGGGATCCGGGCGCCCGACCGACTGCTGCCGGCGCACGTCGACGTCGCCGGCGTGGACTCCTACGACCCGGAGGGTGCCGCCGCCGACCCGCGCGACCGCCTCGACGTCACGGGCTACGCAGCCCTCGGCGAGCGGGTCGCCCGGATGGCGCTGACCGAGGTGGGTCCGGCCGACAGCGCGACCGGCGCCTGGCGCCCCGCCGTCGTCTCCCGGACCGCGAGGGCACTGCGTCCCCGGCCCGCCTGGGCGATGCTCTGGTTCGACGACGCCGCCGGCAAGAAGCAGATCTCCTCCCTCACCGGCGGTCTGTCCTGGCTCGACTCCTGCCCCAACGCCTTGTGCTACCTACGCTGACCCGGCGACGTCGTCAGCCTCCCAGCCGCCGCATCGCGGTCGTGCGCAGCACCAGCTCGCCGGACTCGTCGGAGGCGTCCAGATCCACGTCGGCCTCGATCACCCAGTCGTGGTGGCCCGCCGGGTCGTGCAGGGTCTGGGTGACCCGCCAGGTCCGCCCGGCCGCCGCGACCGCCAGCAGCGCCGGCCCCCGCGCGTCGGCGTCCAGCAGCACGCGATCGTGCTCGGCGTAGTACTCCTCGATCGCGGCGTCCCACACCGACCGGGTCATCACGATCTCCGCGGGCGGGTCGGTCCGGTCCGCGGCCGCGCGCTCGAGCGCCATCAGCGCGTCGAGGTCGTCGCGCGCGACCAGGTCGACGCGGCGGAACATCGCGTTGCGGATCATCACGCGGAACGCCCGGTCCTGCTTGGAGATCGGGCGCGGCGGTGGCGGCGGCTCGTGGTGCGCGACGTCGCTGCGCACGTGCGTGGGGTCGGCCAGCGCCTCCCACTCGTCGAGCAGCGAGGAGTCCGTCTGGCGGACGGTCTCCCCCAGCCACTGGGAGAGATCCTCGAGCTCGGGGGTGCGGTGCTGGTCGGGGACGGTCTGGCGCAGCGTGCGGTAGGCGTCGGTGAGGTAGCGCAGCACCAGGCCCTCGGAGCGGGCCAGCTGGTAGCGGGCGACGAAGTCGGTGAACGTCATCCCCTGCTCGTACATCTCCCGCACGATCGACTTCGGCTGCAGCGCGTCCTCACGCAGCCACGGGTGCCGTTCGCGGTAGATCTCGTACGTCGCCTCCAGCAGCTCCGCCAGCGGCTGCGGCCAGGTGATCTCCTCCAGCAGCGCCATCCGCTCGTCGTACTCGAGCCCGTCGGCCTTCATCTCCGCGACCGCCTCGCCCCGGGCGACGTGCTGCTGCTGGAACAGGATCTGGCGCGGCCCCTCCAACACGGCCTCGATCACCGAGACGATGTCGAGCGTGTAGGTCTCGGCCTCCGGGTCGAGGACGTCGAGTGCTGCCAGCGCGAAGTGCGCGAGCGGCTGGTTGAGCGCGAAGTCCGGCGGCAGGTCGACGGTGAGGACGTAGCGCCGACCGTGCTCGTCGGGCTCTTCCAGACGGGTCAGGGTGCCCGACCGCACCAACGAGCGCGCGAGCCGCAGGGCACGGCGGGCCAGGCGCAGCTGCTGGCGCCGGTCCTCGTGGTTGTCGGTCAGCAGTCGCCGCAGCACCGGGAAGGCGTCCTCCTCCCGGGCGAGGACGTTGATCAGCATGGCGTTGTCGACCTTCATCCGCGACGTCAGCGGCTCGGGGATGCCGGCCACGAGCTTGTCGAAGGTCTGCTCGCTCCACACCACGGTGCCTTCGGGCGGCTTGCGCAGCTGGGCCTTGGCGTTCTTCTTGCCCGCGGCCTGGCGGGCGGCGACCTTCGCCTTCGCCTTCTCGTTCTCGATGACGTGCTCGGGCGCCTGGACGACGACGTAGCCGGCGGTGTCGAAGCCGGCGCGTCCCGCGCGTCCGGCGATCTGTAGGAACTCGCGCGTCCGCAGGATCCGCTGCCGGCTGCCGTCGAACTTCGCCAGACCGGTGAACAGCACGGTGCGGATCGGCACGTTGATGCCGACACCGAGGGTGTCGGTGCCGCAGATGATCCGCAGCAGCCCGGCCTGGGCCAGCTGCTCGACGAGTCGGCGGTAGCGCGGCAGCATGCCGGCGTGGTGGACGCCGATGCCGCGGCGCAGCAGCTTCGCCAGGGTCTTTCCGAAGCCGGCGCCGAACCGCACCCCGGCCAGCCGGTCGGCCAGTTGGTCACGCTGCTCGCGCGGCGCGGCCGCCCATCCGGCGTTGAGCAGCGACGTCGCCTGCTCGACGGCGTCCTTCTGGGTGAAGTGCACGACGTACACGGGCCCCTGCCCGGTCGTCACCAGCTCCTCGAGCGTCTCCGCGAGCGGGGTCATCACCCACGAGAACGTCAACGGCACCGGACGTACGGCGTCGTCGACCACCGTGGTCTCGCGTCCGTTGCGGCGGGTCAGGTCCGCGGCGATCTCGGACATGTCCCCGAGCGTGGCCGACATGAGCACGAACTGCGCCTGCGGCAGCTCGAGCAGCGGCACCTGCCACGCCCAGCCACGGTCTGGCTCGGCGTAGAAGTGGAACTCGTCCATCACGACCAGGCCGACGTCGGCGCTCGCACCCTCGCGCAGGGCGATGTTGGCCAGCACCTCCGCCGTGCAGCAGATGATCGGCGCGTCCGGGTTGACCGACGCGTCCCCGGTCAGCATCCCGACGTCCTCGGCGCCGAACTCCGCGACGAGCGCGAAGAACTTCTCGCTCACCAGCGCCTTGATCGGCGCCGTGTAGAACGACACCCGGTCCTCCGCGAGCGCTGCCCGGTGAGCCGCGGCAGCGACCAGGGACTTGCCGGATCCGGTCGGGGTGGCCAGCACGACGTTGTCGCCGGCCAGCACCGCCAGGATCGCCTCCTCCTGGTGCGGGTACAGGGTGAGGCCGCGTGCGGCCGCCCCCGCGGAGATCTCGTCGAGGAGAGACAGGTCGGTCATCGGTCAGTCACGAGCCCGAGGATGCGCGGTCGCGAACACCTCACGGAGGTTCTCCACCGTGACCAGCGTGTACACCTGCGTGGTGGTCACCGAGGCGTGGCCGAGCAGCTCCTGCACCACGCGCACGTCGGCCCCGCCGTCGAGCAGGTGGGTCGCGAACGAGTGCCGCATCGTGTGCGGAGACACGTCCTTGGTGACCCCGGCCCGCTCGGCGGCCTTGACGAGCACCGCCCACGCCGACTGGCGGGAGAGGCGCCCACCACGAGCGTTGAGGAACAGGGCCGGTGTGCCCTTGCCCGCGGCCACCAGCTCGGGCCGACCCCGCACGAGGTAGGCGTCGACCGCCTCACGGGCGAACGACCCGACCGGCACGATCCGCTGCTTGCCGCCCTTGCCGCGCAGGAGCACGGTGCCGTCGGTCATGTCGAGGTCGTCGACGTCGAGGCCGACGGCCTCCGAGATCCGGGCACCGGTGCCGTAGAGCACCTCCAGCAGTGCCCGGTCGCGGAGCGCGAGCGTCGTGCCTGCCGCGCCGGCGGCCTCCAGGATCGCCTCGACCTCGGCGAGCGGCAGCGCCTTCGGCAGCCGCTTCGCCGGTGTCGGCGGCTTCACCCCGCTCGCCGGGTCGCTCGGGGCGAGGCCGTCGGCGACCGCGAACCTGTGGAACCCGCGCACCGCCACGACCGTGCGCGCCGCGGAGGTCGCGCTGAGCGGCGGGTGGTCGGGGTCGCCCTCGCGCAGCCGCACCAGGAACCCCGACACCACCGCCTCCGTGACGTCCTCGAGCCGCTCGATCCCACTGGCCGCCAGGTGCTCCTGGTAGCGCCTCAGGTCGCGTCGGTACGACGTGAGGGTGTTGCGCGCCAGACCGCGCTCGACCCCGAGGTGGTCGAGGTAGGTCCGGACCGCGCGCCCGATCTCGGACGGCGCGGTCGCGGTGGGCGCGGCCTCGCTCACGCCAGGACGGCGTCCAGCGAGTCGGCCTCGATGCCCACGGCCTCACCCACCGGTGCGTTGGTGAGACGGCCCGCATGGGTGTTGAGCCCGAGCGCGAGGCTGTGGTCGTCGCGGCTCGCCTGGCGCCAGCCCTTGTCCGCGAGCGCGACCACGTAGGGCAAGGTCGCATTGGTGAGCGCGTAGGTCGAGGTGTTGGGGACCGCGCCGGGCATGTTCGCCACGCAGTAGAACGTCGAGTTGTGCACCTGGTAGGTCGGGTCGGCGTGGGTCGTCGCATGCGTGTCCTCGAAGCAGCCGCCCTGGTCGACGGCGATGTCGACGAGCACCGAGCCCGGCTTCATGCGCGACACCAGGTCGTTGCTCACGAGCTTCGGGGCGGCGGCGCCGGGGATCAGCACCGCGCCGATCACCATGTCGGCCTCGCTCACCTGCTGCTCGATCGCCAGCTTGGAGGACGCGAGTCCGTGCACGCGGTTGTTGTAGCGCCAGAACGACATCCGCAGCTTGTCCAGGTCGGTGTCCAGCAGCGTGACGTCGGCGCCCATGCCCAAGGCGATGTTCGCGGCGTTCTGCCCGGAGACGCCGGCACCGATGATCACCACCTTCGCGTTGGCGACGCCTCCGACGCCGCCCATCAGGACCCCGCGACCGCCCTGTGCCTTCAGCAACGAGTGCGCCCCGACCTGCGGGGCCAGGCAGCCGGCCACCTCCGACATCGGGTACAGCAGCGGCAGCCCACCCGAGGGGAGCTGGACGGTCTCGTAGGCGATGCCGGTGACCTTGGACGCCAGCAGCTTCTCGGTGAGCGGCTTGTCGGCGGCCAGGTGCAGGTAGGTGAACAGCGTGAGGTCCTCGCGCAGGCGGTGGTACTCCTCGGCGACCGGCTCCTTGACCTTGAGGACCATCTCGCCCTCGCCCCAGGCGGAGTCGGCGTCCGGGACGATCCGGGCGCCCGCGGCGACGTACTCCTCGTCGTGGATCGAGGAGCCCTCCCCCGCACCATGCTCGATGAACACCTCGTGCCCGTGCGCGGTGAGCTCGTGCACACCGATCGGGGTGATCGCCACCCGGTACTCGTGGTTCTTGACTTCCTTGGGGACGCCGACCTTCACCTCAGAGCTCCTTCGGTTTCCTGCGCCACGCCGTTGTGGCGGCGCGAGCCTACTCCCGGGCGCCCCTCGATGCTGCCATGCCTCGCCCTGACGCCTGCTCCGTCGGCCCGGAGACCCGGCCGGTGAGCCGGAGGTGGGTCGAGCCTCAGCCCTGCGCGGCAGGGTCCGACGTCCTGCGGGCTCCGGCGAGGAGCACCGCGAGCGCCAGGTGCGCGTCGGCGAGCCGGCCCGCGACCACCGCGGCGTGGAGGTCGTCGAACGGCACCCAGCCCAGCTCCATCTCCGCCTCCTCGTGCTCCGGGGTGAAGTCGCCGCGGCCCACTTCCCGCAGCCCCCGGGCCAGGAAGAAGTGGCTTCGCTCGGAGGTGAAGCCCGGTGAGGAGTACGTCGAGGCCAGGTGGGTCCACTCCGCGGCCTCGTAGCCCGCCTCCTCGACCAGCTCGCGCCGGGCGACCTCGGCGGCGTCCTCGCCGTCGACGTCGCACAGCCCCGCCGGGAGCTGGACCAGCGCGCTCCCCACAGCGTGGCGGTACTGCCACACGCACAGCACCCGGTCCCGGTCGTCGACGGCCAGCACGATCGCCGCACCGGGGTGCTCGACCACCAGCCGCGTGAACGGCTCCTCCTCGGGGTGGCCCGGGCGCCGCACCCGGTCCTCGCGGACCTTCACGACCCAGCCACCGCCGTCGTACGGGTAGCCGGACCCCTCGACCGGCCACCGCTCGGGTCGGTCGGCGAGGCCGGGCACCGGGCTCAGTCCTCGTCCGGCCCGGGCTCGCGCCGCAGCCCGGACTCGTCGATCGGGAAGCGCAGCTCGCGCTGCCGCTCGATCGCCGCGCCGACCAGGCCCGCGAACAGCGGGTGCGGGCGGGTCGGCCGCGACCGCAGCTCGGGGTGGGCCTGGGTGGCCACGTAGTAGGGGTGCACCTCACGCGGGAGCTCGACGAACTCGACCAGGTTGTTGTCGGGCGAGGTGCCCGAGAAGACCAGGCCGGACTCCTCGAGCTGGTCGCGGTAGATGTTGTTGACCTCGTAGCGGTGTCGGTGCCGCTCCTCGATCGGGTCCGCCCCGTAGGCCTCCCTCACCACCGACCCGGGTTTGAGCGCCGCCGGGTAGAGCCCCAGCCGCATGGTGCCGCCGAGGTCGCCGGCGCCGGACACGAACTCCTTCTGCTCGGCCATCGTGGCGATCACCGGCTCGAGGCAGTCGGGGTCGAACTCCGTCGAGGCCGCCTTGTCGAGGCCCGCCTGCTGCCGGGCGAACTCGATGACCATGCACTGCAGCCCCAGGCACAGGCCGAGGGTCGGGATCTTGTGCGTGCGCGCGAAGGTCAGCGCACCGAGCTTGCCCTCGATGCCGCGGATACCGAAGCCTCCGGGCACGCAGATCGCGTCGAGGTCGGCGAGCCTGCGGGCCGCACCTTCCGGGGACGCGCACTCGTCGGAG
>NZ_DASWVI010000259.1:0-20670 GCF_036401255.1 Nocardioides sp. | reverse complement strand
GACCCGGCGCGAGGCCGAGGCCGCCGCGCGCGCCCGCGCCAAGGCGCCGCGCACCCGCAAGGAGCAGCTGGCCGCCCAGCGGGCCGCCCGCACCGAGTCCAGCAAGTCGGTGCGCCAGGCGATGAAGTCCGGGGACGAGCGCTACTACCCCGCACGCGACCGCGGACCGGAGCGGCGGTTCCTGCGCGACTTCGTCGACAGCCGGTTCTCGCTGATCGAGCTGGTGATCCCGCTGCTGCTCGTGACCATGATCCTGGGCTACTCCGGCAACAGCCAGCTCGCCCAGATCGGCAACACCATGCTGATGGTCACCGTGCTGCTGGTGCTCCTCGACATGGTCGTGCTGCGGTTCCGGGTGCGCCGCGAGTACGCCCGGCGCTTCCCCGCCAGCCCCACCAAGGGCGTGTCCTACTACGCGATCACCCGGGCCCTGCAGATGAAGTTCATGCGGCTGCCCAAGGCCCAGGTCAAGATCGGCCAGCGGCTCCCCGAGCACTACCGCTGACCGACCTCGGCGACCTGGACCTCAGAGCAGCTCGCTGCGGCGCGGGGTGCGGGTCTGGGACGGGTCGCGCTCGACGATCGGGTCCACGACCTCGTCGATCGCCTTCATCGTCGCCTCGTCGAGACGTACGCCGGCGGCCTTGACGTTGTCGGTGACCTGCTCGGGCCGGCTGGCACCGATGATCGCCGCGGAGACGTTGTCGTTCTGCAGCACCCACGCCACCGCGAGCTGGGCCATCGTCAGGCCGGCCTCCTCGGCGATCGGCTTGAGCTGCTGCACCCGCTCGAGGACGTCGTCCTGCAGCCAGCGGCTGATCATGTTCGCGCCGCCCTTGTCGTCGGTGGCCCGCGAGCCCGCCGGCGGCGCCTGGCCCGGGAGGTACTTGCCGGTCAGCACGCCCTGGGCGATCGGCGACCAGACGATCTGGCCGATGCCGAGCTCCTCGCACGTCGGCACGACCTCGGCCTCGATGACCCGCCAGAGCATGGAGTACTGCGGCTGGCTGGAGACCAGGGGGATCCTCAGCTCGCGGGCCAGCGCGTGGGCGCGGCGGATGTCCTCCGCACGCCACTCCGAGACACCGATGTAGAGCGCCTTGCCCTGCCGGACGACGTCGGCGAAGGCCTCCATCGTCTCCTCGAGCGGCGTCTCGTCGTCGTAGCGGTGGGCCTGGTAGAGGTCGACGTAGTCGGTGCCGAGCCGGGTCAGGGAGCCGTTGATCGACTCCATGATGTGCTTGCGGGAGAGGCCGTGGTCGTTGTGCTTGCCCGGCCCCGTCGGCCAGTAGACCTTGGTGAAGATCTCCAGGCCCTCGCGACGCTCGCCCTTCAGCGCCCGACCGAGCACCGACTCGGCCGCGGTGTTGGCGTAGACGTCGGCGGTGTCGAAGGTGGTGATGCCCTCGTCGAGCGCCTGCCGGACGCAGGCCGTCGCGGCGTCCTCCTCGACCTGGGACCCGTGGGTCAGCCAGTTGCCGTAGGCGATCGCCGAGATCTTCAGACCGCTCTTGCCCAGGTTGCGAATCTCCATGTTCGCGACACTAGTGGGCGCCTCCACGCGGCCGGTCCTCGCCCGTCGAGTGACGCCCACTGGCTGGACATCTGCCCAGATCTCAACCACTTCACGTCACTCGACGCCGAACGGTCACCCCGCGGCATCAGTCAGCCGTCGAAGTCGACCACCACGCGGTCCGACGTGGGGTGCGACTGGCAGGTCAGCACGTAGCCGCGCTCGATCTCGTCGGGCTCGAGCGCCCAGTTGGCGTCCATCACCACGGTGCCCTCGACGACGCGGGCGCGACAGGTCCCGCAGACGCCGCCCTTGCAGGCGAACGGCAGGTCGGAGCGCACCCGCAGGGCCGCCTCGAGCACCGGCACGTCGTCGGGTCGCAGGTCCAGGTCGGAGGACCGGCCGCCGAGCCGGACCGTCACCCGCGCCGTGCCCTCCGGCGCACCCTCGAGCGCCGCGACCGGCACGCGCTGCACCGGGTCGGCGTGGAACAGCTCGCTGTGCACCCGCGCCGGATCGGCGCCGAGCCCGGCGAGCGTGGCGCGGAGGTCGGTGACCAGCTGCTGCGGCCCGCAGAGGTACCACTGGTCGACCTCGGCGACCGGGCCGGGCAGCAGCGCGCCGAGGATCCGCTCGAGCCGGGCGCCGTCGAGCCGTCCGGAGAACAGCTCGACCTCCTGCGGCTCCCGCGAGAGCACGTGCACGACCTGGAGCCGGCCCGGGTGGGCGTCCTTGAGGTCGTGGACCTCGTCGAGGAACATCACCGAGCGGTGCGTGCGGTTGGCGTAGATCAGCAGCACCGACGACTCCGGCTCGCCCTCGAGGAGCGCCGCGACGATCGAGAGCACCGGCGTGATCCCCGATCCCGCCGCGATCGCGACGTGGGTACGCCGGGCGGTCGGGTCGACCGTGGCGGTGAAGCGACCGGCCGGGGTCATCACGTCCAGGTGGTCGCCCACCCGCAGGCCGTCGACGACGCCCTGGCTGAACGCGCCGCCGGGCAGCCGCTTCACCCCGATGCGCAGCACCCCCGAGGACGGCGGCGTGCAGAGCGAGTAGGAGCGGCGTACGTCGTCTCCCCCGCGGATCGAGAGGTGCTGGCCGGGCGCGAACGCGAACGCGTCGCCGAGGCCGTCGGGCACCTCGAAGGTCAGCGCGACCGCGTCGTCGGTGAGCTCGTCGATCGCCGCGACCCGCAGCGAGTGGAAGGTGGCCGACACTCAGAGGGCCTTGAAGTGGTCGAACGGCTCGCGGCAGGAGCGGCAGACCCACAGCGACTTGCACGCCGTCGACCCGAACCGGCTCGACTCGCGGGTGTCCAGGCTCCCGCACCGCGGACAGCGGACGGCCAGCGCGACCGGGACCGGCCCGTCGGCGACGCGGGCGCTCGGCGGCGCGATCCCGTAGGCCGCGAGCTTGTGCTTGGCGTCCTCGGTCATCCAGTCGGTGGTCCACGCCGGCGACAGCACGAACTCCACGTCCACCCGCAAGTAGCCGGCCGCGGTCAGCGTCTCGATGAGGTCGGCGCGGATCGTCTCCATCGCCGGGCAGCCGGAGTACGTCGGGGTGATCTGCACGTGCACGCGACCCTGGTCGTCCTCGGTGACGTCCCGCAGGATCCCGAGGTCGGCGATCGTCACGACCGGCAGCTCCGGGTCGGGCACGTCGGCCGCGATCTTCCAGGCGGCACCCTGGATCGAGCCCGCCGGGGTCACCACGTCGCCCCCGGGTGCGACCGGTGCAGGTGCTGCATCTCCGCGAGCAGGTAGCCGAGCTCCTCGGTGTGGAGGCCGAGCCGGCCGCCGCCGCGCGCCGGGGTCACCTCAGGCACCGACAGGGTCGCCTCACGCACCACCTGCTCGACCCGGCCGAGCACCGCCGGCCGCAACGCGACCGGGTCGGCGGCGATCCCCGCGTCGAGCAGGTCAGGGTCGACCGGGCCGAACAGCTCCTCGACGTAGGGCCACTCCGCGTCCAGGGCGGCCTGCATCCGCAGGTGCGACTCGTCGGTGCCGTCGCCGAGCCGCAGCACCCAGTGGCTCGCGTGGTCGAGGTGGTAGGCCACCTCCTTGACGGCCTTGCCGGCCACCGCGGCCAGCCCGGGGTCGGCGCTGCGGGTGAGGGCGGCGTACAGCTCGCACTGCCAGGCCGAGAGCACCAGCAGCCGCGCCATCGCCACCCCGAAGTCGCTCTGGGTGCGCTCGACCAGCCAGACGTTGCGGAACTCCCGCTCGTCGCGCAGGTAGGCCAGGTCGTCCTCGGACCGCCCGGCACCCTCGACCTCGCCGGCGCGGGCGAGCAGGCCCCGGGCCTGGCCGAGCTGGTCGAGGCCGATGTTGGCCAGCGCCAGGTCCTCTTCCAGCTGCGGCGCGCGGCTGATCCACCAGCCGGTCCGCTGGGCCGAGACCAGCGCGTCGTCGGCGAGGCCGAGCACGTACTCGAACACGGCGCTCACAGGTGCTCCACACCCTCGGGGATCTCGTAGAACGTGGGGTGCCGGTAGACCTTGTCGCCCGCCGGGTCGAAGAACGACTCGCGCTGGTCGGCCTCGGAGGCGACGATCTGCGCCGACGGGACCACCCACAGCGAGACCCCCTCCTGGCGGCGGGTGTAGACGTCGCGGGCATTGCGCAGCGCCATCTCGGCGTCGGGAGCGTGCAGCGACCCGACGTGCACGTGGGACAGGCCCCGGCGCGAGCGCACGAACACCTCCCACAACGGCCAGTCCTTCACGCCACGTCCTCCCGGGCAGTGTGCTTCGAGGCGTACGCCGAGGCGGCCTCCCGGACCCAGGCGCCCTCCTCGTGGGCGCGCACCCGGTGCGCCATCCGCTGGGCGTTGCACGGGCCGTTGCCCTTGATCACCTCGAACAGCTCGGTGAAGTCGATCGGCCCGGAGTCGTAGTGTCCGCGGTCCTCGTTCCACCGCAGGTTCGGGTCGGGCAGCGTCAGCCCGAGCGCCTCGGCCTGCGGGACGGTCATGTCGATGAAGCGCTGGCGCAGCTCGTCGTTGGAGAACCGCTTGATCCCCCACGCCATCGACTGCGCGGAGTTGGGCGAGTCGTCGTCGGGCGGGCCGAACATCATCAGCGCCGGCCACCAGTAGCGGTCGACCGCGTCCTGCGCCATCGCCCGCTGCGCCGGTGTCCCGCGCGAGAGCGTGTGCAGGATCTCGAAGCCCTGTCGCTGGTGGAACGACTCCTCCTTGCAGACCCGGACCATCGCGCGGGCGTAGGGCCCGTAGGAGCAGCGGCACAGCGGCACCTGGTTGACGATCGCCGCGCCGTCGACGAGCCAGCCGATCGCACCGACGTCGGCCCAGGTGAGCGTCGGGTAGTTGAAGATCGAGGAGTACTTCTGCCGGCCGGTGTGCAGCTGGTCGAGCAGGTCCTCGCGGTCGACACCGAGCGTCTCGGCGGCGGCGTACAGGTAGAGGCCGTGGCCCGCCTCGTCCTGCACCTTGGCCATCAGGATCGCCTTGCGGCGCAGGCTCGGCGCCCGGCTGATCCAGTTGCCCTCCGGCTGCATGCCGATGATCTCGGAGTGAGCGTGCTGGGCGATCTGGCGCACCAGCGTGCGCCGGTAGGCGTCGGGCATCTCGTCGCGGGGCTCGACCCGGCCGTCGTCGGCGAGCAGCTCCTCGAAGGTCTCGGCGCTGGACATGCGGCGCACGCTACCACCACGTGTTACAGATCACAGCCCGCCGAGCGCGGTGCTGTAACACCGCGACCCGGCTGTCAGGATGGCGGCATGAGCACTCCCGGCCCCTCCGCCGACGTCTCGGTGCGCGTCGCGTGGGCGGATGACGCCCCGGCGATCGCCGAGGTCCAGCTGCGCACCTGGCGCGAGACGTACGCCGGCATCGTGCCGGCCGAGGCGCTCCCCGGCCCCGACCAGGTGGAGTCCGCCGCCGCGGCGTGGCGGGCGTCCCTCACCCAGCCGCGCGACGCCCGCAACCGGGTGCTGGTGGCCCTCGAGCGCAACCGGGTGGTCGGGCTCGCGATCACCACGCCCGCCAGCGACCCCGACTGCGACCCGGTGGCCGACGCCGAGCTGCGCGAGATCGCGGTCGACCCCGGCGAGCGCGGTCGCGGCCACGGCTCCCGCCTCCTCCAGGCCGCGATCGACACCATGCAGGCCGACCGGTTCACCCGCGCGGTGACGTGGACGATGGCGACCGACGACGCCCTGCGCGGCTTCCTCGCCGAGGCCGGCTGGGCTCCCGACAGCGCCCACCGCGAGCTCGACCTCGACGGCGAGGGGACCACCCGGGTCAAGCAGGTCCGGCTGCACACAGCACTCTCTTAGGCTCCTCCTCTTGAAATCCCGGGCCAGGGGTGCACGATGGAGATCCACTCCAGAACGGGGGCCACTCGTGATCGGTCCACTCCCGGCACTGCACCGCCTGCTCGTCCTCGCCACCGTCCTCGCGGTCGGCATCGCATCCGGCATCTGGATCGCCCACTTCTCCACCGTGCCGGTCGCCGCCGCGGCCGGCGCCGCCTGGGGAGGCCTCGCCGGGCTGCTGCTCGGCTACGTGCTGCTGCACGACTTCCACCACCGTCCGCGGGCGGTGCGGGTGCGCCGGCACTGACCGCGCACCCATTACGGTCGGGGCGTGACCGACGCCCCCCTCGATCCCGCAGCGTCGCCACTGTCACCGGCTGAGCGCTCGTCGATCATCCGCGACAGCCTCGCCGTGGGCGTCGCCACCGGTGCGTACGGCGTCGGCTTCGGGGCGGTCTCCGTCGCCGCCGGCCTCTCGGTCGCGCAGACGTGCGCGCTCTCGCTGCTGGTGTTCACCGGGGCCAGCCAGTTCGCGCTGGTGGGCGTCGTCGCGGCCGGCGGGGCACCGCTGTCGGGTGCGTTGACCGCGCTGCTGCTCGGCACCCGCAACACCCTCTACGGGCTGCGGATGGCGCCGCTCCTGGCGTGGACCGGGTGGCGGCGGGCGCTGGGCGCGCAGGTGCTCATCGACGAGTCGACGGCGATGTCGGTGACCCGCGACTCGGTGCCCGCGGCGCGGCTCGCGTTCACCTGGACCGGGGGCGCCGTGTTCGTGCTGTGGAACCTCGCCACCGTCGGCGGCGCGCTGGCCGGCAACGCGCTGGGCGACCCGCGCACCTACGGCCTCGACGCCGCCGTCGGCGCCGCGTTCCTGGCGCTGCTCTGGCCGCGGCTGCACACCGGCTGGCACCGCTGGGTCGGTGCGCTCGCCGCTGCGGTCGCACTGGGCGTCGTACCGCTCGTGCCCGCCGGGGTGCCGGTGCTCGCGGCGGCGGGCGTGGCCCTGGTCGCCGGCGCGCTGAGCCGCGGCCGGCCGGAGGAGGGCCGATGATGTGGGCGGCGGTGCTCGTCGCCGCGGTCGGCTGCTACCTGCTGAAGCTGGGTGGGCTGTCGGTGCCGCCTCGGGTGCTCGAACGCCCGTTGGTCGAGCGGATCGCCGACCTGATCCCGGTGGCCCTGCTGTCCGCGCTGGTCGCGGTCCAGGTCGTGGCCCGGGGTCACGACCTGGTGCTGGACGCGCGCGCCGCCGGGCTGGCGGCGGCGGTGGTGCTGCTGGTGGTGCGGGCCCCGTTCCTCGTGGTGGTGTTCGGCGCCGCGCTCGTGGCGGCGCTGGTCCGGATGCTGTGACCCGGGCCAGCGCCGCCACTCCCCCGCTCAGGCCGGCTGGACCTCACCCAGCACGGCCATCACGTCGGCGACCGAGGTCGCCTGTTCGAGACGAGCGACCTGCGTCGGGTCGACGAAGATCTCCGCGATCCGACCGAGCAGCTTGAGGTGCTCGTTGCCGAGAGCGGCGATGCCGATGACGAACTTCACCGGCTTGCCGTTCCAGTCGATGCCCTCGGGGTAGCGGACGAACGAGATCGCGGTGCGCGACACCGAGCCCTTGGCCTCGTTGGTGCCGTGCGGGATCGCCAGCCCGTTGCCCATCGCCGTGGAGACCGAGGTCTCCCGCAGGTGCATGGCGTCGACGTACGCCGGACCGGCCGCACCGACCGCGACGAGGAGCTCACCCGCGCGGGTGATCGCCGCGTCGCGCGACTCCGCCGGCGCGTCGAGGACGACCGCCTCGGGGCTCAGGAGACCACCCGCTAGAGCAGGCTCCTCTCCGTCGGCGGAGCCGACCGACGCCGGCGCCGCGGCGCCGTTGTGCTGACGGACCAGCTCGACGATCTCGTCGTACCGCGGGCTGCCCATGAAGTTCTCGACCGACACGTGGATCGCCGACCTGGTCTTCAGCTGGGCCCGCGCGGTCAGGTCCTGGTGCGTGACGACGAGGTCGTACTCGTCGGTCAGGTTCGCGATGGCCTTGTTCACCACCGTGACCTCGGGGAACCCGGCGCCGTGGATCTTCTTGCGCAGCACCGAGGCGCCCATCGCGGAGGAGCCCATGCCGGCGTCGCAGGCGAACACGATGTGGTTGATCGGGCCCGCGTGGCCGGTCGCCGCCGAGCCGCCGACGAGCGAGGACGCGACGGACTTCTTGCCCTTCATGGCCTCCATGGAGGCGGTGGCGCTGACCAGCTCGTCCTCGGCCTCGATCGTCTTGTCGGTCTTCAGCAGGATCGCCGCGACGAAGAACGAGGCCGCTGCGCCACCGATGATCGAGAGCGTGACTCCCGTGAGGTTCTTCAGGTCGGTCGGCGCCGAGATGTAGACCGCGAAGACCGAGCCGGGCGCCGCGGGCGAGCGCAGACCGCTGGAGAAGATCACGTTGATCAGGATCTGGGTGAACCCACCGGCGATCATCGCGAGGATCAGCTTGGGCTTCATCAGCACGAACGGGAAGTAGACCTCGTGGATGCCGCCGAAGAAGTGGATGATCGCGGCGCCGGGCGCGGACGCCTTGGCCAGGCCCTTGCCGAAGATCGAGTACGCCAGCAGCAGGCCGATACCGGCGGCCGGGTTGGCCTCGAGCAGGAACAGGATCGACTTGCCGCTCTCGGCCGACTCGTTGAGACCCAGGGGGGTCAGCACGCCGTGGTTGAGGGCGTTGTTGAGGAACAGCACCTTCGCGGGCTCGATGACGAACGAGGCGAACGGCAGCAGGTCGTGCTCGACGAGGAACTCCACACCGTCACCGAGCCGGTCGGAGATCCAGGTGAGCACGTCGCTGAGGGCGAAGAACCCGAACGTCGCGAGGATGCCGCCCCAGATGCCGGCGGAGAAGTTGTCGACGAGCATCTCGAAGCCGGGCTTGATCTTGCCGGCCCACAAACCGTCGATGTGCTTCATGCTCCAGCCCGCGAGCGGGCCCATGATCATCGCGCCCATGAACATCGGGACGCTGGTGCCGGCGATCACGCCGAACGTCGCGATCGCGCCGACGACGCCACCGCGGACCAGGTCGTTGTACATCATCTTGCCGCCGGTGTAGCCGATGAGGATCGGCAGCAGGTAGGTGATCATCGGGCCGACGATGCCCCCACCGTTGGCGCCGTCCGCCCAGTTGCCCCAGCCGCCGATGTGGGCGACCCAGCTGTTCGGGCTGAGCCAGCCGTGGTCGCCGCCGCCGAGATTCAGCCAGCCGACCTCGATGAACATCGCGGTGATGAGGCCCCATGCGATGAACGCACCGATGTTGGGCATCACCATGTTCGACAAGAACGTGCCGAAGCGTTGGACGTGGACGCGGGCCGAGGTTCGCTCGGCCGGCGTCTGCGTGGCTGTGGCCATGCTGCTCTTCCTCCTGAGGCGCCAGCCTCCGCAGGCTGGTCGGACCTTGTCGCCGAGCGGCCGGCACGGGTGTGACGAGCGCCATGGCGAATCTGTGATTGCCTGTATATCTCCGCGAAAAACGCCCCGTCAAGGGTCTAGAGCAACATGTTCACAGATAAACGAAGATAAACGGTGCTACGGTAGGCAGACATCGAACCCGCCCCCCGACGAGGAGACACCACATGAAGGCCCTGCGCTTCTACGCACCCGAGGACGTGCGACTCGAGGAGGTGCCGGAGCCGACGTGCGGCCCCGACGAGATCAAGCTGCGCATGCGCAACTGCTCCACGTGCGGCACCGACGTGAAGATCCTCCACAACGGCCACCAGAACCTCACACCGCCGCGGACCATCGGCCACGAGATCGCCGGCGAGGTCGTCGAGGTCGGCGCGGACGTCAACGCGACGTACGGCTCGAGCTGGGTGGCCGGCGACCGCGTCCAGGTCATCGCGGCCGTCCCCTGCGGCGAGTGCTACGAGTGCCAGAAGGGCTGGATGGCGGTCTGCCAGAACCAGACCTCGATGGGCTACCAGTACGACGGCGGGTTCGCCGAGTACATGATCGTGCCCAAGCAGGTGCTCAAGGTCGACGGTCTCAACCGGATCCCCGACAACGTCGGGTACGACGAGGCCTCGGCGGCCGAGCCGTTCGCGTGCGCGATCAACGCCCAGGAGCTGCTCGGGATCGAGCCGGGCGACACGGTCGTGGTCTTCGGTGCCGGCCCGATCGGGTGCATGCACATCCGCATCGCCCGGGGCGTCCACCAGGCCGGCCCGGTCTACCTCGTCGACGTCAACGCCGACCGGCTTGCGATGTCCGCCGCCGCCGTCCAGCCCGACGAGACCATCAACGGCTCGGAGGTCGACGTGGTCGAGAAGGTCATGGAGCTCACCGGCGGACGCGGCGCGGACGTGGTCATCACCGCCACCGCCGCGAACATCACCCAGGAGCAGGCCATCGCGATGGCCGCCCGCAACGGCCGGATCTCGTTCTTCGGCGGCCTGCCGAAGACGAACCCGACGATCACCTGCGACTCCAACATCGTCCACTACCGCCAGCTGCACATCCACGGCGCCAACGGCTCGGCCCCCGAGCACAACAAGCGCGCCCTGGAGTACATCTCCACCGGCCAGGTCCCGGTCAAGGACCTGATCACCCGCCACATCCCCCTCACCGACGTCCTCGACGCCTTCTCGATCGTCCAGAACGGCGAGGCGATCAAGGTCACCGGCGAGCCTTAGGTGTTCTGACCGAGGCAGGGCGGTGACCACCACGGCCACCGCCCTCCTCCGTCATGCGCTCACTCCGGCGCCGCGACCCACTCGACCAGCTGCCAGACGAGGCCGTTGTCGTCGGCGAACTGGCAGTAGCGCTCACCCCACGGCTCGGTCTCCGGGGGCGTGATCACCCGCGCCCCGGCGGCGGAGATCCGCTCGAACTCCGCGTCGAGCGCGTCGACCTCGAAGGCGATCAGGAGCCCCTGGCCGGCCGGGCCGGCGATCTCCTGCGGCCTGAACGTCGCCAGCCCCGTGCGCAGGAACACGACGTTGACGCCGGCGGTCGGGTGCGCGAGCGAGACGAACCCGTCGGCGGACATCGCCTCGGTGAACCCGAAGTGCTCGGCGGCGAAGCGGGCGGACGCGTCGACGTCCGCGACGTTGAGCGAGACCGCGGTGGACTTGATCTGCATGTGACTCCCCTCGTCCAGGTCGACCCGCCGCTCGGATCAACCTTGTACGACGTACAACGTATATCGTTCTGGAATGATTCCCGACATGGAGGATCCGTGCCGCGGCCGCTGATCGACCTGCTCTGGCGCGACCACCCCGACGCCCCGGCCGGCGGGAGCCGCGGGCCGCGCGCCCGGGTCTCGACGGGCGCCGTCGTGGACGCCGCGGTGGGGCTCGCCGACGCCGAGGGGCTGGAGGCGATGACGATCCGGCGGCTCGGGGACGCGCTCGGAGTGTCGGCCATGTCGCTCTACACGCACGTCAACAGCCGCGACGACCTGCTGGTGCTGATGACCGACGAGGCGCACGCGCGGATGGACCGGCCGCCCTACGGCCGGCTGGGTTGGCGCAGCCGGGTGCGGCTCGTCGCGGAGGCCAACCTGGCGCTGATCCAGGCCCACCCGTGGCTCGCCGACGTGGCCGACGAGCGGACGGCGCTCGGACCCGGCACGATCGCGAAGTACGACCACGAGCTCGAGGCACTCACGCCGCTGCGGCTCGACCCCGTGACGTGCGACGCCGCGTTGCGGTTCGTCCTCGACTTCGCGCGGGCCGGCGCCGTCGCGATGCGCCCGCGCCCGCACGCCGCCGACCTCGCCGAGCACTGGCCGGAGTGGGGCGTCCGGTTGGCGGCGTACCTCGGCGACCGGCACCCGCTCGCGCAGACCGTGGGCGCGGCCGCCGGCGAGGCGATGGGCGGCGCGTCCGACGCGACGCTCGCCTGGGACTTCGGCCTCGCCCGGGTGCTCGACGGCCTCGCCGCGCTGGTCCGATGACACACAGCAGGGCGGTGACCGTCGCGGTCACCGCCCTGCCGTCCGTGCTGGATCAGTTGACGCTGACCGCGCTCCACGCGGCGGCCACCGCGTTCTGCTGGGTGCTGCCCGCGCCGTAGAGGTCCTTGGCGGCGTTCAGCGTCGCGGTGCGCGCACCCGAGTAGTTGGTGCTCGAGGTCATGTAGACCGTGAGCGCGCGGTACCAGATCGCGCTCGCCGCGGCGCGGCCGATGCCGGTCACGCTGGAGCCGTTGCAGGTCGGGCTGTTGTGCGCGACGCCGCCGATGGTCTTGGCGCCCGAGCCCTCCGCGAGCAGGTAGAAGAAGTGGTTGCCCACGCCCGAGGAGTAGTGGACGTCCGCGCTGCCCACGGTCGAGGACCAGCAGTTGAACGAGCTGCCGTCGGAGGCGGGGTTGTCCATCCGGCGGAAGCCGACGTGGTTCTTGAGGTCGAACTCCTCACCGATCAGGTAGTCGCCCGGGTCGCTCGCGTTGGCGGCGTAGAACTCCACCATCGTGCCGAAGATGTCCGAGGTCGCCTCGTTGAGGCCGCCGGACTCGCCGGAGTAGTTCAGCCCGGCGGTGTTCTCGGTGACGCCGTGGGACATCTCGTGGCCCGCCACGTCGAGGGAGACCAGCGGACCGTAGTTGGTGCCGTCACCGTCGCCGTACGTCATCTTGGTGCCATCCCAGAAGGCGTTGACGTAGTTCTTGCCGTAGTGGACGCGGTTGTAGGAGCCCGAGCCGTTGCCGAAGATGCCGTTGCGGCCGTACGTGAACTTGTAGAAGTCCCACGTCATGTTCGTGCCGTACTGCGCGTCGACGCCGGCGGACTCCCGGCTGCTCGTCGAGCCGTTGCCGAACAGGTTGTCGGTGCTGGTGAACAGCGTGCCGGCCTTGCAGTTGATGCCGAAGTACTGGCAGCCCAGCGAGTCGGACGCGTTGCCCATGTCGGTCGTGTAGGTGTTGCCGCGGGTCGGGTCCTTGAGCTGGTAGGTCGAGCCCGAGAGCGTCAGCTGCAGCGGCACGGTGCCGGAGTAGAGCGACTGGCCCGACCCGTCCGCGGTCTGGATCTGCTCCTCGCGGCGGATCACCGCGCCGGACTTGGCGTCGACGTACGTCGCGAGGCGGCTCGGCGTGCCGTCCTTCTGAGTGCCCCCGGACAGCACCTCCCAGGCGAGGCGCGCGGTGCCGCTGGTCGCGTCGACGACCAGGCGGGGGGCGCCCGCCTTCTCCAGGCCCCGGATCGACCGGGTCGCCTTGGCCGGGGCCAGCGCGCGGGCGGCCGCGCGGTCGGCGCTGACGGCCGGCTTGGTCGAGACCCGCACCGCGCGGTCGAGGGTCTGGCTCACGCCCCGCCAGCCGGCCTGCGCGCCGCGGTGGACGACCAGGTCGCCGCCGAGGACCGGCAGGCCGCGGTAGGTGCGGTCCATCCGGACGTGGGTGGCGCCGTCGGCGTCGGTCACCGTGTCCGTGACGTGGAAGGCGGTGCCGTCGCTGGCGAGGGCCGCGCCGGGGTGGGCCCGCAGGGCCTGCACCGCGGTGGGCCGCTCGGTGGCGGCCTGGCTGCCGGCGGTCTGGAAGCCGACAGCGGTGAGGGCGAGAACAGCCGCGGTCGCGACGCCCGAGATTCTGCGCATGTGTGGGTCCTTCTCGTGGTGGGGTGAGGCTTGGGAGACGAAGCCTCACCCGAGACAACGAGAAGTGGAATGCCCCGCTACCTGCGGATTCCTGCAATGCAGGAACGTGCAGAAGCGGACGTCTTCCGGTCGATCACGCCAGGTCGAGGAAGTGCTCCAGCCCCACGGTGAGCCCGGGGTGGTCGGCGATGGCCCGCAGCCCGGTGAGGACACCCGGGGTGAACGAGGCCCGGTCCAGCGAGTCGTGCCGGATCGTCAGGGTCTCCCCCACCCCACCGAGGATCACCTCCTGGTGCGCGACCAGGCCCCGGATCCTGAGCCCGTGCACCCGGATCCCGTCGACGTCCGCGCCGCGCGCGCCGTCCAGCGACGTGGAGGTCGCGTCCGGCACCGGTCCGAGACCGGCCTCCCGACGCGCCGCGGCGATCAGCTGCGCCGTACGCCGCGCGGTGCCCGAGGGGGCGTCGGCCTTGGTCGGGTGGTGGAGCTCGACGACCTCGACCGACTCGAAGAACGGCGCCGCGACCGCGGCGAACCGCATCATCAAGATCGCGCCGATCGAGAAGTTCGGGGCGACCAGTACGCCGGTCCTCGGTGAGTCGGCGAGCCAGCCGCGCAGCTGGTCGAGGCGGGCGTCGTCGAAGCCGGTCGTGCCGACCACCGCGTGGATGCCGTGGTCGATGCAGAACTCGAGGTTGTCCATCACCACGTCGGGGTGGGTGAAGTCCACGACCGCCTGCGCACCGGCGCTCACCAGCGCGTCGATCTCGTCGCCGGCGTCGACCTCGGCGACCAGGTCCATGTCGGCCGCCTCCGCGACCGCACGGCAGACCTCCGAGCCGACCTTGCCCCGCGCACCGAGCACACCCACCTTCATCACGCCGCCAACCTACTAGGGTGCGGCTCCCAGGCGAGGCGGTCCTCCCGGGGCCGGACCGGGTCTGGCAGTCTGTGGTCATGGCAGTGCAGACGATCCCGCCCCGGATCAGGTGGGCGGTGGACATCATGAATGTCCAGCCGTCCGACCACATCCTGGAGATCGGCTGCGGACCCGGCGCCGGCGCGGAGCTGATCTGCGAGCGACTGGAGACCGGCAAGCTGTTCGCGATCGACCGCTCCGAGTCGGGCGTCGATCGCACCAAGCGCCGCTGCGCCCGCTTCGTGGAGTCCGGCCGGCTCACGGTGCGACAGATCGACCTGGCGACCCTGCGGGTGCCGGTCAAGCGGCTCAACAAGGTGTTCGCGTTCAACGTCAACCTGTTCTGGGTGCGCGCCTGCGCGGACGAGGTCGCCCTGCTGCACGAGCGGGTCGTCCCGGGCGGCGAGGTGTTCTTGTTCTACGAGGCCAACCGGCCCGAGCTGGTCCCCACCATCGTGACCAAGGCGTCCGAGGCCCTCGCCGGGGGCGGCTTCCGGGTCTCGGTCGTGAACCAGAAGGCGCCGCCGGTCGTCGGCATCATCGGCCGCCGTTAAGGGTATTTCCTTCACTGTGCCTTGCATAAGGTTTTTTCCTTATGTAGCCTCGGCTCCAGGAAGGAGCCTCATGACGACCGCGATCGTGCTCACCGTGGACCAGCGCGGCAGCCGCCACTCCGCGGACCGGATCCCCGCCACCCTGTCCCGGCTGGCGCCCCTGCCCACCCTGCTGCCGTTCGAACGCACCGCCGGGGACGAGTTCCAGGGCGTCCTCGACGACCCCGACGCGGTCGCCGCGGCGGTCGGCGAGCTGCTGCGCGACGACGGGTGGTACGTCGGCATCGGCGTCGGCGCGGTCGAGGAGCCGCTCCCCGACCATGCGCGCGCCGGCCGCGGGCCGGCGTACCTGCAGGCGCGCACGGCCGTCTCGGAGGCGAAGACCAGCCCGTGGCACGTGCGCGTCCTCGCCGACCACGCGAGCGCCCCATGGGCCGGACGCGCCCTCGAGACCACGCTGTGGCTGTGGGCCGCGGTGCTCGGCCGGCGGACGACCCGAGGCTGGGAGGTGGCCGACCTCGTCGCGCAGGGCATGTCCTACGCCGATGCCGGTCACCGCCTCGGCATCAGCCAGTCCGCCGTCAGTCAGCGCGCCCAGGCCGCGGGCATCGTGGAGGCCCGGCGCGCGGAGGAGCTCGCGGCCGTGCTCGCCCGGACCCTGCTGGAGGAGACGTGATGAGCGCCGAGAACTGGGGTGCGCTGGTGCTGGTGCTGCTGGCCGCCGGCCTGGTGTGCGCAGTCGCCGCCTGGGCGGCCGCCGCGGCCCGCAGGATCTGGGCACCGGCGGGCCTGCTGCTGCTCCTGGCCGCCGGGATCGTCGCCGCGGCACCGCCGGAGGTCCAGGTCGAGGGCCGAGGCCTGCTCACGGTGCTGGGGCTGCTCGGCGGGGCACTGGCGACCGCCGGCGGCGGCCCGCTGACCGCCCTGGTCTTCGACCTGGTCGACCGGCGCGAGGTGCCACAGGAGTCGATGCGGACCGCGGGACGGGTGCTGCGCGGCGGGGCCTGGATCGGGGCGCTCGAGCGCCTCGCGATCTTCGCCGCCCTGGTGGCCGGCTGGCCCGAGGGGCTCGCGGTGGTCCTCGCCGTCAAGGGCCTGGGGCGCTACCCCGAGCTCCGAGCCGCCGAGGACGGCGTACGCACCGGGGCCGCCGAGCGCTTCATCATCGGCACGTTCACCAGCGTGCTGTGGTCCTGCGGCTGCGCCGGTGTCGTGCTGCTGGCGCGCTAGCGACGCTGTCACAATCCGGGGTGCGCCGGTGTCTTGAGGGCATGACCACGACACCCACCTCGAACACCGACCACACGACCCGCATCCCTCCGGCCGAGATCACCGGCGTCAAGGGCGCCCTCGTCAAGCGGATGGTCGAGAAGAAGCTCGGCCAGGTCCCGACCGCCGTCGGCGTCTTCTGGCACAACCCCCCGGTCCTGTTCGCCACCTCCGGGCTCGGCAGCAAGCTGCAGAAGTGGGACGCCTGCGACGAGCAGCTGAAGTCGTTCGCCCACATCGCGGTCGCCTCGCTCGTCGGCTGCACGTGGTGCCTGGACTTCAACTACTTCGAGGCCCGCAATAAGGGGCTCGACGTGGACAAGGCGCGCGAGATCCCGCGGTGGCGGGAGGTCGACGTCTTCACACCGCTGGAGCGTGACGTCCTGGAGTACGCCGAGGCGATGAGCCAGACACCGCCGACCGTGACCGACGAGCTGGTCGACCGGCTGCACGAGGCGATCGGCCCCGCCGCCCTCGTCGAGCTCACCTCGGTCATCTCGTTCGCGAACATGACCACCCGGGGCAACGTGGCGCTCGGCATCGAGTCCGACGGGTTCGCCGCCGCGTGCGGGATGCGGCCGCTCGCCGAGCGGCCGCCCGTCGACTCCGCCCCTACGCAGCGCCGGTGACCGTCGCGCCCCCGGCGACCAAGGCAGCGTCCGTGATCGTCACGCCGGGGCCGTTGACGACCGCGAAGAACACGGTCTGTCCCAGCACGACCTCGACCTCGGCCGGCTCGGGCCGCGCGTCGTTGATCATCACCAGCGCGCCCTCACCCAGGCGGGCCTGCCAGGCCCGGAGCTCCTCGGCGTTGCGCGGCGCGGGATCGGCCACCCGGACGATCCCGCGCAGGCCCGAGCCGTTCGCGTCGACGTACTCGTGCTCCCCCGGCGTCCGGAAGACGTGGGTGTAGCCGCACTCGTTGGTCAGCGCGGAGCTGCCGAGGAACTCCTTCTGCCCGTCCACCACGAACGGCCGGGTCGCGGCGTCGGGTGAGTTCCAGAGCACCATGTCGCCCGCCTCGACCGTCACGCGCTCCTGGTCGGGCACGAAGCGACCGGGGTCGGCGTAGCGCTCGTCGCAGCACTCGCCGTGGCGCTCCTTGACGAAGCGGACCCTGACGATCGTCTGCTGCATGTCCCGCTCGCGCTTGCCGGCCCGCTCGACGACCTCGACGACGTACGGGAACTCGCCGCCGGCGCCCGCGGCGCCGGCGGGAGCGAGGGCGTAGGCGTAGGTGCCCGGCTTCATGAACCGCTGGCCGTAGCAGTCGGTGTTGCGCAGGGCTCGGCTGTCCAGGTTCTCGGTCATGGCGGTGCTCCTCATCGCAGCGCTCCTCATCGCAGTGCTCCTCATGGCAGGCTCCTCACGGGTGGATGTCGGCGAGGACGACGAGCTCGTCCTCGGGCGGGTTGTTCTGGACCTCGGCGCCGAGGCTGTCGACCGTCACGAACACGGCGGGGTCGAAGGGCCCGGACGCGGGCAGCACCTCGAACAGGGCGGGGATCTCGGTGATCGGGAACCGGGTGCCCGAGACGAACGGCGTGATGATCGGTCCCAGCAGGCCGGTCAGCCCCGCGACCCCGATGGCTGCGACCACGGCACCGACCAGCACGGCCAGGAACGGCCCGATGAGCGGCACCCACGCGACGGCGGCCGAGACGGCCAGGCCGATGGCGGCCAGCAGCGCGGCCGTCGACGCGCCGAACTGCAGGCTCGGCACGCCTTGGACGATGCCCTCGACCTTCCAGACCCCCGCGACCAGGCTGAGCGCGACGCCGAGGTCGACGGTGGTCAACAGGTAGTCGCCGAAGGAGACCGGGACGGTCACGGTCGGCCAGACGATGTCGATGCTCGGCGTGCAGACCGTGCCGACGCACGGGATGTGGATGCACACCTGCGGGATGTGGATGTCGGGGATGAAGTCACCGATGTCGAGCTGGAACGTCAGGTCGACGTGCCAGTCGAGCCGGAGGTCGGCGATCTCGATGGTGGCCGGCGCGATCAGGTCGACCGTCCCGTTCGAGAGGGTCCCGCTGACGGCGTACGACACCGAGAACGGTCCGAGGGACGACGACCCGCTCGTGGACTGGGGTCCGAGGCCCGCGACCTCGGTGTCGAACAGCTGCTGGGCCGCGGCCTCGTCGATGGCGGCGATGATCTCTGACATGACTGCCTCCTAGAAGTCGCCGCGGGCGAGCACGCGGTTGACGTCGATCAGGGGACCCACGGTCGGGGTCAGGGTGAACGCGCCCAGCTCGAGCGCGGTGACGGGGAGCGACAGCGTGGCGAGCACCGAGCGCAGGACCATCGTCAGCAGGCACTCGATCACCGACTCGAGCGCGTTCGGCTCGATGTCGACGATCTCGACCGCGTCGAGGGCGAAGCCGACCGCCCGCTGACCACCGGCCCACGTGCTGACCAGGTGTCCGACCGCGAAGACGTCGAGCGTGCAGCACATCGGGTTGCGGGCCTTGCCCCAGTCGTCCCGGTCGTCGGGCCACTGCTGGTCCTCGCCCGGGTGGTCGTGTCCCTGGTGGTCGTGTCCCTGGTGGTCGTGGCCCTTGGGGTCCTCGCCCGGCGGCTCGTTCCGACCGCGGGACGCGCAGTCGACGCAGAGCCGGACCTTCGTCGACAGGCTGAACTGGCCGGCCCCGAGGCTCAGCTCGGGCGGCAGCGTCTGGTCCTGCTTGAAGAGGTCCAGCACGGGCGTGGTCAGCCGCACCGACCACTGCAGCCCGGGCGACCCGGGGAACGGGATCGGCGCCATCTGGGTGGCGGAGACGCTGCTGCCGGGCACGAACGCGGGTGACCCGTAGTTGAGCAGGTGCGGCCTGGTGCCGCACACGGCGGTGATGAGGTCGTTGAGCGCCGATTCCTCGACGGCGACGAAGACCTCGCTGGTTTCGGTGAGACTCATGGCTCTCCTCCCGGGATCCTCGGCCCCGTGAGTGGGACCGGTTGATACGAGGAGGCGCCGAGCCGGCCGGGGATACCGCCCGCTCGGGGCATTGCGCGAGGCGTCCGGTCGTGGGCGGTCGGGCTCGAGCGGCGGCTCGGTCAGCCGCGCAGCCAGGAGCGCAGCCCGGACGGCCGCGGCAGGTCCTCCCAGACCTCGAGGTAGCGACGGGCCAGGTCGGCGGCGTGCGACTCCTCCAGGGCGTGCAACCGGCCGAACGTGAACCCGTTCTCGCCACCGAGGTGGGCGCGGACGCCGAGATCGCGCAGCGTCTGCCGGGCCACGACGGTGTCCTGGTGCTCGCCGAGCACCTGCTGCACGGCCTTGGCGCGGGCGGCCAGCTCCGCCGCGCGGTCGCCGAAGACCGGGAGCGCGATCTCAGCGGAGTAGCGCAGCCTCTTGGCGGCCTTGCGGACGTCGTGCAGGGCCCGGTCGCGCCGGTCGGAGGAGTCCGCCGCCAGGTAGGCGCGATGCCGCCGGCGCACCCGTTTGAGGTCGCGGCGCAGCAGCTCCGGCAGCAGCTCCCGGGCCGGGCGGGCGGCATCCTCCAGCAGCGGCGGATCGTCCAGCAGCGCCTCCAGCCGGTCCAGGAGCCGGAAGTACCGGGAGCTGGCGAGGTGCTCGTCGGCCGCCTCGCGTCCCGACCGGAACGCCGCACGGAGGTCGTCGTCGATCCGACGGGTCACCGGTCCCAGCACCAGGATGTCGGCCTGCCCCTCGACGAGCCCGCCGAGGCGCTCGCGGATGACCTGGGCGTCGCGGGCGGGTGCGAGCACCTGCCCGAGCCAGCGCAGCTCCTCGCGCAGCGAGCGGGTCTCGGACGGCTCGAGGACGACGGCGTACGCCGCCAGCGCCGAGCGCAGCCGTCGGGCCGCGATGCGCAGCTGGTGGACGCCCTCCTGGTCGCCGGCACGCAGCCGCCGGTCCTCGCGCTCGAGTCGTTGGAGGTGCTCGCCCAGGTAGGCCAGGAGCACCTCGCCGGTGGAGGCCTTCGCCCCGACCTGCTCGGCGAACCGCCACCCCCCTCGCGCCGGGACGGACGGTGCCAGCACCCGGCCGACCTTGGACGCGCTCGCCGACGGCACGGCACCGGCCGCGAGCAGCGCGGGCTCGGCCGCGTCGAGCAGGTCCGGCGCACCGTCGACGAGCTCGAGCTCCCACTCCCGCCACCGATCGGTCCCCGGCGCGCCGACGAGCCTGCTGGACTCCACCCGGTCGTCGCACAGCTCGGCCAGGGTCTCGCCGGCCGGGCCCAGGAGCCGGTGGATCCGCCGATGGGTGCGCAGCACCGCGACGGGCCCCAGAGGGTGGTCGCGGACGATCGCGCGCACCCGGTCGATCAGCTCCACCGGGGCCGGCTCGTCCGGGTCCGCCGCGTCGGCGATCCCGACGTGGACCTCCTCTCGGGCCCCGTCGCCCGCGGGCAGCTTCAGATGCCACCCGTCGTCGACCCCGCCGGTCCGGCGGCGCAACGTGATCCGGGCCCCGAGGAGCGCGAGGTCCTCGGTGTCGACGTACGTCGCCGTCTGGTCGACCTCCTCGACCTGGCTGACCCCGGCGACTCCGGGCACGCCGGAGAGGTCGGGC
>NZ_DASWVI010000258.1:0-1967 GCF_036401255.1 Nocardioides sp. | reverse complement strand
TCAGCGCTGCGTGGAGGTCGGCCCCCGTCGGCCGCGGCACGTGGCGCGAGACCAGCGCCGTCGCGCCCTCGTGCAGGGTGCCGCTCGGGCGGCCGTCGGCGTCGCGCTCGATCCGCCCGTCCGGCGGGTCGGGGGTGTGCTCGTCGACGCCGGCGAGCTCGAGGGCGCGGGTGTTGACCCAGGCGCCGTGGTGGTCGCGGTTGGGCAGGTACGCCGGCCGGCCGCCCGTCACCGCGTCCAGGTCGGCCGCGGTCGGGGTGCCGCCGGGGAACGCCGGCATCGCCCAGCCGCCCCCGAGGATCCACTCCGCGTCCGGGTGCGCGGCGGCGTACTCCTCGATCGTGGCGAGGTACTCCGCCCGCGTGTCGAGGCCGGACAGGTCGCAGCGGAGCCGCTCGAGCCCGCCCTGCACCGGGTGCACGTGCGCGTCGACGAAGCCCGGCGAGAGCAGGCCGCCGGCGAGGTCGACGGTCTCCGCGCCCGGACCGAGCTCGCGCAGCGCCCCGGCATCGTCCGGCACGACCGCGAGGATCCGGCCGTCCTCGACGACCACCGACCCACGACCGAGGTGGCGGCGTCCGTCGAACAGGGCGCCGTTGGTGAACAGGACCCGCGTCATGCGGCAGTTCTACCACGCGGAGAAGCAACTGATTTCGCACCAATTCACCCCTTCGGGCGACGGATTCACTTGCCTAACCTGGGCACGACCACGCATCATGGGGTTCATGCACCCGGACTACGACCACCTGCAGCAGGCCGCGAAGGACCACCTGTGGATGCACTTCACCCGGCACTCGTCCTACGACAGCGCCGACGTGCCGATCATCGTGCGGGGCGAGGGCGCGTACATCTACGACGCCCAGGGCAAGCGCTACCTCGACGGCCTCGGCGGGCTGTTCGTGAGCCAGCTCGGCCACGGGCGCACCGAGCTCGCGGAGGCGGCGGCCAAGCAGGCGCGGGAGCTGGCGTTCCACCCGCTGTGGTCCTACGCCCACCCCAACGCGATCCTGCTCGCCGAGCGGATCGCCGGCTACGCACCCGGCGACCTCAACCGGGTGTTCTTCTCCAGCGGCGGCGGTGAGTCGGTGGAGTCCGCGTGGAAGCTCGCGAAGAACTACTTCAAGCTCACCGGCAAGCCGATGAAGCACAAGGTGCTCAGCCGCTCCATCGCCTACCACGGCACCACGCAGGGCGCGCTGTCGATCACCGGGCTGCCGCCGCTGAAGCAGCAGTTCGAACCGCTGGTGCCCTCCACGTTCCGGGTGCCGAACACGAACATCTACCGCGCCGCGGAGACCACCGGCGGGCTCCTCGACGGGACGGACCCGGAGGCCTTCGGCCGCTGGGCCGCCGACCAGGTCGCGGTCGCGATCGAGAACGAGGGCCCCGACACCGTCGCCGCGGTCTTCCTCGAGCCGGTGCAGAACGCCGGCGGCTGCTTCCCGCCGCCCCCGGGCTACTTCGAGCGGGTCCGCGAGATCTGCGACGAGTACGACGTGCTGCTGGTCTCCGACGAGGTCATCTGCGCCTTCGGCCGGCTCGGGCACATGTTCGGCGCCGAGCGCTACGGCTACCAGCCCGACATCATCACCTGCGCCAAGGGCATCACCTCGGGCTACGCGCCCCTGGGCGCGATGATCGCCTCCGACCGGCTGATGGAGCCCTTCCTCGCCGACGGGGAGATGTTCGCCCACGGCTACACCTTCGGCGGCCACCCGGTCTCGACGGCGGTCGCGATGGCGAACTTCGACATCTTCGAGAGCGAGCACGTCCTCGAGCACGTCCGCGACAACGAGGGCGCCTTCCGGTCGACCCTCGAGCGGCTCCTGGACCTCCCGATCGTCGGCGACGTCCGTGGCGACGGGTACTTCTACGGCATCGAGCTCGTCAAGGACAAGACCACCAAGGAGTCCTTCACCGCCGAGGAGTGCGAGCGCCTGCTCTACGGCTTCGTCTCCAAGCAGCTG
>NZ_DASWVI010000257.1:0-4028 GCF_036401255.1 Nocardioides sp. | reverse complement strand
CGCCTGCAGGAGTGCGCCGGAGAACGCCAGCGTGAGCGTGTCGACCAGCTCAGGTCGGACGTCGCCGCCCAGTGCCACGGCGAACCTCCGCACCAGCTCGGCCCCGATGCGCCGCCGCAGCTCCTCGACCTCGGGATCGCGCGACAGCAGCGCCGGCGTCACCGCCGCAGCCAGCTCGGGCGCGGCCGCGAGCCGCTCACCCAGCCGCCGGGTGACCCATTGCACCCGGGCCACCGGGTCGATCCCCTCGGGCCGCACGTCGGCGTCCTCGAGGAGGAACCGCCAGAACAGCTCGGCGTAGAGCCGGTTCTTCGAGGCCAGGTAGGTGTACGCCGTCGCGGGCGAGAGGCCGGCACGCTGGGCGACCGTGCGGATCGTCAGGGTCTCGGCGCCCACAGCCCGCAGCTCGTCGCGGCCGGCCTCGAGGAGGCGCTCGGCGGTCGGACTGGACACCTGTCCAAACTAGAACGTGTTCCGCTTTTCGCGCAAGGCCCCTACTCTCGCCTCCATGGCGAACCCCTCGACCGGACCGTGGCCGCGCGCGGAGCTGGAGTCGGCCTTCCGCGACTACCAGGACGAGGTCGAGCGGATCGCCGGGTCCGGCGACTGGGCCCGCTTCGCGGACCTGTTCACCGAGGATGCGACGTACCGCGAGCATGCCTACGGCGACTTCACCGGGCGCGCGGAGATCCGCGACTGGATCGTGCGCACGATGACGGCGTTCCCCGGCAGCGCGATGCCGCACTTCCCCATCGACTGGTACGTCGTCGACGAGGAGCGTGGCCGGATCGTGTGCGAGGTGTGGAACGACCTGCCCGACCCCGGTGACGGCGAGCGGCACGGGGCCAGCAACATCACGATCCTCACCTACGCCGGCGACGGACTGTGGTCGCGCGAGGAGGACGTCTACAACCCGGCGACGTTCCTGCGCGCGACCAAGCGGTGGTACCGCGTCGCTCGGCAGCACGACCGCACCACGCCCGAGGCCGACGCCTGGATGGCGGCGTTCGGCGGCTGACCGGCGGCGCCGCGGTCGCGACCCTACGCGGACGACGTCAGGAGACTGTCAGGCCACCGCGTCCCGGGCGGCGACGAACGCCTCGACACAGCGACGTACGTCGGCCTCCGAGTGCGCGGCCGACAGCTGCACCCGGATCCGCGCCTTGCCGCGCGGCACCACCGGGAACGAGAACGCGATCACGTAGACCCCCTGGCCGAGCATGTGGTCGGCGATCGCGGTGGCGAGCCGGGCGCCGTCGTCTCCGGGGAACATCACCGGCGTGATCGGGTGGGTGCCGGGCAGGAGGTCGAACCCGGCCTCGGTCATCAGCGAGCGGAACAGCGCGCTGTTGGCCGCGAGGGTGTCTCGCGCCTGGCTCGAGGAGGTCACCAGGTCCAGCGCCTTCAGCGAGCCGGCGACCACGCCGGGCGCGACCGAGTTGGAGAACAGGTACGGCCGCGAGCGCTGCCGCAGCAGGTCCACGACCTCCTGGTGGGAGGACACGTAGCCGCCCGACGCGCCGCCGAGCGCCTTGCCGAGCGTCCCGGTGATCACGTCGACGCGGTCCATCACGCCGAACAGCTCGGGGGTGCCGCGCCCACCGGCGCCGACGAACCCCACGGCGTGGGAGTCGTCGACCAGCACCAGCGCGGAGAACTCGTCGGCGAGGTCGCAGATCTGGGGCAGCGGCGCATAGCTGCCGTCCATCGAGAACACCCCGTCGGTCGCGATCAGCACGCGCCGCGCACCGGCCTCACGGGCGGCGACCAGCTGCGTGCGCAGGTCGGCCATGTCGGCGTTCTTGTAGCGGTAGCGCGCCGCCTTGCTCAGCCGGATGCCGTCGATGATCGAGGCGTGGTTGAGCTCGTCGGAGACGATCGCGTCCTCCTCGCCGCACAGCACCTCGAACACGCCGCCGTTGGCATCGAAGCACGAGCTGTAGAGGATCGTGGCCTCGGTGCCGAGGAACTCCGAGAGCCGCCGCTCGAGCTCGGTGTGCTGGGTCTGGGTGCCGCAGATGAACCGCACCGAGCTCATCCCGAAGCCCCAGATGTCGAGCGCGGCCTTGCTCGCGGCGATGACCTCGGGGTGGTCGGAGAAGCCGAGGTAGTTGTTTGCGCAGAAGTTCAGCGCCTCACCCGCGGTGGTGCCGATGTGGGCGGCCTGCGGGGTGGTGATCTCGCGCTCGCGCTTGTAGAGCCCGGCCGCCTCGATCTCCGCCAGGGTGGCGGCCAGCTGCTGCTTCACGTCTCCGTACATCTGCGCCTCAGCTCCAATCCAGGACGGCCTTGCCGGCGGTGCCGGACCGGGTGTGCTCGAAGGCGTCCTGCCAGTCCTCCGCCGGCCCCCGCCACGTGATCACGGACTGTACGGCGTCACGCAGGCCCGGGCTCGTCGCGAGCATCGAGCCCATGAGGTACCAGGTCTCGAACATCTCCCGGCCGTAGATCCCCTTGAGCGTGATCATGTGCGTGATGACCTTCCCCCAGTCGATCTCGTACGTCGACCGCGGCAGTCCCAGCATCGCCACCCGGGCCCCGTGGTTGAGGTTCTCGAGCATGTCCCGCACCGCGGCCGGCGCGCCCGACATCTCCAGGCCGATGTCGAACCCCTCGAGCATGCCGAGCCGCTCCTGCGCCCAGGCCAGGTCCTGGCCCTGGGACACGTCGACGGTCAGGTCGGCCCCGGCCCGGGCGGCGAGCGCGAGCCGCTCCGGGCTGAGGTCGGTGACCGCGATCCGCCGGGCACCCGCATGGCGCACGATCGCGGTCGCCATGATGCCGATCGGACCGGCTCCGGTGATCACGACGTCCTCGCCGACGACCGGCCACTGCAAGGCGGTGTGGGTGGCGTTGCCGAGCGGGTCGAACAGGGCACCCAGGTCGGGGTCGAGGTCGGCGGGCTGGACCCAGGCGTTCGTGGCCGGGATGACGATGTAGTCGGCGAACGCGCCGTCGCGGTTGACCCCGACACCGATGGTGTGGATGCACAGCTGGCGCCGCCCGGCCCGGCAGTTGCGGCACGCGCCGCACACGATGTGGCCCTCCCCCGAGACCCGGTCGCCCACACGGATGTGGTCGACGTCGGCGCCCACCTCGACGACCTCGCCGAAGAACTCGTGGCCGATCGTCATCGGCGCGTGCACCGTCGCGGCCGCCCAGTCGTCCCACGCCAGGAGATGCAGGTCGGTGCCGCACAGGCCGGCCCGCAGCACCCGGATCTTCACGTCCCGGTCGCCGCAGACCGGCTCGGGGACGTCGACGAGCTCGAGCCCGGGACCGGCGGTTGTCTTCACGAGTGCGCGCACGTGCCCATCCTGCACCGCGCGCCCGGTGGGGTCGCGGGCGGCTAGCCGCGGAACGTCCGGCAGGGCTGGCTGCGCAGCGACCGACAGGCCGGCGCCTTCGCGGGCACCCGCACGCCCGGGACGACCGAGAGCACCAGCCGCGAGCGGTGCACGCGGTCGGCGGCGACGAAGACCCGCTCGCCGTGGGCGATGGTCTCGAACGCCCACAGCGGTCGCGCACCGCCCGGTGCATCGACCGTGAGTCGCAGTCTCGAGCCCTCGCGGAACGCCTGGGCGAACGGGAAGACCTCGACGCGGACCTTGGTGAACCTGCCCTTCGGCAGCCGGGCGGCGTCGGCCTCCAGGTCGGTGTGCACCGGCGAGACGGCCGTCGAGCGAGCCCGGTCGAGCCGGCGGTGGCTGACCCGCAGCCACCCCGACTGCACGTAGACCTCGCGCCCGCTGGGGCGGACCTCGCTGAGCGTCACCTCGAGGTCGGTGTCGAGCGCCGCGGTGCGCACCCACAGGTCGACCGACGCCGTGCCGATCGCGACGACGTCCTTGCGCAGCGGCGCGGTGACCCAGCCCAGGCCGGTCCCCGCCGGGATCTGCCGCCAGTCGTAGTCGGGGTGGGCCTGCCAGATCCCGGAGCTCGAGCCGGAGTACGTCGTCCGCGGCAGCGCGTCCGGGTCCGCGCGGTAGCTGCGGGCGCGCGCCGCCGTGGGACGCCGGGACGAGGGC
>NZ_DASWVI010000256.1:0-15319 GCF_036401255.1 Nocardioides sp. | reverse complement strand
CGTGGCGCACCACCGGCAGGCGGGCGGCGTCGTCGGCCCGGTCAGGGCGAGCGGGCCCTGGCAGGCCGAGCAGCGGGCCGGCGTACGGCACCGCTCGCAGGCGAGCGCGTTGACGTAGCCCAGGCGCGGGGTCTGGACGAGGACCGGGCCCTCGACGAGCGCCTCGCGGATCGCCCGATGGACCTCACGGGGCATCCGCGCCGCGGGCGCGTGGACGTCGCTGCGGGTCGGGTCGCCGGCGATCGCGACCCACACGCGGCGGACCGCATCGCGGGTGGCGGTGAGCTCGTGTGCCCAGCCGGTGCGCACGAGGTACTCCGCCTCGACGGTGCGCACGAAGCCGCCGACCAGCGCGGCCGTGCCCTCACGCTCGGCGCGCAGCAGGAGGGTCTCGCGGGTGTGCGGGTAGGGCGCGCGAGGCTCCGCGTGCAGGTCGTCGCCGTCGTCCCAGACGACGACCAGCCCGAGGTCGTGGACCGGCGCGAACGCCGCGCCGCGGGTGCCGACCACGATCCGCCGCGCACCGCGGCTGATCGCGAGGAAGTCGCGGTAGCGCGCCGCGGGTCCCGAGTCGGCGGTGAGTGTGACGTGGTGCCCCTCGCCGAGCGCGGCGCCCAGAGCGGCGTCGACACGGGCGACGTCCTTGTGGTCGGGGACGCACACCAGGCTGCCGCGACCTGAGGCGTACGTCGCCGCCACGGCGTGGGCGACCAGGGCCGGCCAGTCGGTCGACGGTGCGGCGTTCCAGACGGCGCGGGGGGTGCCGCCCTGCGCGAGGTGGCGCAGGAACGCCGCGCCCGGCTCGTGGTCGGCCCAGGCGGCCTCGGCCGCCGCCGGGTCGTGCCCGGTCCAGGCCGTCGCCGGTGGGCTCGGCCGCTGCTCGGTCGTCGCATGACGGGCCGGCACAGCCAGCCGGAGCACGTCCGCGCGAGCCCCGGCGTACCGCTCCGCGAGCTCGGCGCTGAGCGCCTCGATCTGGGGCGAGAGCACCGGCTCGGGGCTCACCACGCGCCGCAGCGGGGCGAGGCGGCCGGGGTGGTCGGAGGCGGCGGCGCGAGCCACCAGGAAGCCGTCGACGTCTTGGCCCGCGAACCGGACCTTCACGCGGACGCCGGGGCGCGCGTCGTCGGTCATCGCGGCGGGGACGGCGTAGTCGAACGGTCGGTCGAGGTGAGCGAGCGGCACGTCGACCAGCACCCGCGCGACCGGGTCGACGGCGGCCGGCTCGGCCTCGGCGGCCCGGCGCGCCCGGGTCGCCCGCGCCTTGGCCTGGGACGCCTTCACCGTGGCTCGGACCATGCCGGGGAGCAGCTCGGGCTGGTCCTCGGCGTCGGTCGCGGGCTCGGTCATGGGCAGATGTCTACCAGCGGGCCCGGACGGGCTGTCCGGGCGCGGGTGCTTGTCGGCCTCTTCTCCCGCTTGTCGGCCGTTGCAACACCTGACAAGCGCAAGAACCCCCGGTGGACCGGGGGTTCCGACGCAGACTCGCTCAGAGGCCGACGGCAGACTTGAGCGCGTCGGCGCGGTCGGTGCGCTCCCAGGTGAACTCGGGGAGCTCGCGACCGAAGTGGCCGTACGCCGCGGTCTTGGCGTAGATCGGCCGGAGCAGGTCGAGGTCGCGGATGATCGCGGCAGGGCGCAGGTCGAAGACCTCGAGCACGGCGTCTTGGATCCGCTCGTCGGAGACCACGCCGGTGCCGAACGTCTCGATGAACACGCCGACGGGTTGGGCCTTGCCGATCGCGTAGGCGACCTGGGCCTCGCAGCGGGTGGCGAGGCCGGCGGCGACCACGTTCTTGGCGACCCAGCGCATCGCGTAGGCCGCGGAGCGGTCGACCTTCGACGGGTCCTTGCCGGAGAAGGCACCGCCGCCGTGGCGGGCCATGCCGCCGTAGGTGTCGACGATGATCTTGCGGCCGGTCAGTCCGGCGTCGCCCATCGGCCCGCCCACGACGAAGCGGCCGGTCGGGTTGACCAGCAGCCGGTAGCCCTCGGACGGGATCGAGAACGTCGCGAGCACCGGGTCGATGACGTGCTTCTTGACGTCGGACTCCAGCGTGCCGAGCTCGGTGTCCTCGTCGTGCTGGGAGGAGAGCACGACGGTGTCGATGCGCACGGGGCGGTTGTCGGCGTCGTACTCGATCGTGACCTGGGTCTTGCCGTCCGGGCGCAGGTAGGGCAGGGTGCCGTCCTTGCGCACGGCGGTGAGCTGCTCGGCCAGGCGCTGGGCGATGACGATCGGGAGCGGCATCAGCACGTCGGTGTCGTCGCACGCGTAGCCGAACATCAGGCCCTGGTCGCCAGCACCCTGCTTGTCCATCGCGTCCACCGAGCCGGTGCGGCTCTCGTGGCCGGTGTCGACGCCCTGCGCGATGTCGCCGGACTGGCCGCCGATCGCGACCATCACGCCGCACGAGTGCCCGTCGAAGCCCTTGATCGAGGAGTCGTAGCCGATCTCGATGATCCGGCGGCGTACGACGTCCTTGACGTCGACGTAGCCGGTGGTGGTGACCTCCCCCGCGACGACGACGAGGCCGGTGGTCAGCAGCGTCTCCACCGCGACCCGGCTCGTGGGGTCCTGCTCCAGCATCGCGTCGAGCACGGAGTCGCTGATCTGGTCGGCGATCTTGTCGGGGTGACCCTCGGTCACCGACTCCGAGGTGAAGAGGCGTCCCGTCACTTCTGCGCTCCTGTGTCCTGGGTTGGCGGTGTCACCAACAGTATCGATCGTCCCGGATCGCGGGACGCCGGTCTCAATCCTGCAACCTGGTGGCCACTTCGTCCCAAATGACGTGGGCCAGCGCGGCCTTGGAGCCGCGCGGCACCTCGACCACCCGTCCGTCGGCGCCGAGGATCACCGCCTCGTTGTCGGGGCTGCCGAACACCGCGCCGCCGCTGACGTCGTTGACCACGAGCAGGTCGCAGCCCTTGCGGGCGAGCTTGGCCCGGGCCAGGTCGAGGACGGTGCCGGTGTCGTCGCCGGTCTCGGCTGCGAAGCCGACGATCACCGCTCCCGGGCGGGCCCGCTCGGTGCTGATCTCGCGCAGGATGTCGGGGTTCTGGGCCAGCGCCACCGTCGGCGCGGACCCGTCGGCGGCCTTCTTGATCTTGGCGTCGCTGACGTCGACGGGCCGGAAGTCGGCCGGCGCCGCGGCCATCACAACCGCATCGGCGGACGGCGCCTCGGCCACCACCGCGTCGCGCAGCTGGGCGGTGCTCTCCACGCGGACGACCTTGACCCCGGCCGGGTCGGGCAGCGCCACGTTGGCCGCGACCAGGGTGACGTCGGCGCCGCGCGCCGCCGCCGCGCGAGCCAGCGCGTATCCCTGCAGGCCCGAGGAGCGGTTGCCGAGGAACCGCACCGGGTCGAGGTACTCGCGGGTGCCGCCGGCCGTGACGAGCACGTGCCGACCGGCCAGGTCGCCGGACCGGCTGACCCCGGCCAGCACCTCCTGGCAGATCTCGAAGATCTCGGCCGGCTCGGGCAGTCGGCCCTTGCCGGTGTCGGCGCCGGTGAGGCGGCCCTCCGCCGGCTCGATGACCAGCACGCCGCGCTGGCGCAGCGTGGTGACGTTGGCTCGGGTCGCGGGGTGCTCCCACATCTCGGTGTGCATCGCGGGTGCCAGCACCACCGGGCAGCGCGCGGTGAGGAGGGTGTTGGTGAGCAGGTCGTCGGCCAGCCCGTGGGCGGCCTTGGCCAGCAGGTCCGCGGTCGCCGGGGCGACCACGACGAGGTCCGCGGACTGGCCGATCCGCACGTGCGGCACCTCGTGCACGTCGGCCCACACCTCGGTGGCGACGGGCTTGCCGGACAGCGCGGCCCAGGTCGGCGCGCCGACGAACTCCAGCGCGGCGGCCGTCGGCACGACCGTCACGTCGTGCCCGGACTCGGTGAACCGGCGCAGCAGCTCGCAGGCCTTGTACGCCGCGATGCCGCCCGAGACGCCGAGCACCACCCGGATCGGATCGGGCCGCACCGGGCCGAGACGAGCAGCGGGCCGCCCCCCGGAAGGGGAGGCGGCCTCGTGGGTGCTGCTGGTGGTCAGCGGATCACTCGCTGAAGGAGTTCCCGGCGTCCGCCGCGGCGGCCGCGGCAGCGGCCTCCTCGGCGGCGAGCTCGGCGGGGTCGACGTCCTCGCAGGTGAGCAGGTCCTCGTTGATCTCGCGCAGCGCGATCGAGAGCGGCTTCTCCTGGACGTGGGTGTCGACCAGCGGGCCGACGTACTCCAGCAGGCCCTCGCCGAGCTGGGAGTAGTAGGCGTTGATCTGCCGGGCGCGCTTGGCGCTGTAGAGGACCAGCTTGTACTTGCTGTCGGTCTTCGTCAGCAGCTCGTCGATCGGGGGGTTGGTGACACCCTCGGCGGCGATGGTGGGTCCTGACACAGGTGTTGCCTCACAGATCTGTCGGGGTTGGCGCCATCAAGGCTACCAACTCCTCCGCGGCGGCGTGAACTTCGTGGTTGACGATCGTCACGTCGAACTCCGCCTCGGCCGCCAGCTCCTCGCGCGCCGTCTCGAGTCGGCGGGCCCGCTCCTCCTCGGTCTCGGTGCCGCGGCCGACCAGGCGCCGCACCAGCTCGTCCCACGAGGGCGGCTTGAGGAACACGAACAGTGCATCGGGCATGGTCTGCCGGACCTGGCGGGCGCCCTGGAGGTCGATCTCGAGCATCGCCGGGCGGCCCGAGGCGAGCGCGAGCTCGACGGGTTGCCGAGGCGTGCCGTAGCGGGCCGCCTTGTGGACCACCGCCCACTCGAGCAGGTTGCCCTGCTCGACCATCTCGTCGAACTCCTCGTCGGAGACGAACCAGTAGTGGACGCCGTTCTCCTCCCCCGGCCGCGGGGCACGGGTGGTGGCCGACACCGAGATCCACACCTCGGGGTGGCAGCGCCGCACCTCGGCGGCGACCGTGCCCTTGCCGACCGCGGTCGGCCCGGCGAGGACGAGGAGCCGCGAACGACCGGAGGCGGGCGTGGGACGCGCGTCAGTCACGCGCGGCGAACTCCTTCTCGAGCGCCGCCACCTGCTTGGCGCCCAGGCCCCGCACCCGACGGCTCTCGGCGATGCCGAGCCGCTCCATCACCTGGCGGGCGCGCACCTTGCCCAGGCCGGGCATCGACTGCAGCAGGTCGACGACGCGCATCTTGCCGATGACCTCGTTGCGCTGGCCCTCGTGCAGCACGTCGACGATCGACGCACCGGAGTTCTTCAGCCGGTTCTTCACCTCGGCCCGCTCCCTGCGGGAGGCGGCGGCCTTCTCGAGGGCCGCCTGGCGCTGTTCGGGGGTGAGCGGGGGCAGAGCCACGTGCGTGAGGTCCTTCGGTCAGAGTCAGGGCCCGGCGGCGCCGGTCGGCCGGCAAGAGGGCCGGTGAGAGGTCACACTAGTCAGAACCGCGACCGGGCAGCAATCGGGTCCCCGTCCACCCCGGATCCGCCGTCCGGTCCACCGGCGCGTCAGAGCGTCAGGGGCGTCTGGCAGACATCTCGCGCCTGCTGGTCGAGGTCCTGCAGGGCGCGCAGGGTGGTGCCGCCGCCGAGCTCCTTCGCCGCCGCGTCGATGCGTGCCTTCTGCTCGGCGGTGACCCCCTCCGGCGGGTGGTCCCGGTCGTAGGTCCGGGGGTCGACGTCGGCCTCGTCGAGCGCCTCCTGGAGCGCCTCGATCCGGCCGACGACCTGCTGCCACTCGTCGGTGATGTCGTCGGGCGCCTTGCCCTGCAGGTCGCGGAAGACCGGGAGCGCCCGGAGCAGTGCGTCGGGCTCCCCGCTGCCGACGATGTCGCTGAGCTCCTCCTGGTGGTCCTTCACCGCCCCGCAGTAGTCGTCGGTGCCCGAGCCGCAACCCGCGAGCGCGGGCAGCAGCAGCGTGACCGCCAGCAGGCGCCTCACGAGCGCAGCTCGTCGTTGGTCCGGATGACGAGGTCGCGCATCGCCTCGGGGCGTCGCAGTCGGAGGACCTCCCGCGACGAGCTCGGCAGCACCGCCGCGGCCGAGCCGAAGAGCCGGCGTACGTCGGCGAGCGTGCCGCCCTGCGCGCCGAAACCCGGGGCCAGCACCGGCCCGTTGAACGCCAAGTCCTCCTCCGTCGACCCGATCGTCGCCCCGACGACGGCACCGAAGGAGCCCAGCGGGTCCGCGTCGGCGTTGAGCTGCCTCAGGTGGTCGAGCATCCGCCCGGCGACCGTGCCCCCACCGGCGACGTCGTCGACCCGGGCGTGCTGGACCTCGGGGCCCTCCTTGTTGGACGTCAGCGCGAGCACGAACAGGCCGGCGTCGTGGACGCGGGCGGTCTCGATGATCGGGTCCAGGGAGCCGAACCCGAGGTACGGGCTGACCGTGATCGCGTCGGAGGCCAGGGGCGAGGCCGGGTCGAGGTAGGCGTCGGCGTAGGCCTGGCTCGTCGAGCCGATGTCACCGCGCTTGACGTCCAGCAGCACCAGTGCGCCGGCCTCGCGGGCCTGCGCGATCACCCGCTCGAGCACCGCGATCCCGCGGCTGCCGAACCGCTCGAAGAACGCCGACTGCGGCTTGACGATCGAGGCGTACGGCGCGACCGCTTCGACCGTCGTGAGCGCGAACGACTCCAGCCCGGCGACGTCGTCGGTGAGGCCCCACTCGTGCAGCAGCGACGCGTGCGGGTCGATGCCGACGCAGAACGGGCCACGGTCGCCGATCGCGGCGTGCAGGCGGGCGCCGAAGGTGCTCATGACACTCCCTCGATGATCCGGCGGGGCCACAGCGGCCCCTCGTAGATGAAGGCGCTGTAGGCCTGGAGCAGGGTCGCGCCGGCTGCGAGGCGCTCCCGGGCGTCCTCGACGGTGGTGATGCCGCCGACCCCGATCAGCGTGAGGTCCGGGCCGACCCGGCCGCGCAGCAGTCGCATCACGTCGGTCGCACGCCGCGTCAGGGGGCGCCCGGACAGGCCGCCGGCGCCGACCTCCGCCACCCGCGCGGGTGGGGTGCGCAGGCCCTCGCGGGAGATCGTGGTGTTGGTGGCGACGATGCCGTCCAGCCCGATGGCGAGCGCGAGGTCGGCGACGGCGAGCACGTCGTCGTCGGCGAGGTCGGGTGCGATCTTGACCAGCAGCGGCTTCCCTCCGGCGATCGTCTGCACTGCGGTGAGGATCGGCTCGAGCTTCTCCACCGCCTGGAGGTTGCGCAGCCCCGGGGTGTTCGGCGAGCTGACGTTGACCACGAGGTAGTCGGCGTACGGCGCCAGCAGGCGCGCGGACTTCTCGTAGTCCCGGACCGCCTCGTCCTCGGGCACGACCTTGCTCTTGCCGATGTTCACACCGAGCACCGGCCGCCCCGCCGAGTCGGCGCCAGTTTCCGCCGTACCTCCGCCGAGTCGGCGTGAGTTTCCCGCCCGCGCGGCCAACCGGCGCGCCACCACCTCGGCGCCGTCGTTGTTGAAGCCCATCCGGTTGACGATCGCCCGGTCCTCGGGCAACCGGAACAGCCGGGGCCGCGGGTTGCCCGGCTGGGCCTCGCCGGTGACCGTGCCGACCTCGACGTGGCCGAAGCCCAGCGCGGCGAGCGCGTCGATCCCGACGGCGTTCTTGTCGAAGCCGGCCGCCAGCCCGAGCACGTTGGGGAAGTCCAGCCCCAAGGCCCGAACCGGGAAACTGGCGCCGACTCGGGCCTGATTGCCGGGAAACTGGCGCCGACTCGCGATCAGGAGCGGGCGCGCGGCCCGGATCGCCCGGAACGCCGCGTGGTGGGCCCGCTCCGGGTCGGTCCGGGTCAGCACCCGGTCGAAGAGGAGCCGGTACACGTCAGCGGTTCTCGGCCGCCGCGGCGGCCCAGTCCTGGAGGGAGCGCACCCCGATGTCGCCGCGCCGCACCGCCTCGATGCCCTGCACCGCGGCGCCGAGCCCCTGGATGGTGGTGACGCAGGGGATGTTGGCGCGGATCGCGGCGGTGCGGATCTCGTAGCCGTCCAGTCGCACCGAGCTGCCGCTGGTCGAGCCGTGGGGGGTGTTCACGACCAGCTGCACCTCGCCGTCGAGGATCAGCTGGACCGTGGTCTTCTCCCCGTGCGGGCCGGCGCCCTCGAAGTGCTTGCGCACCACGGTCGCAGCCACGCCGTTGCGACGCAGCACCTCCGCGGTGCCCTGGGTGGCGAGGATCTCGAACCCGTGCTCGGCGAGCACCTTGATCGGGAAGATCATGTTGCGCTTGTCCCGGTTGGCGACCGAGACGAACACCCGCCCGGAGGTGGGCAGCGCCCCGAACGCCCCGGCCTGCGCCTTCGCGAACGCCGTGCCGAAGTCCGCGTCGAGCCCCATCACCTCGCCGGTCGACTTCATCTCCGGCCCCAGGACCGTGTCGATCTGGCGACCGTCGGGGCTGCGGAACCGATTGAACGGCATCACGGCCTCCTTGACCGCGATCGGCTGGTCCGGCGGCAGCGAGCCGCCGTCCCCGGTGGCCGGCAGGACGCCGACCTCACGCAGCCGCGCGATCGTGTCACCGAGCATGATGCGTGCGGCCGCGTTGGCGAGCGGGGTCGCGGTCGCCTTGGACACGAACGGCACCGTGCGGCTGGCGCGGGGGTTGGCCTCGAGCACGTAGAGGACGTCCGAGCCCAGCGCGAACTGGATGTTCAGCAGTCCGCGCACGCCCACGCCGCGGGCGATCGCCTCGGTGGCCTCCCGGATGCGCCGGATCTCGGCCGCACCGAGCGTGATCGGCGGCAGTGCGCACGAGGAGTCGCCGGAGTGGATGCCGGCCTCCTCGATGTGCTCCATGACGCCGCCGAGGAACAGCTCCTCGCCGTCGTAGAGCGCGTCGACGTCGATCTCGACGGCGTCGTCGATGAACCGGTCGACCAGCACCGGGTGCTCGGGGCTGATCTCGGTGGCGCGCTGGATGTAGCCCTCGAGCGCCGCGTCGTCGTACACGATCTCCATGCCGCGGCCGCCGAGGACGTACGACGGGCGCACCAGCACCGGGAACCCGATCTCGGCGGCGATCTCCTTGGCCTCGCCGAAGCTCGTGGCCATGCCGTGCTTCGGCGCGGGCAGCCCGGCCTCGTGGAGCACGTGACCGAACGCGCCCCGCTCCTCGGCGAGATGGATCGCCTCGGGCGAGGTGCCCAGGACCGGGACCCCGTTGTCCTTCAGCCCCTGAGCCAGGCTCAGCGGCGTCTGCCCGCCGAGCTGGCAGATCACGCCCGCCACCGGGCCCGCCTGCCGCTCGGCGTGCACGATCTCGAGCACGTCCTCCAGGGTGAGCGGCTCGAAGTAGAGCCGGTCGGAGGTGTCGTAGTCGGTGGACACCGTCTCGGGGTTGCAGTTGACCATCACGGTCTCGTAGCCCGCCTCCGACAGCGCCAGGGCCGCGTGCACGCAGGAGTAGTCGAACTCGATGCCCTGACCGATCCGGTTGGGCCCGGACCCGAGGATGATCACCGCCTCCTTGTCGCGGGGGCGGACCTCGGTCTCCTCGTCGTAGGAGGAGTAGTGGTACGGCGTGGTCGCGGCGAACTCGGCCGCGCAGGTGTCGACGGTCTTGTAGACCGGACGGATGCCGAGGGCGTGGCGTACGCCGCGCACGACCGCGGGCGTCATCCCCCGGATCTTGCCGATCTGGAAGTCGGAGAAGCCGTGCCGCTTGGCCTTGCGCAGCAGCCCGGGGGTGAGCTCGGGTGCCGCGGTGACCTCGGCCGCGATCTCGTTGATCAGCATGAGCTGGTCGACGAACCACGGATCGATGCCGGTCGCCTCGAAGACCTCCTCGGCGGTGGCGCCGGCCCGGATCGCGTCCATCACCTTCTTCAGCCGGCCGTCGTGGGGGCTGCGGATCTCCTCGAGGATCGCGTCCTTGTCGAGGTCGACCCACTCCTTCTCCCAGTCGAAGACCGCGGTGCGGCTCTCCAGGGAGCGCAGCGCCTTCTGCAGCGCCTCGGTGAAGTTGCGCCCGATCGCCATCGCCTCGCCGACCGACTTCATGTGGGTCGTGAGGACGGGATCGGCGCCGGGGAACTTCTCGAACGCGAACCGCGGGACCTTCACGACCACGTAGTCGAGCGTCGGCTCGAACGCCGCCGGCGTGCTCTGCCCGTCGGCACGCATGGTGATGTCGTTGGCGATCTCGTCGAGCGTGTAGCCGACCGCGACCTTGGCCGCGATCTTGGCGATCGGGAAGCCCGTCGCCTTCGACGCCAGGGCGCTCGACCGCGACACCCGAGGGTTCATCTCGATGACGATCACGCGACCGTCGGCCGGGTTGACGGCGTACTGGATGTTGCAGCCGCCGGTGTCGACGCCGACCTCGCGGATGATGCCGATCGCCAGGTCGCGCAACCGCTGGTACTCCCGGTCGGTGAGCGTCATGGCCGGGGCCACGGTGATCGAGTCGCCGGTGTGCACGCCCATCGGGTCGAGGTTCTCGATCGAGCAGACGATCACGACGTTGTCGGCCTTGTCGCGCATCACCTCCAGCTCGTACTCCTTCCACCCGATGATCGACTCCTCGATCAGGACCTCGGTGGTCGGGCTGGCGGCCAGGCCGGCGCCGGCGATGCGGGCCAGGTCGGACTCGTCGTAGGCGATGCCGGAGCCGGTGCCGCCCATCGTGAACGAGGGGCGCACGACGACCGGGTAGCCGAGCTCGGCGACGGCCTTCTCGCAGTCCTCCAGCGAGTGGCACACGAAGCTGCGCGCCACCTCGCCGCCGACCTTCTCGACGATCGCGTTGAACGACTCGCGGTTCTCGCCGCGGTGGATCGCGTCGATGCTGGCGCCGATCAGCTCGACGCCGTGCTTCTCGAGCACGCCCCGCTCGGCCAGGGCGATCGCGGTGTTGAGCGCCGTCTGGCCGCCGAGCGTGGCGAGCAGCGCGTCGGGGCGCTCCTTCTCGATCACCCGCTCCACGAAGTCGGGGGTGATCGGCTCGACGTACGTCGCGTCCGCGAACTCCGGGTCGGTCATGATCGTGGCCGGGTTGGAGTTGACGAGCACCACGCGCAGCCCCTCCGCACGCAGCACGCGGCAGGCCTGGGTCCCGGAGTAGTCGAACTCGCAGGCCTGCCCGATGATGATCGGCCCCGAGCCGATCACCAGGACGCTCTTGATGTCCTCACGCTTGGGCATCAGGCCTCGCCCTTCCTCTCCGAGATGAGGTCCACGAACCGGTCGAAGAGGTACGCCGCATCGTGCGGGCCGGCCGCGGCCTCCGGGTGGTACTGGACGGAGAAGCCCTTGAGCTTCCCCTCGGGGTCGCGCAGCTCGAGGCCCTCGACCACGTCGTCGTTGAGGCACACGTGGCTCACGCTCGCCTCGCCGTACGGCGTGGTGCTGGTGCCCTCCAGCGGCGCGTCGACCGCGAACCCGTGGTTGTGCGAGGTGACCTCGACCTTGCCGGTGGTGCGGTCCATCACCGGCTGGTTGATGCCGCGGTGGCCGTACTTGAGCTTGTAGGTGCCGAAGCCGAGCGCCCGCCCGAACAGCTGGTTGCCGAAGCAGATGCCGAAGTAGGGCAGCCCGTCGCCGAGCGCTCCCTGCAGCACCTCGACCTGGTGGGTCGTGGCGGCCGGGTCACCGGGCCCGTTGGAGTAGAAGAGCCCGTCGGCGCCGACGGCCCGGATGTCGTCGAGGGTCGCGGTCGCCGGCAGCACGTGCACCTCGAGGCCGCGCTCGGCCATCCGGTGCGGTGTCATCGACTTGATCCCGAGGTCGAGGGCGGCCACGGTGTAGCGCCGCTCCCCCAGCGCCGGGACGACGTACGACTCGGTGGTGGAGACCTGCGAGGCCAGCTCGGCGCCGGCCATCTCGCCGGAGGCCCGGACCCGCTCCAGCAGGACCGCCGGGTCGGACTCCACCGTGGAGATGCCGACCCGCATCGCTCCGCGCTCGCGCAGGTGGCGCGTCAGCGCCCGGGTGTCGATGCCGGAGATGCCGACCACCCCCTGCTCGCGCAGCTCCTCGTCGAGGGTGCGGCGCGCCCGCCAGCTCGAGGACCGGCGTGCCGGGTCGCGCACGACGTAGCCCGCCACCCAGATCCGGCGGCTCTCCGGGTCCTCGTCGTTGACGCCGGTGTTGCCGATGTGGGGCGCGGTCATCACGACGACCTGGCGGTGGTACGACGGGTCGGTCAGCGTCTCCTGGTAGCCGGTCATCCCGGTGTTGAAGACCGCCTCGCCGAACGTCTCGCCCGCCGCGCCGTAGGACTCACCGTGGAACGTGCGCCCGTCCTCGAGGACGAGGATCGCCCCGGTGCTCGTCTGCGCGGCGCTCACTGGAGCTTCCCGTCGAGCACGGTGGCCGTGCCCCGCAGGAACGTCGCGACCACCCGGCCCGGCAGCTCCATGCCGCGGTAGGGCGTGTTGCGGCTCAGGCTCGCCGACTCGGCCGGGTCGATCGTGCGCCGGGCGGCCGGGTCGTAGAGCACGACGTTGGCGGGCTCGCCCACCGCGATGGGCCGCCCGTGGACGTCCGAGACGCGGCCGATCCGCGCGGGCGCGTAGGACATCCGCTCGGCGACACCGGTCCAGTCGAGCAGCCCGGTGTCGACCATGGTCTGCTGCACGATCGACAGCGCGGTCTCGAGCCCGAGCATGCCGAACGCGGCCGCCGCCCACTCGCAGTCCTTGTCCTCCAGCGGGTGCGGCGCGTGGTCGGTGGCGACGATGTCGATGGTCCCGTCGGCCAGCCCTGCGCGCAGCGCCTCGGCGTCGCCGGCCGAGCGCAGGGGCGGGTTGACCTTGTAGATCGGGTCGTAGGTCGCCGCCAGCTCGTCGGTGAGCAGCAGGTGGTGGGGGCAGGCCTCGGCCGTGACCTGCACGCCCTTGCTCTTGGCCCAGCGGACGATGTCGACCGAGCCGGCCGTGCTCACGTGACACACGTGCAGCCGCGACCCGACGTGCTCGGCGAGCAGCACGTCGCGGGCGATGATCGCCTCCTCGGCGACCGCCGGCCAGCCGGCCAGGCCGAGCCGGCCGGAGAGGTCGCCCTCGTTCATCTGCGCACCCTCGGTGAGCCGCGGCTCCTGGGCGTGCTGGGCGACGACCCCGTCGAACGCCTTGACGTACTCCAGCGCCCGGCGCATCAGCACCGCGTCGCTGACGCACGAGCCATCGTCGGAGAACACCCGCACCCGTGCGGCCGAGTCGGCCATCGCGCCGAGCTCGGCGAGCTGCTGGCCCTGGAGTCCGACGGTGACCGCTCCGACGGGGAAGACGTCGCAGTGGCCGGCCTCGCGGCCGAGCCGCCAGACCTGCTCGACCACGCCGGCGGTGTCGGCGACCGGGTCGGTGTTGGCCATCGCGTGCACGGCGGTGAAGCCGCCCATCGCAGCCGCCCGGGTCCCGGTCTCGACGGTCTCGGCGTCCTCGCGGCCGGGCTCGCGCAGGTGGGTGTGCAGGTCGACGAGGCCGGGCAGCGCGATCAGGCCGGTCGCGTCGACGACCTCGGCATCCGCCGGGGCGGTCGCGGGATCGGCGATCACGCCGCCCTGGAGCAGCAGGTCGGTGGGCTCTGCGCCCAGCACGGAGACGTTCTTGATCAGGTAGCTGGTGGCGCTCACTCTTCTCCTCCGACGGCCGGCTCGGAGCCGCCCAGCAGCAGGTACAGGACGGCCATCCGCACGGCGACGCCGTTGGTGACCTGTTCGACGATCACGGACCGGTCGCTGTCGGCGACGTCCGCGGTGATCTCCATGCCGCGGACCATCGGGCCGGGGTGCATGACGATCGTGTGGTCCTGCAGGCTCGCCATCCGCCGGCCGTCGAGGCCGTAGCGGCGGGAGTACTCCCGCGCGGTGGGGAAGAACCCACCGTTCATCCGCTCCCGCTGCACCCGCAGCATCATCACGGCGTCGGCCTTCGAGATCGCGGAGTCGAGGTCGTACGACGTCTCGACCGGCCAGGTGTCGACACCCACGGGCAGCAGCGTCGGCGGTGCGACCAGCGTCACCTCGGCGCCCAGGGTGTTGAGCAGCAGCGCGTTGGAGCGGGCGACCCGGCTGTGCAGGACGTCGCCGACGATCACGACCCGCCGCCCGTCGAGGCCGGGCTTGCTGCCGCTACCACCCAGGTGGCGCACCATCGTGAACGCGTCGAGCAGCGCCTGCGTGGGGTGCTCGTGGGTGCCGTCGCCGGCGTTGACGACGTTGGAGCGGACCCAGCCGGAGTGGGCGAGCCGGTGCGGCGCGCCGCTGGCGCCGTGGCGTACGACGACGGCGTCGGCCCCCATCGCCTCGAGCGTCAGCGCGGTGTCCTTGAGGCTCTCGCCCTTGCTCAGCGAGGAGCCCTTGGCCGCGAAGTTGATGACGTCCGCGGAGAGCCGCTTGGCGGCCGCCTCGAACGAGATCCGGGTGCGGGTGGAGTCCTCGAAGAACAGGTTGACCACGGTGCGGCCGCGCAGCGCGGGCAGCTTCTTGATCGGCCGGTCCGCGAGCTCCCGCAGCTCCGCGGCGGTGGCGAGGATCAGCTCGGCGTCGTCGCGGCTGAGGTCGCCCGCGCTCAAGAGGTGGCGCTTCATGCCGTCACCTCCGCGCCGGTGACCGGCGCCGTGGCCTGGATCGTGACGGCGTCGACGTCGTCGATCCCGGCCAGGCTGACCTTGACCCGCTCGACCAGCGAGGTCGGCAGGTTCTTGCCGACGAAGTCGGCGCGGATCGGCAGCTCGCGGTGGCCGCGGTCGACGAGGACCGCGAGCTGGACCGCCCGGGGCCGGCCGATGTCGTTGAGGGCGTCCAGCGCCGCCCGGATGGTGCGGCCCGAGAACAGCACGTCGTCGACGAGCACGACCGTGCGGCCGTCGATGCCGCCGGCGGGGATCTCGGTGGGCAGCAGCGCCCGGGCGGGCTTCATCCGCAGGTCGTCGCGGTACATCGTGATGTCGAGCGAGCCGACGGGCACGTCGTACCCCTCGACCGCGGTGATCCGCTGCGCGATCCGCTGCGCGAGCGGCACGCCGCGGCTGGGGATGCCGAGCAGGACGAGGCCGCCCGCGCCCTTGTTGCGCTCGAGGATCTCGTGGGAGATCCGGGTGAGGGCCCGGCCGATGTCGCTCTCGTCCAGGACGGTGCGAACGGGACGGGCGGGGTCCGGATCGGATGCCGGACCGGGGGGCACGTGCTGAGGGTGCGTAGGCAAGAGCCTCGGACCTCCTTCTCCGCCTCACAGGACGGCTCGTTAAAGGATGTCGAACGAGCAGCACCCTACTCCCCCGCCCGCACTCGGCGCGCCCACCCCGTCCGCACCGTCCTCGACGAGCGTGACATCGGTCGGGCCCTGACCCGGATCTCCCACGAGATCCTCGAGCGCAACAAGGGCGCCACCGACCTGGTTCTGCTCGGCATCCCCAGCCGCGGGGTCCC
>NZ_DASWVI010000255.1:0-9193 GCF_036401255.1 Nocardioides sp. | reverse complement strand
CAGGGCCCGGCCAGCGCGACCGACCCGGGCGGCACCTGCGGCCGCGGCGACTCCAGGCGGGGTACGGCGAGGTCGCCCGGCAGCCCGGCCAGGTACGCGAAGCCGGGGGCGAACCCGCAGAAGGACGCGACGTACTCGACCGCCGCGTGCCGCCGCACGACGCCGCCGGGGTCGGTGCCCCACACGGCGGCCACCGCGGCGAGGTCGGGGCCGTCGTAGACGACCGGGACCTCCACGAGGTCCCCGCGGGGCGCGTCGTCGGTCGGCGTCCAGCCCGCCAGCAGCGCCCCCAGCCCCGCCGGGTCGGCGAGGCCGTCGAAGAGGACCGTCTCCGCGGCCGGGACGATCTCGACCGCGGGCACGGCCGCCGCCCGCGCCCAGGTGGCCAGCGCGAGCGCGCTCGCCGGGCCGTCGACCTCGGCGAGCACGGCGCTGGGACCGAACGGGCGCAGGGACATGCGCCGAGGCGGAGGAGGCGGCGCGAGGGGCACGGCACCAGTCTGCCCGCCCCGGCTGTTCACCGCGCCGTCATGCCCGGGGCCTTGTCCCGCACAGGCATGGGATCGACGATGACGGGGAAATAAGGTGAGGGGCTCCCGGTGGTATGAGCACCAGGAGCCCCTCGGCTCGGCCGGAATCGGTGACGCCCGACCGACCGGACCGGCCCTCGGACCCCGCCGTCCCCGTCACCGGGCCGGCGCCGCGAGTTGCCTCGCGGTGCGGATCGTCGTTCCTGTCCGATCCCGATCCGCCTTGCGGTGGATCGGTGAGAGAGTTCTATGGCACGGCGCCGGGGGCCCGCAAGAGGGTCCGGGAAACCCACAGGCTCCTCCACAGCTCGTGGCCGTCTCTCCACCACAGGGGTGCACACTCCACAGCCCGCGGTCCAGACCTGTGGAGCAACCTGTGGGTGACCACCCGACGCCTAGCCGGTGAACGGGCGCAGCTCGAAGCCGGCCGACTCGAGGGACCGGCGGACCGCGACCGCGTGGCCGACCGCGCCCGGGGTGTCCCCGTGCAGGCAGACCGAGTCGACCCGGTCGGCCAGGGCGAGCGCCTGGGCGACCACGCCCTCGGGGTCCTCGAGGACCGCGCCGGGCTCGGAGCGGGGCAGCAGGCGCCCGTCGGCGGCGTACCGGCGATCGGGAAAGCCCTCGTGGAAGACCGCCCGGCCGGCGTCGGCGGCGAGCCGGAGGAACGCGCCGGGCATCCCGAGCACCGGCAGCGCGCCGGACCCGTCCAGCACCGCCCGCGCCTGCTCCTCGTCGTCGAGCACCCGGTGATAGAGCGCGCCGTGCGGCTTCACGTAGGTCACCGCCGTCCCCTCGGCGGCCGCCACCTCGGCCAGCGAGCCGACCTGGTCGGCCACCTGCTCGCGCAGCTCGGCGTACGGCACGTCGCGGTGGACCCGTCCGAAGTTCTCCCGGTCGTCGTAGGACACCTGGGCACCGAGCGCGACGCCGAGCCGGGCCGCCTCGGCGCACACGGCGCGCATCACCGCTCGGCTGCCGGCGTGGTAGCCGCAGGCGACGTTGGCGCTGGTGACGACGGCGAGCAGCGCCTCGTCGTCGGTGATCTCCTCGCCGAGGTCGGCGTTGAGGTCGATGCGGGGGCGCGCCATGCCCCGACGCTATCGTCGCGGCCATGCAGTCCTCCCTCGTCCCGCCCACCGCGGACCGGCGCCCGACCACCTCCGAGCACCACGGGCACCAGCGCACCGACGACTACGAGTGGCTGCGCGACAAGGACGCCCCGGAGGTCCTCGCCCACCTCGAGGCCGAGAACGCCTACACTCGCGAGCGCACCGCCCACCTCGCCGACCTGCGCCAGTCGATCTTCGACGAGATCAAGGCCCGCACGCGCGAGACCGACCTCTCGGTGCCCACCCGCAGCCGCGGCTACTGGTACTACGGGCGCTCCTTCGAGGGCAAGGAGTACGGCGCCAGCTGCCGCGTGCCGGTGTCCGACCCCGACGACTGGACGCCGCCCCGGCCCGCCGAGGACACCCGCCCCGACGAGCCGGCGCTGCCCGGCGAGGAGGTGCTGCTCGACCTCGACGCCCTCGCCGAGGGCCACGAGTTCTTCTCCCTGGGCGGGTCGTCGGTCAGCCCGGACACGACCCTGCTCGCCTACGCGACCGACGTGGTCGGCGACGAGCGCTACACGATCGAGGTCAAGGACCTCGCGAGCGGCACCCTGCTGCCCGACCGCATCACCGGCGCGCTCGGCGGGGCCGTGTGGGACCGCGCCGGCGAGAGCTTCTACTACACGACCGTCGACGACTCCTGGCGGGCGGACAAGATCTGGCGGCACCGCCTGGGCACCACCCAGGACGAGGACGAGCTGGTCCACCACGAGACCGACGGGCGGTTCTGGGTCGGCGTCGGCCGCAGCCGCACCGACCGGTTCCTGGTGGTCGCGTCGGGATCGAAGAACACCTCGGAGTACCGCTTCCTCGACGCCGACCACCCCGAGGCGGGGTGGCAGGTGTTCGCCGAGCGGCGCGAGGGGCTGGAGTACTCCCTCGAGCACGCGGTCCTCGCGGGCGAGGACGTGTTCCTCGTGCTGCACAACCACGCCGGACCCGACTTCGAGCTGGGCGTCGCGCCCGTCCGGCCCACGCCCGCGGAGCAGTGGCGCCCGCTGCTGGCCCACGACCCCGCCGTACGCCTCGAGGACGTCGACGCGTTCGCCGGCCACCTGGTCGTCCACCAGCGCAGCGAGGGCCTGACCCAGCTGCGCATCCTCGAGCTCGACGAGGAGGGCGTCGCCGAGGACTACCTCGTGGACTTCGACCAGGAGGTCTACACGGTCGGCGCCGCCGGCAACCCCGAGTTCACCCAGCCGGTGGTGCGCCTGGGCTACACGTCGATGGCGGTGCCGTCGTCGGTCTACGACTACGACGTGGCCAGCCGCGAGCTGACGCTGCTGCGGCGCACCCCGGTGCTCGGCGGCTTCGCGCCCGCCGACTACGAGGAGCACCGGCTGTGGGCGCGCGCCGAGGACGGCACGAAGATCCCGATCTCGATCGTCGCCAAGCGCGGCTCCCGCGAGGACGTGGGCGGCGGCACCGGACCGGTGCCGGTGCTGCTCTACGGCTACGGCGCCTACGAGACCTCGATCGACCCGTACTTCTCGATCGCCCGCCTCTCGCTGCTCGACCGCGGTGCGGCGTTCGCGATCGCGCACGTGCGCGGCGGGGGCGAGATGGGCCGGCACTGGTACGACGACGGCAAGCTGATGCGCAAGCAGAACACGTTCTCCGACTTCGCCGCGTGCGCCCGCCACCTGATCGCGACCGGCTGGACCACGCCCGACCGCCTGGTCGCCGAGGGCGGCAGCGCCGGCGGGCTGCTCATGGGTGCGGTCGCCAACCAGGCGCCGGAGCTGTTCGCGGGGATCGTCGCCGACGTGCCGTTCGTCGACGCGCTCACCACGATGCTCGACGCGAGCCTGCCGCTGACCGTCCCCGAGTACGACGAGTGGGGCAACCCGGAGGCCGACCCGGCCGTGTACGAGTACCTCGCGTCGTACGCGCCCTACGACAACGTCGCGGCGATCGACTACCCGCCGATCCTGGCGGAGACCTCGCTGCACGACACGCGGGTGCTCTATGTCGAGCCGGCGAAGTGGATCGCGCGGCTGCGCGCCACGGCCGTCGGTCGCCGCGACTTCCTGCTGCGCACCGAGATGGCGGCCGGCCACGGCGGCGTCTCGGGCCGCTACAAGGCCTGGCACGACCGGGCGTTCGCGCTCGCCTGGATCCTCGACCGGATGGGTCTCGCGGACCGCCCGAGCGGGGTCCGTCCCTGAGGGTTCCCCTGAGAAGTCCCTGAGAGTACGCCGCCGACGCAACTCACCGGCCCGCTCACTCGTCATTCGGGGTGAGAAGTTCAAGGTTTGACCAGGGAATCCGCTGGTCACCGTGGACGTTGTAAGGGACGTGTGGCGGCCTGACCGTGTCGCCCATGTGTGAGATTGGAGGGCGACCCATGGTTGCACGCACCGCCGTCACCGCTGGCACTCGCGAGATCGAGGGCCGCGACAGCGTCGGCCTGTACCTCGACGAGATCGCCCGCAACCCGCTGCTCGACGCCGCTGCGGAGGTCGAGCTCTCCAAGACGATCGAGGCCGGCCTGATGGCCGAGCACCTGCTCGCCGAGGGCCGCGTGGGCCGCAAGAAGGGCGGCGCCCCGATGTCGGCCACCGTCGAGGAGCTCGAGTGGCTGGCCGAGGAGGGCCGCAAGGCCGTCGACACGTTCATCACCGCGAACCTGCGGCTGGTCGTCTCGATCGCCCGCAAGTACGGCCGGGCCCAGATGCCGATGCTCGACCTGATCCAGGAGGGCAACACCGGCCTGATCCGCGCGGTCGAGAAGTTCGACTACACCAAGGGCTACAAGTTCTCGACCTACGCCACGTGGTGGGTGCGCCAGGCGATCACCCGCGGCATCGCCCAGCAGGCCCGCGTGGTCCGGCTGCCCGTGCACGTGGTCGAGGAGCTCAACCAGGTCGGCGGCGCCCGGCGCACGCTCGAGCGCCAGCTGGGCCGCGAGCCCGAGCCGCGCGAGATCGCAGCCGAGCTCGGCATGGACGTCGACCGCGTCCTGGACCTGATGGCCTGGGGCCGGGAGCACGTCAGCCTCGACTCCCCCGTCGACGAGGACGGCGACACCTCGCTGGGCGACCTGATGGCGCAGGAGACGGCCCCCGGGCCCGACCTGAACTTCATCGACGTCGAGTCCCGCGACCGCCTCAACAGCCTGGTCGGCCAGCTCGACGATCGCGCCGCGGACATCATCCGCTCGCGCTACGGCCTGGTCGACGGGCGCCAGCACAAGCTCGCCGACATCGGCGCCAAGCACGGCATCTCCGCCGAGCGGGTGCGCCAGCTCGAGCGCGAGGCGCTGCAGAAGCTCCGCCGTCTCGGGGACCCCGATCTGGCTGCCTGACCGGGCCGCCTAGCTGCGCTTGCGCAGCTGTTCGAAGACCTCCGCCACCCGTTGGCGGAGGTCTTCGCGCGTCCCGGTGTTCTCGATGACGTACGTCGCGATCGCGCGGCGCTGCTCGCGCGTGGCCTGGGCCGCGATCCGCGCCTCGGCGTCCGCGCGGGGCATGCCGCGATCGCGGAGCATCCGCTCGACCTGGGTCTCGTGCGGGGTGTCGACGACGATGACCGCGTCGAACTCCGCGGCCCGCCCGGACTCGGCGAGCAGCGGGATGTCGTGCACGACGACCCCGTCGGCCGGGGCGGCCGCCTCGAGCTCGGCGTACCGCTCGAAGACGAGGGGGTGCACGATCGCCTCCAGCACCTTGCGCTTCGCCTCGTCCTCGAAGACGATCCGGCCGACCGCGGCGCGGTCCATCTCGCCGTCGTCGGTGAGGATGTCGGTGCCGAACGCCTCGACCACCTGGGCCAAGCCGGGGGTGCCCCGGGCGACCACCTCGCGGGCGAGGAGGTCGGCGTCGATCACCGTGGCCCCGAGCTCGCGCAGGATCGCCGCCACCGTGCTCTTGCCCGACGCGATCCCGCCGGTGAGTCCCACTCTCATGCCGTGTCCCCCGCCCTGGCGGTCTCGTAGAGCAGTGTGATCAGGCTGTGGAAGTAGTCGGTGCGCTTGCTGTCGGCATCGAACAGCTGCTTCACGAGCTCGCCGTACGCCGCCTGCGCCTCGACCAGCGCGTCGGTGAACCCGGCCTTGAGCGTCGGGCTCTCGGCGACCTGCTGCTGGGTGTTGGTGCGGACCTGGGTGCGCACGACGGGGTTGTCCAGCATCCGGCGCACCACGTGTGAGGAGAGCGCGCCGATGTCGGTGTCGTCGAAGCTGCCGCCGTCGAACACCTCGTTCATCCGGCGGATCACCTCCGCCAGCGCGACGAGCACCGGGTCCTGCGCGAGCCCGCTGCCGGCTCCCCGGAGCGGGTCGAGCTCGACCGGCTGACCGGTCGCGAGGTCGAGCCGGACGGTGGCACCTTCGCGGTGCGCGACGTTCGCCAGGACGACGTCGGAGAGGTCCACGGTCTCGTGCCGGCTCTCGTCTCGGATCAGGCGAGCGAACAGCCGGAAGAAGATCGCTCTCTTCTCCAGGTCGGTCTGGCCGTAGTTGATGACCTGGGAGAGGAAGTCGTAGAGCTTGACGTAGGTGTCGACGTCCTTGCGGAACAGCTCGAGACGTTCGAGCTCACCGCGGTCGTCCTGGGCGAGCGCATGGTCGAGCGCGGCCGTGAAGCGCACCCTCGGCTCCGCCAGCAGGGCCTGCAACCGCTCATGTGCCTTCGGTGCCCCGCTGTCACGGACCCAGGCTCGAGCTACGGCCTCGACCTCCTCGTCGGTGTAGATGTGGGCGGCGTCGAGCTTGGCCCGCAGGTCGTGGATGAGGTCGGGGTCCGTGGTCGCCGACAGCGAGGCCTCTTCGTAGTAGGGCTTGAACGCCGCCACGATGTCGTCCGGGTCGTTGACGAAGTCGACGACGTAGGTCGCGTCCTTCCCGGGCGTGATCCGGTTGAGCCGGGACAGGGTCTGGACCGCGGTCACCCCGTCGAGGCGCTTGTCGACGTACATCGCGACGAGCAGGGGTTGGTCGAACCCGGTCTGGAACTTGTTGGCGACGATCAGCACGTCGAACTCGGGGCCCGCGAAGGCGCGGGGCAGGGTGCGTCCCCGGAGCCCGGGGTTCATGGATGCCTCGGTGAACGGCTCGGGGCCGCTCTCCTGGTCCTCGACCGAGCCGGAGAACGCGACCAGCGTGGCGACGTCGTCGTAGCCGTTGTCGTCGATGTAGGCGTCCATCGCGAGCTTGTACCGAACCGCCTCCTTGCGCGAGCCGGTCACCACCATGGCCTTCGCGTGCCCACCGAGGTGGCCGCGGACGTGGCTGCGGAAGTGGTCGACGATGATGCGGACCTTCTGGCTGACGTTGGTGGGGTGCAGCCGCACCCAGCGCATCAGCTCCTTGGTGGCCTGCGACTGGTCGACCTCGCGCTCGGGCGCGTCAGCGCTCTTGAGTCGCTGGCGCAGACGGAAGGCGGTGTCGTACGGCGTGTAGTTGTCGAGCACGTCGAGGATGAAGCCCTCCTCGATCGCCTGGCGCATCGTGTACAGGTGGAACGGCCTTGGCCTGCCGTCGGCGTCCGGGGTGCCGAACAGCTCCAGGGTCCTGTTCTTCGGCGTGGCGGTGAAGGCGAAGTAGGAGATGTTCGGGTTGTCGGCTCGCTGCGCCATCTGCCAGGCGAGCAGATCCTCGGTGCCGACCCCGCCGCCGTCGTCGAGGTCGGCGCGCTCCCCGGCGGACAGCACCTTCTTGATCTCGGCGGCCGCGACGCCGGTCTGCGAGGAATGCGCTTCGTCGGCGATGATCGCGAACCGCTCCCCTTCCAGGCCGGCGTCGGCGAGCGCCTGCCCGACGAAGGGGAAGGTCTGGATGGTCACGGTGATGATCGGCGCGAGGCTGGTCAGCGCCTCGGCGAGCTGCTGGGACTTCGACCTGCCGCCTGCGGTGTCGTCGCCGATGGAGACGACGACACCGGCCCGGTGATCGACGCTCTTGATGGTCTCGCGCAGCTGGGAGTCGAGGACGTTGCGGTCGGTCACCACGATGACCGAGCGGAAGACCTTCTCTCCCGCGGCGTCGTGGAGCGTCGCGAGCTGGTGGGTGAGCCAGGCGATCGAGTTGGACTTTCCCGACCCGGCGGAGTGCTGGACGAGGTAGCGCTTGCCCGCGCCTTGCACGCGGGCGTCCGCGACGAGCGCGGTCACGGCCTCCCACTGGTGATACCTCGGGAACAGCAGCGACTCCGACCGCTTGGTCTCCCCGGTGATCGGGTGCGTCTTGGTCTCGACGTGCAGGTGCATGAACGAGAGCAGGATCCGCAGCCAGTTGTCGCGCTGCCACACGCGCTCCCACAGGTACGAGGTCGGCGACCCGTCCGGGTTCGCCGGGTTGCCCGCGCCACCCGCGTTGCCGGTGTTGAACGGCAGGAAGTGGGTGTCCGCGCCCCGGAGGTGGGTCGTCATCTGGGCGTCGGTGTTGGAGACCGCGAAGTGCACCAACGCCCGGTGGCCGAACCGGAGCAGCGGCTCGATCTTGTTCGTCGCGGGATCACGCGGGGTGCGGTCGCGCTTGTACTGCTCGACGGCGAGCCCGCTGGTCTGGGTGAAGTCGGTCTTGAGCTCGACGGTCGCCACCGGCAGGCCGTTGACGAAGAACACGAGGTCGAGGGCGTTGCCGTTGTGCTGGGAGTAGCGGACCTGGCGCATCACGCGCACCCGGTTGGCCGCGTAGCGTCGACCGGTCTCCGGGTTGAGGTCGGTCTCGGGGCGGGCCTGGACCATGGCGAAGCTGGCCGCGCCGGTCGCGAACCCACGCCGGAGCAGGTTGAGCGTCCCGCCGGTGGTCTCCAGGGGGCCGTCGAGCACCTTCACGATCCGGTCGAGCAGCTGGTCGCGGCTGGCCACCTTGGCGAGCTCGTCGGGCTGGGTCTCCTCGAGCCAGGCCCAGATGTCGTCGGGGTAGAGCGCGCGCGCCTTGTCGTAGCGGTCGCCGTCACCGGGGTCGTAGAGCCACCCGTGGGCGGCGAGGTGCTCGCACAGCTCGGCCTCGAACTTCGCCTCGTGGTAGTCAGCCATCGAGAGGCCATGATGCCCCACGGTGCCTGGGCGTGGGCTGGATCAGGCGACGGACTCGTCACCGAGATAGATCTCCATCGACATCGGTCGTCGCACGACCCGGACCTGGGGCGCGACGCTGGTGTAGACGTGCCCGGTCGGTGTGGTGGTCTCGATGGTGTGGAGATCATGGTGCCCGTCGGGTCCGGGCCGGGGTCTGGCTCGCCAGCCGATGGCTTCTTTCGCGATGTTGCAGGCCTCGCAGAGACCTTGGCCGTTGACGAGGCTGGTCGGGCCGCCTTCGGCGAGCCCCTGGGCATGGTCGTGGTCGGCGATCGGCGCGTCGCACCAGGGGGTGCGGCAACGGCCCTGGTCGCGGAGTCCGATGAGGTCGGCGAGGCCGGCGGGGAAGCGCCTGGAGCGCGACTCGGCGGCCACGAGACGCCCGGTCGCGGGGTGCACGTAGAGACGCCGGAGCGCGGCCAGCCCGAAGTCGTGGGCCCGGCGGATCAGGTGGCGCGCGACGTCCGCCGGGACGGGGCCGTAGCCCGACACCCAGCCGGGCTCGTCGTCCACACCCAGAAGCGT
>NZ_DASWVI010000254.1:0-16652 GCF_036401255.1 Nocardioides sp. | reverse complement strand
GAGCGGCCGTTCAGCCGCGACCAGCGCCGCTGGGTGTACTCCTCGGCCAAGCTGCAGAACAACTACTTCGGGTTCGGCACCGACAACGACCTCGAGCACAGCTCCGGCAACGTGATCGTCCACCACCGGACGTTCGGGCGGTCCTACCCGACGCACGGCGCGGTCGGCCAGGAGGCGCGGTTGCCGTCGGCGAAGGTCCTCGGCGGACCGCGCGGGCGGCGGCTGGCGTTCCGCCCCGCGTCGGTGGTCAACGTGTCCGGCATGAGCTTCGGGTCGCTGTCGGGCAACGCGGTCGAGGCGATCAACCGGGGAGCGGCCGAGGCCGGCTGCCTGCACAACACCGGGGAGGGTGCGGTCTCGCCGTACCATCGCCAGGGCGCGGACCTGGTGTTCCAGATCGGTACGGCGTACTTCGGCTGCCGCGACGAGCAGGGCCGGTTCAGCCTGCCGCGGCTGCGCGAGCTCGTGGCGTCGGCGCCGATCCGGGCACTGGAGATCAAGCTCAGCCAGGGCGCCAAGCCCGGCCTCGGTGGCGTGCTCCCGGGCGCCAAGGTCTCCGCGGAGATCGCCGAGACCCGCGGCGTCCCGGCCGGTGTCGACTGCCTGAGCCCGTCGCGGCACTCGGAGTTCGACGACGTCGACTCGCTGCTGGACTTCGTCGAGCTGCTAGCCGACGAGACCGGCCTGCCGGTCGGGATCAAGTCGGCGGTCGGCGACCTCGGCTTCTGGCGGGACCTGACCGACGAGATGGCCAAGGGCGAGCGCGGCGTCGACTTCGTGACGATCGACGGCGGCGAGGGCGGCACCGGTGCCTCTCCGCTGATCTTCACCGACGCGGTGTCGTTGCCGTTCCGGCTCGGCTTCGCACGCGTGTACGCCGAGTTCGCGCGCCGCGGCCTCCACGAGGACGTGACGTTCATCGGCTCGGGCAAGCTCGGGCTGCCCGACAACGCGGTCGTCGCGTTCGCGCTCGGTGCCGACCTGGTCAACGTGGCCCGCGAGGCGATGCTCGCGGTGGGCTGCGTGCAGGCCCAGAAGTGCCACACCGGCGAGTGCCCGACCGGCGTGGCCACCCAGCACCCCTGGCTGGCCCACGGCCTGGACCCCCACGACAAGGCGCCCCGGGTCGCGAACTACGTCCGGACGCTGCGCCGCGACCTGCTCAAGGTCTCCGAGACCTGCGGGGTGGAGCACCCCGGCCTGATCGGGCCGCACGACGTGGAGATCCTCGACAACCTCGCCGACGGCCGGCTCCTCGACGAGGTCTACGGCTACGAGCCCGGCTGGGGCTTCCCGTCGGCCCGTGACCGGCGGGAGATCGCCGCGATCATGGCCGCCACCGACGAGGCCGAGACCCGCACCGAGGGCCCCCCGGAGACCGCGGAGGAGGGCGAACCGGGCACCGAGCACGCCGGCGCCGGCGGCGCGGAGTCCGTCGACGTCTGAGTGGGCCGGTTCATCGCCCCTGGACGTGGCGGACCGTGCCGACGGTCAGGAGTCCGATCTTGGTGTGGACGTGGTAGACCAGCACGTTGTAGGGCACGCGGATGGTGCCGGTGCGGTGCGGCCGCACCCTGAGGTGCCGCCAGTCGAGGTCCACTGCTCCGCCCCGGACGTAACGCACGTTGATCGTGCGGTAGCCGCGGTTGCGCACCCGCACGAGGCCGGGCCGGCCGTCGACCCGGTCGACGAGCGGGCGCGGGAAGTCCCGGACGGTCACCGTCAGGATCCCGGGCGTGAGCTGCTCGCGGTCGCAGGCGTAGTAGCGCACGTCGTAGGTCCCGCCGGGGGTCTGCCTCGTGGCGACGTCGATGACCTGCCGCCGGTCGCTCGCGTCACCGACCCACGTCGGGAGCGGCGGGACGGCCGGCCCGAGCCTCATCGGCGGCGGGTCGACGCGGCAGATCTGCAGGTCCTCGGGGTGGTCGTCACTGTCGTTGGCGAGCACGTCGACCCGGGCACGGCCGTTGTACTCGAGCGTGAGGTGGTCGGGCCCGACTGCGGGGGGCGTCGTGTCGACCGCCTCGGAGCCGGGCAGGTCGGCGCCTGACTCGGCGGACTGCGCGGACGGGTCGGACGGCGCGGCACCCGCGGCACCCACGGCCGGGATGGTCCCGGAGTCGAGGGTCGGGTTGTCCCGATTCCCGATCCAGGCACCGGCCGTCCAGTCGACCGCGTCCGCGCCGACCTCCACCTGCCGGGTCTCGCCCGCCGGGATGGACAGCCGGTCGGAGTCGCCGTCGGCGCCGTGCCAGGTGATCACGATCGAGCCGTCCAGCGGGTTCGTGAACAGCGCCGACGTGGGTGCGCCCGGGACGCGCTCCGCCCCGACGCGGCGCACCGACAGGGTCAGCGTCGCCCACGCGGTGTGGTGCCGGTCGCACGCGGCGTACGCGATCGTGCGCTCGCCGACCGGGAGCGGCGCGGTGGTCCGGATGTCCAGGTACGTCGAGTCGGGGAAGAGGATCGGGTCCGAGGGCTCGGTGTCGTACCACGTGATGCTCGCGTCGAGGCCGTCACCCACCGGGTCGAACCGGCACACCTGCAGGTCCGCGCCCGCGGGGTCGCCACCGCCGTCGTTGGCCAGCACGTCGACCCGGTAGCGGATCATCGGCGTGATCACGAGGACGTCGTCCGCGGCCACCGGCGCCGGGTCGGGCTCGGCGGGCGCCGCGCCGGCCGGGACCGACGCCGCCACGGCGACCGCCAACGCGACCAGCAAGGTGCCCAGTCCACGCGTCCGCCGCATCGTTCCTCCCGAGGTCCGGTCCCATCGACTGTAGGACGAACGAGGGGCGATGTCGCCGGGTCCGGGCCGGAACGTGACGTCAGGCCGGTCGGATGATCTGCTGCAGCGCCCACCGGTTGCCGTCGGGGTCCTGGAAGTACACGAACCGGCCCCACGGCTGCTCGTCGACGCCCTCGCACTCCACGCCCCGCTCCCGCAGCTCCGCCAAAGCGGCGTCGGCGTCGGCGACCACGACCTGGATGAACTGCGAGGAGCCCCGCGGCATCATGTCGAGCCCGATGCCGAAGCAGATGGAGCAGGCCGAGCCCGGGGGCGTCACCTGCACGAACCGCAGGTCGGACGAGACCGTCTGGTCATGGTCGACGCTCCAGCCCAGCGCGTCGCCGTAGAAGCCGCGGGCCCGATCGACGTCGGTGACCGCCAGGGGGATGAGCTCGATCTTGTAGTCCATGCGACGACGGTACGAGCCGTAGAGGCCAGATCCTGACCGCTATCGCTGAGCGGCGAAGAACTCCTCCAGGAGCACCGCGGACTCCTCGGCGAGCACCCCGCCGACCACCTCGGGCCGGTGGTTGAGCCGCCGGTCGCGGACCACGTCCCAGAGGCTGCCGACGGCGCCGGCCTTGGGGTCCCAGGCGCCGAAGACGACCCGTTCGACCCGGCTCAGGACCGCCGCACCGGCGCACATCGTGCACGGCTCGAGCGTGACGACCAGCGTGTGGCCGTCCAGGCGCCACTCGCCCCGGGCCCGGGCGGCGTCGCGGAGGGCGACCACCTCGGCGTGCCCGGTCGGGTCGCCGGCGGCCTCGCGGACGTTGCGGCCGCGCGCGACCGGCGTACCGTCCGGGCCGAGCACGACCGCGCCGATCGGCACGTCGCCGGTCGTCAGCGCGGCGCGCGCCTCGTCGAGAGCGGCGCGCATCGCGCCCTCCCACCGGCCGGTGGTCACGCGGAGGTGAGGCCGACCGCGTCGTCGAACTGCTCCCCGAAGCCGAGCCGGCGCGCGACGTCGGAGAGCATCTCGTCGGGGTAGAGGTCGACGTCGTCGAGCAGCACGCCCATGTCCATCGCGTGCATGCCGAGGTCACCGAGCAGGTCGAGGTCGCCCGCGGGCAGCTGGTCGTCCTCGTCCTCGGGCATCGGGAGGCCGAGGAACGCCACGGCCGAGGCCGCGAGCTCCCACTCGTCGGCGGCGGTGATGTCGGAGAGCAGCACCCGCGTGGACGGACCCGCGACCCGCACCAGGACGAAGTAGTCCTCGTCGGCGGCCACCATGCCCACGGCGCCGCCGTCACCCGGGAACCGCCGCAGCGCGGCGGCGAACGTGTCGATCTCCTCGATCACGTCGTGGGCCAGCTCCTGGACGGTCCACGCACCGTCCTCGCGGTAGGCGGCGAGGGCGAAGTCGATCCCGTCGAGCTGCTCGACCATCTCCAACCTCCGTCCCGTGTCGGTCCCGCCCTCCAGACTGGCAGACCGGGAGGACGCGGCCAAGCCCTTTGCCGTTGAACCCACTAGGGTCTGGGACATGCGCACGCACGTCGTCGACCACCCGCTCGTCGCCCACAAGCTCACCCACCTGCGCAACGAGGAGACCGACTCGCCGACGTTCCGCCGGCTGGCCGACGAGCTGGTCACCCTGCTCGCCTACGAGGCCACCCGCGACGTGCGGGTCGCGCCCATCGACGTCGTCACGCCGGTCGCGCCGACCACCGGCGTCCAGCTCGCGAAGCCCCGCCCGCTGGTGGTGCCGATCCTGCGGGCCGGCCTCGGGATGCTCGACGGGATGATGCGGCTGCTGCCGACCGCCGAGGTGGGCTTCCTGGGGATGGTCCGCAACGAGGACACGCTCGAGGCCTCGACGTACGCCGAGCGCCTCCCCGACGACCTGTCCGGGCGCCAGTGCTACGTCCTGGACCCGATGCTGGCCACCGGCGGCACGCTCGCCGCGGCGATCCGGTTCCTCACCGACCGCGGCGCCGACCACATCACCGCGATCTGCCTGCTCGCCGCCCCCGAGGGCTGCGCGCGTCTCGAGCGCGAGCTCGAGGGTCTCGACGTGCCGGTCACCGTCGTCACCGCCGCGATGGACGAGCGGCTCAACGACAAGGGCTACATCGTCCCCGGCCTCGGCGACGCCGGCGACCGGCTCTACGGCATCGTCGGCTGAGCGCCGACCCTCGCACTGTAACGCCCGTTTACCCTGACCTCCCACCCCGCTGCAACACGGGTAGGAGTTGGGGTAACACGGCGTTACAGCTGGACGGCGACCGGTTGCTGAGTCCCAGCCTTCGCAGGCTCAGGCTGGGGCAGCTCACCCCACGAAGATCGGCACCTTCCCGGTCGCGATCAGCACCAGCAGCACCACCACGAGCAGGCCGAGGACGGCGTAGGTCCACTCCTTGCTGACCCGGGTCTCGTCGGACTCCGGGGCGTCGTAGCGGTGCCCGTCGGGCCGGCCCAGGCGCTCGTCGTCGTCACTCATGCCCGGTCAACGACGCGGACGCGGAGACGTCCCGGGTGACTGCGGCCACCCGCGGCCGGACCCCGTCGTCGGCGCCACACCCACGTCCGTACGCTGGACGGGTGACCGAGGCGGGCACCGGCCAGGGCGGCGAGGACTTCCGGCGGTTCATGCTCGAGCACCGGTTCGGGATGGACGAGATCGTCACCAAGCTCAACATCCTGCGCGACGAGTTCGCCCACCTGCACGACTACAACCCGATCGAGTCGGTGATCTCGCGGCTGAAGTCCCCCGAGAGCCTCGTGGAGAAGCTCCAGCGCAAGGGGCTCGCCGTGGATCGGCAGCCCACGTTCGACGAGATCCGGGCGGCGATCACCGACATCGCGGGCGTGCGCGTCGTGTGCAGCTTCGTCTCCGACGTCTACCGCGTCTTCGACATGCTCGTGGACCAGGGGGACGTCTCGACGGTCGAGGTGCGCGACTACATCGCCCACCCCAAGCCCAACGGCTACCGCAGCCTGCACGCGCTCGTCCAGGTGCCGGTGTTCCTCTCCGAGGGCCCGGTGCCGGTGCTCGTCGAGGCGCAGTTCCGCACCGTCGCGATGGACTTCTGGGCCAGCCTGGAGCACAAGATCTACTACAAGTACCGCCGCGAGGTGCCGGCCGAGCTGCTCGAGCGGCTGCACGAGGCCGCCGAGACCGCCTACGCCCTCGACACCACCATGGAGCGGCTGCACGAGGAGGTGCGCGGGCTCGACCCGCTGCCGGACGACGTGGTCGGGCAGCTGCGTGACGGCGGCGAGCGTCCCGACGCCGCCCTGCTCGACGCCCTGCGCCGCCTCGGCGCGGCGCCCGACCAGCGGCAGCACTGACGCAGCGCTAGCCCAGGGGGAGCTCGGCGACGGTCTCGTAGCGCGGCCGCCCCCGCGGGCCCTCGCCGAGGTACGACGCCACCAGCTCGATCCGGTCGGCGCGCCACGCGGGTCCGGCGTACGCACCGAGGAGCCGCACCCAGCCGGTCACCTCGGTGGGGTGCGCGATCCGGGCGAGCGTGACGTGCGGGCGGAAGCGCTGCCCGTCGACCGGCACACCCGCGCGGTTCGCGGCGGCGCGGCAGCCGGTGGCGAGCCGGTCGAGCTCGGTGCGGCCGTGGTCGTCGAGGTCGAGGCCGGCCCAGAGCACCCGGGCCCGGCCGACGTTCGGGAACGCGCCACCGCCGGCGACCGCGGTGTCGAACGGCGTACGTCGCGCCGCGGCGCGGGCCAGCCGCTCGATCAGGTCGTCGAGGCGGCGCTCCTCGACCTCGGCCAGGAACGCCAGCGTCACGTGGAGCTGGTCGGTGCCCGCCCACCGGAACGCGGCGGCCGAGCGCCGCGGCTCGAGGAACTCCTCGAGGTGCTCGATCGCCTCCTCCGGAGGCACGAGCGCCACGAACATCCGCATCCGGTCAACCTACGTCGACGTGGGTCAGCCGATCTGGGTGCCGAGGGCCGCGCCGATGGCGTAGGTGACCGCCATCGCGAACAACCCGCCCGCGACGTTGCGGGCGACCGCCCGCGGCGGACTGCTGTAGCCCAGCCGGGCGCTGACCCAGCCGGTGAGCGCGAGCGCCACGACCACGACCACGACGGTGACCGCCACGCCGGCGCTGTCGGCGACCAGCACCATGCTCAGCAGTGGCAGCAGCGCACCGATCGTGAACGACAGCATCGAGGCCCAGGCGGCGTGCCAGGGGCTCGAGATGTCGTCGGGGTCGATGCCGAGCTCGACCTCGGCGTGCGCCGCCAGCGCGTCCTGGGCGGTCAGCACCGTCGCGACCTCGAGCGCGAGCTCGTCGGAGAGCCCCTTGGCGGCGTACAGGCCGGCGAGCTCGGCGAGCTCCTCCTCGGGCTCCTCGCGCAGCTCGCGCCGCTCCTTCTCCAGCAGCGCGAGCTCGGAGTCGCGCTGGGTGCTGACCGAGACGTACTCGCCCGCGCCCATGCTCATCGCGCCCGCCGCCAGGCCCGCGACACCGGCGATCATGATCGCGTTGTGGTCGCTGGTGGCGCCGGCCGCGCCGATCACGATGCCGGCCGTCGAGACGATGCCGTCGTTGGCGCCGAGGACCGCCGCACGCAGCCAGTTCAGGCGGTTGTTGAACCCGCGAGGGTGCGGCTCGTCCTCGTGCGGCCCCAGGCGGGGCGCGACATCGCTCGCGGTCATGGGCTCAATCCAACGCGGCGAGCCAGACCCTCGCAAGCAAGGATTGCCTGGGCTCACCGGCCGATCGCGGCGACCCTCACAGGCCGAGGTCGCGCCCGATCAGCTCCTTCATGATCTCGTTGGAGCCGGCCCAGATCTTCGAGACCCGGGCGTCTCGCCAGGCGCGGGCGACGCGGTACTCGTTCATGTAGCCGTAGCCGCCGTGCAGCTGCACGCAGTGGTCGAGCACCTCGTTCTGCACCTGCGAGCTCCACCACTTGGCCTTGGCGGCGTCGACCGCCGTCAGCTCGCCCGCGTCGTGCGCGACGACACACCGGTCGATGTAGGCCTCGGTGACCTCGATCTGGGTGAACAGCTCGGCGAGCAGGAACTTGTTGTGCTGGAAGGAGCCGATGCCCTGGCCGAACGCCTTGCGGTCCTTGGTGTACTGCAGCGTCTCGACCAGGATCTGCTTGGCGTGCGCGACGTTGGAGATCGCACAGCCCAGGCGCTCCTGGGGCAGCTTCTGCATCATGTGGATGAACCCGCCGTCGAGCTCGCCGACGATCTCGGCGTCGGTGACCCGGACGTTCTCGAGGAAGAGCTCGGCGGTGTCGGACTCGTCCTGGCCGACCTTGTCGAGCTTGCGGCCGCGGCTGAAGCCGGGCGCCGACGCGTCGACGGCGAACAGCGTGATGCCGCGGGCCTTCTTCTCCGGCGAGGTGCGCGCCGCGATGATCACCAGGTCGGCGGAGTAGCCGTTGGTGATGAACGTCTTGGACCCGTTGAGCACCCACGCGTCGCCGTCCTTGACGGCCGTGGTCTTGAGCGCGGCCAGGTCGGACCCGCCGGACGGCTCGGTCATCCCGATGGCGAGCAGGATCTCGCCCGCGGCCACGCCCGGCAGCCAGCGCTGCTTCTGCTCCTCGGTGCCGAGCTCGACGAGGTACGGCGCGGTGATGTCGGCGTGGATGCCCACGCACGAGCCGAGCGCGGCGTTGACCTTGTTGAGCTCCTCGAGCAGCACCGCGTTGAAGCGGTAGTCGCCCGCCTCGGCCCCGCCGTACTGCTCGGGGATCTCGAGGCCGAGGAAGCCCTGCTTGCCCGCCTCGAGCCAGAACTCGCGCGGGATCGCCTTGTCGGCAGCGTGCTGCTCGACCTGGGGGATGACCGACCGCTCGAGGAACTCGCGCACCGAGGCGCGGAACGCCTCGTGGTCCTCGTCGTAGATGCTCCGCTTCATGGCGGGCATCCTACGTCGCGGACTACTGGTCGGTAACCGGCTCCACCACCCGCCGAGACATCACGGCCGAGACGGCGACCAGCGAGACCGCGGCGACCGCCGACGCGACGAAGACCGCGTGCACCGCCGGGTGCAGCACCCCCGGTGTGAGGTGCTCGAGGTCGGGGACCCCGCGACCGATCCGTGAGGCGACCACGCCGTTGGCGATGGCGCCGAACACCGCGACGCCGACCGCGCTGCCGACCGACCGCGCGAACATCGTGGTGCCGGTCGCGACCCCCCGGTGCCCCCAGGTGACCGAGGACTGGGCGGCGATCACCGACGGGCTCGCGACCAGCCCGAAGCCGATGCCCATCACGAAGCACGCTGCCGCCAGGTGGAGGATCGAGCTGTCCGGGCCGATCGTCACGAGCAGGCTCGTGCCTGCAAGGCTGATCGCACTGCCGATGAGCATCGTCCTGCGGAACCCGATCGAGAGGTAGAGCCGGCCCGCGTTGGAGGCTGCGATCGGCCAGCCCAGCGTCATCGCCGCGAGGGCGAAGCCCGCGACCACCGCCCCGTGGCCGAGCACGGTCTGGGCATAGAGCGGGACGTACGTCGAGAGCCCCATGATCAGCACGCCGACCACGAGCGAGGCGAGCATCGCGGAGATCAGCACCCGGTGGCGGAACACCCACAGCGGCAGCACGGGCTCCGCGGCGCGGCGCTCCACGAGGACGAACGTCGCCAGCAGGACGCCGGCCACCGCGAACAGCCCGATGCTCATGCTCGACGACCAGGCCCAGCGGATGCCACCCTCCAGCAGCGCCAGCAGGAGCAGGAGGCCGCCGGCGGTGAGGAGCACGGAGCCGGCGACGTCGATGCGGTGCCGCTCCCGGGCGACGTCCTCGGAGAAGTGGCGCAGGAGCATCCACCCGGCGGCGACACCGAGCGGGAGGTTGACGAAGAAGATCCACCGCCACGAGAGGTAGTCGGCGAAGACCCCGCCCAAGGTGGGGCCGACGACCGCGGAGATCGCCCAGACGCTGGCGAGGTAGCCCTGCACCTTGGCCCGCTCGGCGATCGAGTAGATGTCGCCGACGATCGTCATGCCGACCGGCTGGACGGCCCCGGCTCCCAGACCCTGGACGGCCCGGAACGCGATCAGCGCGCCCATCCCCCACGCCAGACCGCACAGCAGCGAGCCGAGCAGGAACAACGCCACGCCGACGAGCATCACCGGCTTGCGGCCCACCTGGTCGGCGAGCTTGGCGTAGACCGGCACGGACACGGCCTGGGCGAGCAGGTAGACCGAGAACAACCAGGGGAACTGGGTGAAGCCACCGAGGTCCGCCACCACCGCGGGGACGGCGGTGGCCAGGATCGTGGAGTCGATCGCGACCAGCCCGATGCTCAGCATCACCGCGAGCAGCACCGGTCCCCGCTCGCTGCGCAGGCCCACACTGGCACGGGTCACGTCGGGGGCTGCCACGACGATCCGCAACCCCGGCGTACGCCGCGGCATTCCCGGCCGGCCCGGTGCGCCGCGCGGTTCGCCCGGGGTGTCGCTGGGTACCCCCGGTTCGGAATACTCGACCGACGCAGGGGTGTGCTTTGATCGTTCCAACCGCCGACCAGGTGGACGACCGGGTTGACGAGCAGGTGGAGGGTGGCATGGAGGTCTGGCCGGGACGCGCCTACCCGCTCGGAGCGACGTTCGACGGCAGCGGCACCAACTTCGCCCTCTTCAGCGAGGTCGCCGAGCGCGTCGAGCTCTGCCTGTTCGACACCGACGAGGGAGAGCTCCGCGAGACCCGGGTCGAGCTCACCGAGGTCGACGCGTACGTCTGGCACTGCTACCTGCCCGCCGTGCAACCCGGGCAGCGTTACGGCTACCGCGTGCACGGGCCCTGGGACCCCGAGAACGGCCAGCGGTGCAACCCCAGCAAGCTGCTGCTCGACCCCTACGCCAAGGCGACCGCCGGCGAGATCGACTGGGACCAGAGCCTGTTCTCCTACACCTTCGGCGACCCGGACTCCCGCAACGACGACGACTCCGCGGCCCACATGACGCACGGCGTGGTGATCAACCCGTTCTTCGACTGGGAGGGCGACCGGCGTCTCGACTACCCCTACAACGAGTCGATCATCTACGAGGCCCACGTCAAGGGCCTGACCCAGCTGCACCCCGACATCCCCGAGGAGATGCGCGGGACGTACGCCGCCCTCGCGCACCCGGCGATCGTCGAGCACCTGACCAAGCTCGGCGTCACCGCGATCGAGCTGATGCCGGTGCACCAGTTCGTCCAGGACAGCACGCTGCTCGAGAAGGGTCTGCGCAACTACTGGGGCTACAACACCCTCGGGTTCTTCGCGCCGCACGCCGACTACGCCGCCACCGGTCAGCCGGGCCAGCAGGTGCAGGAGTTCAAGTCGATGGTCAAGGCGCTGCACGCCGCGGGCATCGAGGTGATCCTCGACGTGGTCTACAACCACACCGCGGAGGGCAACCACCTCGGGCCGACGCTGAGCTTCAAGGGCATCGACAACGCGGCGTACTACCGCGTCGTCGAGGACGACCAGCGCTACTACATGGACTACACCGGCACCGGCAACAGCCTCAACGTCCGGCATCCGCACTCCCTGCAGCTGATCATGGACTCCCTGCGCTACTGGGTCACCGAGATGCACGTCGACGGCTTCCGCTTCGACCTCGCCTCGACGCTGGCGCGCGAGTTCTACGACGTCGACCGGCTCTCGACGTTCTTCGAGCTCGTGCAGCAGGATCCGGTCGTCAGCCAGGTCAAGCTGATCGCCGAGCCCTGGGACATCGGCCCCGGCGGCTACCAGGTCGGCGGCTTCCCCCCGCAGTGGACCGAGTGGAACGGCAAGTACCGCGACACCGTCCGCGACTTCTGGCGCGGCGAACCCTCGCTCGGCGAGTTCGCCTCGCGACTCGCCGGGTCGGCCGACCTCTACGAGCACTCCGGGCGCCGCCCCGTGGCGAGCATCAACTTCGTCACCGCCCACGACGGCTTCACGCTGCGCGACCTGGTCTCCTACAACGAGAAGCACAACGAGGCCAACGGCGAGGGCAACGCCGACGGCGAGAGCCACAACCGCTCGTGGAACCACGGCGTCGAGGGACCGACCGACGACCCCGAGATCCTCGCGTTCCGCGCCCGCGAGCAGCGCAACTTCATCGCGACGCTGCTGCTGAGCCAGGGCGTCCCGATGCTGCTGCACGGCGACGAGATGGGCCGCACCCAGGACGGCAACAACAACACCTACGCCCAGGACTCCGAGATCAGCTGGGTGCACTGGGACGAGGCCGACCGGCCGCTCGTCGAGTTCACGGCCGCACTGGCCCGGCTGCGCCGCGAGCACCCGACGTTCCGCCGCAAGCGGTTCTTCACCGGCGGCACCGTCCGCGTCCCCGACGGGGGCGACGGCGACCGGCTCAACGACATCGTCTGGCTGCACCTCGACGGCCGGCCGATGGAGGACGAGGACTGGGACAATGGCGCGCAGGCGTTGGGGATGTACCTCAACGGCCACGGCATCGCGGGCGTCGACGACCGCGGCGACCCGATCGTGGACGACCACTTCCTGCTGTACTTCAACGCCGACGGACCGGCCGAGGTGACCCTGCCGCCCGACGAGTACGCCGACGCCTGGGACGTCGTCGTCGACACCGGGGGCTCGGCCGACGAGCGGCCGGCGTACGCCGCGGGCTCGACGTACTCCATGACCTCGCGCAGCGTGATCGTGCTCCGCGAGCACCAGGAGCCCGAGGCCGAGCCCGACCACTCGGTGGCCGCGTCGGTCGCCCAGGCCCGCCGCGCCTGAGCCGGTGCCCGACCCGATGCGGACCCCCGTCAGCACCTACCGGCTGCAGATCACCGCCGACTTCGACCTGTTCGAGGCCGCGCGGCGGCTGCCGTACCTGCACGCCCTGGGCGTCGACTGGGTGTACCTCTCGCCGATCCTCGCGGCCGAGCCCGGCAGCAGCCACGGCTACGACGTCGTCGCGTTCGACCACATCGACGCCTCCCGCGGTGGCGCGGAGGGGCTCGCCGCGGTGTCGGCCGAGGCCCGACGTCTGGGCATGGGCGTGCTGGTCGACATCGTCCCCAACCACGTCGGCGTCGCGACCCCGGCCGAGAACGCCTGGTGGTGGGACCTGCTGCGGCACGGTCGCGACTCGGCGTACGCCGACGCGTTCGACGTCGACTGGGACGCCGGCGACGGCAAGGTGCTGATCCCGGTGGTCGGCGACGGCGACGAGAGCTCGATCCGCGTCGAGGGTGGCGAGCTGCGCTACCACGACCATCGCTTCCCACTCGCGCCCGGCACCTCGACCCACGAGGAGCAGCACTACCGGCTCGTCTCGTGGCGCGACGCCGACGACCGGCTCAACTACCGCCGGTTCTTCGCGGTCAACACCCTGGCCGGGGTGCGGGTCGAGGACCCGGAGGTGTTCGCTCGCTCGCACGCCGAGATCAAGCGCTGGTTCGACAAGGGACTCGTCGACGGGCTGCGGGTCGACCACCCTGACGGCCTGCGCGACCCGCAGGGCTACCTCGACGACCTCGCCGAGCTCACCGGCGGTGCCTACGTGCTCGTGGAGAAGATCCTCGAGCCCGGTGAGTCGCTGCCCATCACGTGGGCGACCCAGGGGACGACGGGATACGACGCGCTCGCCTTCATCGACCGGGTCCTCACCGACCCCGCGGGCCAGGCGCCGCTCGACGCACTCGAGGCGCGGCTGCGCGGCGGCCGGATCGACTGGACCGAGATGATCCGCGGCACCAAGCGGGCCGTGGCCGACGGCATCCTGCAGTCGGAGGTGCGCCGCATCGTCCGCGAGGCGGAAGCCCATCTCGGTGGTCGAGTAGCCGCCGAGGAACGAGGCGGCGTATCGAGACCCTCGACGGTCAGCCTCCGCGACGCCGTGGCCGAGCTGCTCGCCTGCTTCCCCGTCTATCGCTCCTACCTGCCCGAGGGGCGCGACCACCTCGAGGAGGCGTTCGCCCACGCCCGCCGCACGCGGCCCGACCTCGCGTCGACCTTCGACGCCCTCGAGCCCGTGCTCGCCGACCCCGCCAACCCGCCCGCGCTGAGGTTCCAGCAGACCAGCGGCATGGTGATGGCCAAGGGTGTGGAGGACTGCGCGTTCTACCGATGGTCGCGACTCACCTCGCTCAACGAGGTCGGCGGCGACCCGTCGGTCTTCGCGATCGACCCGGACGGCTTCCACGAGGCGATGGCCACCCGCCAGCGCGACTGGCCGCACGCGATGACCACGCTGTCGACCCACGACACCAAGCGCGGGGAGGACGTGCGGGCCCGGATCACCGTGCTCGCCGAGATGCCCGGCCTCTGGGAGGCCGCGCTCGATCGCCTGCTCGAGCTGGCGCCGGTGCCCGACCCCGGCTTCGGTTCGCTGCTGTGGCAGGCCGTGCTCGGCGCCTGGACGCCCGAACACCTCCCCGACCTGCCCCAGCGGCTGCACGGGTACGCCGAGAAGGCGATGCGCGAGGCCGGCGACCACACCACGTGGACCGCGCCGGATGAGGCCTACGAGTCGGCCGTGCACCGCGCCGTCGACGCGGTGTTCACCTCCGACGACGTGCGCGCCGTGCTCGCCGATCTGGCCGCCAGGATCGACGAGCCGGGACGCGCCAACGCGCTGGCCGCCAAGGTCGTGGCGATCACCATGCCGGGCGTCCCCGACGTCTACCAGGGCAGCGAGCTGTGGGAGACCAGCCTCGTCGACCCGGACAACCGGCGCCCGGTCGACTTCGACCACCGCGCCGCGGTCCTGGCCGGCGAGGACACCGACGACGCCGTCGACAAGCTGCACGTCACCTGCACCGCGCTCACCCTGCGGCGCGACCGGCCCGAGCTGTTCACGACGTACGTCGCCGTCTCCGCAACCGGCGATGCAGCCGAGCACGTGCTGGCCTTCGACCGCGGCGGGGCGATCACGGTCGCAACCAGGCTGCCGGCCGGGCTGGCTGCTCGGGGCGGCTGGGGCGACACCGAGCTGGCGCTGCCGCCCGGCGAGTGGCACGACGCCCTCACGGGCGCCCCGGCCTCGCCGCGGCTCGCCGACCTGCTCGCCACCCTGCCCGTCGCCCTGCTCGTGAAGGAGAAGCCGTGACCCGAGGACCCTTCGACGTCTGGGCGCCGCTGCCCGAGCGGCTGCGGCTCTCGGTCGCCGGCGAGACCCTCGAGATGACGAAGGGCGACGACGGCTGGTGGGCGCCCGCGGAGCCGGTGCCCACGGGCGCCGACGTCGACTACGGCTACCTGGTCGGCGACGACGACACCCCACGGCCGGACCCGCGCTCGCGCCGTCAGCCGGCCGGGGTGCACGAGCTGTCCCGGACGTTCGACCCCGCGTCGTACGTCTGGAACGACCTCACCTGGACCGGTCGGCAGCTCGCCGGATCGGTGATCTACGAGCTCCACGTCGGCACGTTCACCCCCGAGGGCACGTTCGACGCGGCGCTGGAGAAGCTCGGGCACCTGCGCGAGATCGGCGTCGACCTCGTCGAGCTGATGCCGGTCAACGCGTTCAACGGCACCCACAACTGGGGCTACGACGGCGTCGGCTGGTTCGCCGTGCACGAGCAGTACGGCGGGCCCGAGGGCTACCAGCGCTTCGTCGACGGCTGCCACGCGGCCGGGCTCGGCGTGATCCAGGACGTCGTCTACAACCACCTCGGACCGTCGGGCAACTACCTGCCGCTGTTCGCGCCGTACCTCAAGAGTGGTGCGAACACCTGGGGCGACTTCCTCAACCTCGACGGCCCCGGGTCGGAGGAGGTGCGCCGCTACATCCTCGACAACGTGCGGATGTGGCTCTCCGACTACCACGTCGACGGGCTGCGGCTCGACGCCGTGCACGCGCTCAACGACGCCGGCCACCAGCATCTGCTGGAGGAGATGGCGGTGATGGTCGACGCCCTGTCCGCCCACCAGCGCCGGCCGCTCACGCTGATCGCCGAGTCCGACCTCAACGACACCCGGCTGGTGCGCCCGCGCGAGGCCGGCGGCTACGGGCTCCACGCCCAGTGGAGCGACGACTTCCACCACGCCGTGCACGTCGCGCTCACCGGCGAGACCGAGGGCTACTACGCCGACTTCGCGCCGCTCTCGGCGCTCGCGAAGGTCTGCGAGCGCGGGTTCTTCCACGACGGCACCTGGTCGTCGTTCCGGGGCCGCACCCACGGCTTCCCCGTCGACCTGCGCTCGATGCCGGCCTGGCGGCTCGTGGTGTGCAGCCAGAACCACGACCAGATCGGCAACCGCGCCCGCGGCGACCGCATCACCGAGGTGCTCGACGACGACCAGCTCGCCTGCGCCGCCCTGCTGACGCTGTGCGGCCCGTTCACGCCGATGCTGTTCATGGGCGAGGAGTGGGCGGCCTCCACCCCGTTCCAGTTCTTCACCTCCCACCCGGAGCCCGAGCTCGGCACCGCCACCGCCGAGGGCCGGATCGCGGAGTTCGAGCGGATGGGCTGGGACCCGGCCGTCGTGCCGGACCCGCAGGACCCGGAGACCTTCCATCGCTCCAAGCTGGACTGGTCCGAGGCCACCGGCGGCCGGCACGCCCGGATCCTGGACGTGTACCGACGCCTGGCAGCGCTGCGCCGCGAGCACGAGTCGCTGACCGACCCATCGTTCGCGGCCGTCGGGTGCACGGCCGACGAGCAGACGCGGGTGTTCACGATGCGCCGCGACGAGCTCACCGTGGTGGTGAACTTCGGCGAGGCCGCGGCGACGGTCGAGACCGCCGCCGCGACGCTGCTGTTCGAGACCGGCGCCGGCGTCACGCTGGACGCCGGCCGGCTGTCGCTGCCCCCGCACGCGGGGGCGCTGGTCGGGCCCTAGGAGTCTGATGAACAATCCGCGCGGCTACGCGACGCCCGGTGGAGCGTTGGCGGCGTTCGCCTCGGTCGGAGTGACCCGCCACGCCGTTCCTCGGCCGCCTTGCCACCGCACGCACCGGACGCCGCTCGCGTTCG
>NZ_DASWVI010000253.1:0-11644 GCF_036401255.1 Nocardioides sp. | reverse complement strand
GGCCTCGGCCCTCCGCGCGCGGACCGGCGTCGCGGCCACGCCGCCGAGGCCGATCCGCGCCCGGACGACGGTGCCGTCGACCACGTCGAGGGCGAAGGCGACCGCGACGCTGGAGATGTCGTCGTACCGCCGCTTGGCGATCTTGTGGAACGCGGTGAGCCCGGCCTGGGGCTGCGGGATCCGCACCGCCCGGATCAGCTCGCCCGGACGCAGCTGTGAGCGTCGGTAGCCGGTGCAGAACCCGTCGACCGGCACCTCGCGCTCGCCGGCGGCGGAGACGAGCACCACGGTGGCCTCCAGCGCCAGCAGCGCCGGCGCCAGGTCGCCGATCGGCGAGGCGGTGGCGAGGTTGCCGCCGATCGTCGCGCTGTTGCGGATCAGCCGCGACGCGAACGCCGGGAACAGCTCGGCCAGCAGCGGCACCCCGCCAGCCAGGGCGGACTCGACCTCGGAGAGGGAGAGCGCGGCGCCGATCTCGATGGCGCCACCGGGCGCCTCCGGCACGGAGACCCGGCGCAGCTCGGCAAGCTGGTCGATCGCGACGAGGTACGGCGCGCGGGCGCCGTGGAGGTTGACGTCGACACCCCAGTCGGTGCAGCCGGCGATCGGCCGCGCGTCCAGGTGCTCCCGCAGCAGGTCGAGCGCCTCGGCGAGGTCCCGCGGGCGTACGAAACGTCCGTCCGGGCCGTCCACGTGGGTCGCGGCCGGCGGCGGCGCGGGCCGGTGCCGCCGCGCCGCGAGAGGGTCGTCGGGCGCCGGGTCGCCCAGGGCGTACGCGGCGTCGCGGATCGGGCGGTAGCCGGTGCAGCGGCACAGGTTCCCGCTGAGGGCGGCCAGGTCGAAGCCGTTGGGTCCCCGGTCGTCGGTCACGACGTCGCCGCCCCGGTCACGCCGGTAGAACTCCGCGGCCATGCTGCACACGAAGCCCGGCGTGCAGTAGCCGCACTGCGACCCGCCTCGCTCGGCGAGCTCGCGCTGGACCGGGTGCAGGTCGTCCGGCGTGCCGAGGCCCTCGGCGGTCACGACCTCCTGGCCGTCGAGCGCGACCGCCGGGACCAGGCAGGCGTTGAGGGCGGTCCAGCAGGTGACCTCGCCGTCGGACCGGGCGACCAGCACGGCGCACGCGCCGCACTCACCTTCGGCGCAGCCCTCCTTGGCGCCGGTGAGGCCGAGGCCGCGCAACCAGTCGAGCGCCGTCGTGTGCGGCGCCACCCCGGCGAGGGACCGCGTGGTGCCGTTGACGGTGATGCTGGGTGCTGCTGCCATGCCCTCTCCTCACGCAGCCAACGCGACGACATTTTACGCGGCCCCGAGCCCTCGCCGCCGGACGAAACGGCCGCGTCCCGGACGCGGGTCCGCCGGCTCCCCAGCGACCGCGACGACCTCGCCACGGCTGATGGTGACGGCCGGCCAGCCGGTCACGACCCGGCCCGCGTAGGGGCTGTGGTCGCACCGCGAGTGCAGGGTGCGCGCGTCGAGGGCCCGGCTGGCGCCCGGGTCGAACACCACCAGGTCGGCATCGAGCCCGCGGCGTACCGCCCCCTTGGCGCCGTCGAGCCCGAACAGCCGCGCGGGGGCACCGGCCGTGACCTCGACCCAGCGCTCGAGCGACAGCCGTCCGTCGACGACGCCCTGGTAGGCCAGCGACAGCCGGGTCTCGACGCCGCTGAGGCCCCCAGGGATCTGCCGGAAGTCGGACCAGCCCTCCCCTCCGGTGCCGCGCCGGCGGTCGGCCTCGGTGAACGGGCAGTGGTCGGTCGCGAGGACCTCGACGTCCCCTTCCGCGAGCGCGCCCCACAGCGCGGCGCGATCGTCGGCGCTCCGCAGGGGCGGCGCGCACACGAAGTCCTGCTCCCCGGCCGCGAGGTGCGCCGCGTCGAGGTACAGGTAGTGCGGGCAGGTCTCCGCGTGGACATCGATCCCGGCGGCGCGGGCGTTGCGCACCGCCTGGAGACCGGCGGCGCTCGAGAGGTGCACGACGTAGAGCCACGCGTCCGCGACCCCCGCCAGCACCGCGGCACGGTGGATCGCCGCGGCCTCGACCGAGGCCGGGCGCGCCGACGGCACCGCGTCGGGACCGGTCCGCCCCGCGGCGATCGCCTGGGCGACCAGGGTCTCGACGGTCGCGCCGTCCTCGGCGTGCACGCACACCCGCATGCCGGTACGCCGGGCCGCCGCGAGCGCGCGCGCCAGGGTCTCGTCGTCGACCATCAGCCGCTCCGGGTAGGCGAGGTACAGCTTGACGCTGGCGACGCCGTGCCGGAGGAACTCGGCGAACCGATCGACCGCGGCGTCCAGGTCCTCGGGCAGCTCCGTGACCGTCAGGTGGAAGCCGTAGTCGACGACCGCCCGGTCCCGCGCCCGGTCGTGCCAGGTCTCGAGCGCCTCCTGCCAGGGCTCGCGGCCCGCGCCGGCGAAGTCGACCACGCAGGTCGTGCCGCCGCAGGCGGCCGCCAGCGTGCCGGACTCGAAGTCGTCGGCCGAGGTGACCGCACCCACGGGCAGCGCGAAGTGGGTGTGGACGTCGATGCCGCCGGGGACTACGTAGGCCCCGCCCGCGTCGACCACCTCGACCCCCGCGCCGCCGTCCGCGGTCAGACCCGGCGCCACCGCCGCGATCCGGCCCTCTCGCACCAGGACGTCCGCGCGCCGCGTGCCGTCCTCGTCCACGACGGTGCCGCCGCGGACCAGCATGTAGTCGCTCATCGTGGCTGCTAGGCGTGGAGGGCCCGCCACACCCGCTCGGGCGTCATGGGCAGATCGTCGACCGTGACCCCGGTGGCGTCGAGGATCGCGTTGCGCACGGCGGGCGCCACCCCGTCGATCGCGATCTCGCCGATCGACTTGGCGCCGAACGGCCCGCTCGGCTCCATCGTCTGCACGAGGAACACCTCCATCGGGGGCGTGTCGTCGGGCCGGAAGATCCAGTACGGACCGATCTGCGCGTTGACCGCCCGCCCGGCCTCGTCGAGCACGAGGTCCTCGGTGAGCGCGTACCCCAGCGCCTGCACCATCGCGCCCTCGACCTGTCCGCTGGCCGTCGTGGGGTTGATGACCACGCCGGCGTCGACGGCCATGACGAGCTTCGTGACCGTCACCTGGCCGGTGTCGACGTCGACCTCGATCTCGACCGTCTGCGCGGCGAACGGAGGCGGCGACTCCCCGGACACGTGGCTGGCGGTCGCCATGATCTGCTCCTGGTCGTCGAGGTGCAGGGCGTGCAGCGCCACGTCCTGCAGCGTGACCGACCGCCCGTCGGGGGCGAAGGCCTGCCGGTTGCGCAGCTCGACCTGGCCGGCGTCGTCGAGTCCGAGGAGCCGGGCGGCACGCAGCACGATCCGCTCGCGCACGGCCTCCGCCGCCTTCTTCACCGCCATCCCGGAGATGTAGGTCGTGCTGTCGGCGTACGCGCCCACGTCGAACGGCGTCATGTCGGTGTCGGCCGCGTAGACGATGATGTCGTCCGCCTCGACGCCGAGCACCTCGGCGGCGATCTGGGCCAGCACCGTGTCGGCGCCCGTGCCGAGGTCGGTCGCCCCGAACAGCAGGTTGAACGAGCCGTCGTCGTTCATCTTGATCGAGGCGCCACCCATGTCGAGGTTGGGGATCGCGGTCGCCTGCATGCACAGCGCGAACCCGACACCGCGGCGGATGTTGGGCCGGTCCGGTGGCTGCTTCCAGGTGGGGTCGTTGCGCCGCTCCCAGTCGATCGCGCGGAGCGCCTGGGCGACGCACTCGTCGGTCGCGCAGCTGGTCACCCGCGGCAGCTCGCCGGCGATCTCGGCGGCACCGCGCTCGCCGAGCGCGGGCAGGATGTCGAGCGGGTCACCGGTGCGGACCCAGTTCTTCCGGCGCAGCTCGACCGGATCGACCCCCAGGCCGCGGGCGACGTCGTCCATCAGGGACTCGAGCGCGAACAGCGCCTGCGGCGCACCGTAGCCGCGGAACGCGCCGGCCACGGGCCGGTTCGTGTACGCGACGTCGGCGTGGTAGCGCTTGGCCGGGCAGTTGTACTGCGACAGCCCGCGCTGACCCGAGACCGACTGCACGGTGAACCCGTGGGTCGCGTAGGGCCCGGTGTTGCCGACCACGCGGTGGTCGAGCCCCAGCAGCCGGCCCTCGTCGTCGACGGCCGCGCGGAACGTGACGGTCTGGGCGTGGCGGATGCGGGCGGAGACGAACTCCTCCTCGCGCGTCAGCTCGAGCCGGACCGGACGACGGGTGGCGAGCACCAGGTGCCCGACGACGTCCTCGAGCAGCATCTCCTGCTTGCCCCCGAACCCGCCGCCGATGCGCGGCTTGATCACCCGGATCTGCTTGACCGGCAGGCCGAGCAGCGGCGCCACCATGCGCCGCGCGTGGAACGGGACCTGGGTCGAGCTGCGCAGCACCAGCCGCTCGTCCTCGTCGAGCCAGCCGATCGTGATGGCCGGCTCGATCGGGCAGGTGTGCTGCTGCTGGACGTGGAAGGTCCGCTCGAAGACGTGCGGAGCGGCCGCGAACGCCGCCTCGACCTCCTCGTCGGGCACGGTCTGACCGTTGACGTCGCGGGGGATGTTGCGAGACGCATCGAGGATGCCCTCGGTGTCGTCCTCGTCGTGGATGACCGGGGCGCCCGGCTGGATGGCCTCGACCTCGTCGAAGACCGCCGGCAGCACGTCGTAGGTCACCGTGATCCGCCGGCACGCCTCCTCGGCGATCTCGAGGGTCTCCGCGGCGACCGCGGCGACCCGGTCGCCGACGTGGCGGACCTTGTCGTCGAAGCTGACCTGGTCCCAGGGCCGCGGGTTGGGCCAGCTCTGGCCACCGGACGCGTACTTCACCCGCGGGGTGTTGAACGTGTGCAGGACCGCGTGCACGCCCGGCAGCGCGCGCGCCTCGGCGTCGTCGATGGCGACGATGCGCGCGTGGGCATGGGGGCTGCGCAGCACCTTGGCGTACAGCATCCCGCGCAGCTCGATGTCGTCGACGAACGCGGGATTCCCCTTGACCAGCTTGAGCGCATCGACCTTCGCCGCGCCCGCACCGACCACCTGCGTCGGCGGGACGTCCGCGGCGGGCACCAGTCGCGGCCGGGCGGCCGGAGCCTCGGGCACCGGTGCGCCACCGCCGTCGGTGAGCCGCTCGACGATCACCGGCGCCATCGGCTCCGGCTTCTCGCCGCGCAGCAGCGCCGCGGCCCGCTGCACCCCGTCGACGACCTTCACGTAGCCGGTCTCGCGGTCGAGGATCCCGGAGAACGCGTCGCGGATCTGCCACTCCGACGGGTCCGGCACCCGCGCGAGCAGCGCCTGGGCGGCCAGCACCATCGCTCCGGCCGAGTAGCCCGACTGGAGCGCACCGGACTCCACGAACGCCGCCTGGATCGGGTGCAGCTCCCCGGTGGCGACGTTGAGCGACTCGACGGTCGTCACCTCGTGGCCGCCCGCCTGGGCGGCGAGCAGTACGTCGGCCGAGACGAGCCGGCCGTCGAGCAGCACCGCCGCGGCCCCGGTCTCGCCGGTCTCCGAGCCGTACCGGACGCTGAAGCAGCCCAGGCGGCGCAGCACGGTGAGCAGCGAGTCCCCCGGGGCGCAGGTCACCGTGCGCGGCGACCCGTTCAGCGTGAGCTCGAGGTCCATCGTCACGGGGGTCATGAGATCGCCTCCACCACTCGGTCGGTCAGCACGTCGGCCAGGGCCCGGCGGTACTCGTCGGACCCGCGGAAGTCGCCGACCGGATGCAGCTCCTCGCCGGGTTGCACGAGCACCGGCGTGGCCGCCACGCCCGTCAGCGCCACCCGTCGCCCGCGCTCGCTCTCCCGCGCGAACGCCGCGACGATGGCGCGGTCGGCGGGGGTGCGGGCGGTGTGCGCGGCGGCGGCGGTGCCGTCGATGCGCAGCGTCACGGCCGTCACGATCCGCCCGGGCCCGACCGGGAGCGCCGCGAGGAGCGCCTCGAGCGGGAGCGCGTCGGTCCCCTGGCCGGTGTCGAGGTGCACCACCGCTTCGTGGACGAGCAGCGCGGCCAGCAGCTCGCTCTCCGCGTCGCCGGTCGCGACGCAGCCGCCGACCGTGCCCTGGGCACGCAGCGTGCTCGGCCGCTCCCGGCGCGCGGCCTCGCGGACGACCTCGGGCACCAGGTCGCTGTCGACGAGCTGCTGGAGCCGCGTCATCGCCCCGATCCGCAGCACGTGCTCGCCCTCGGCGCGGATGCCGTCGAGGTGGAGCGCCTGCAGGTCCACCACCTCGACCCGGCGCGCCGAGGTGTCGCCACCCAGTCGGGTGCCGCCGGCGAGCGCGACCGCGCCGGACCAGGCCAGCAGCTCGAGGGCCTCGTCCATCGTCGAGGGACGCGCGTAGGCGGAAACCGTCACCATCGTGCCACCGTCCTCCCGGGCCTCAGCCCATCGTCAGTGCCATCACGGCCTTCTGGCCGTGCAAGCGGTTCTCGGCCTGGTCGAAGACCGCGCTGTGCGGGCCGTCGATCACGCCGTCGGTCACCTCGGTGCCGCGCTCACCCGGCAGCGGGTGCATGTAGATCGCGTCCTCGGCGGCGGTCTCGAGCCGGCGCTCGTCGGCGATCCAGTCGGCGTAGGAGTCGACGAGCCGCTTCTCCTCCTCGACGTCGGAGGTGGTCATCACCGCCCCCCAGCTCTTCGCGTAGACGACGTCGGTCCCGCGGATGCCCGCGTCGAAGTCGTCCATCAGCTCGAAGGACGCGCGTCCGAGCCGGGCGTTCTCCCTGGCCTGCTCGACGTAGTCGGGCATCAGCGCGAACTCCGGCGGATGCACGAGGCGGACGTTCATCCCGAACCGGGGCAGCAGCATGATCAGGCTCTGCGGCACGCTGAGCGGCTTGGAGTAGGTCTTCGCGCACGCCCAGCTGATCGTCGCCGTACGACCCCGCGGGTCGCCGAACCGCTCGATGATCGTCATCAGGTCGGCCAGCGCCTGGTGCGGGTGGAAGTGGTCGCACTGCATGTTCAGCACCGGCACCCGGCTGGCGGCGGCGACCTCGCGGATGTAGGTGTTGCCGACGCCCCAGTCGACGTTGCGGATCGCGATCCCGTCGTTGTAGCGGCCGAGGATCTCGCCGATCTCGGTGGCGGTGTCGCCGTGGGCGATCTGCGTGGACCTGCTCTCGATGAACTGCGCGTGCCCGCCGAGCTGGGCCATGCCGGCCTCGAACGAGGCACGGGTGCGGGTGCTGGCGAAGAAGAACAGCATCGCCAGGACCTTGTCGCGCAGGTAGGGGTGCGGCTGGCCGAGCGCCCGATCGCGCTTCAGGGCGAACGCCACGTCGAGCACGGTGTCGATCTCGTCGCGCGTCCAGTCCTGGAAGTCGATGACGTCGCGGCCGCGCAGGTGGGTCTGCATCGGTCCCCCTCCCCCGGCTACTCGACCGCTCCGAGGACCAGCGCGAGCAGCGCCATCCGCAGCGACACCCCGTTGGCCGCCTCGGCCCAGTAGCGGGCGTGCCGGGTGCTGTCGACATCCGTGGTCAGCTCGTCCATCCGCGGCAGCGAGTGCAGCACGATCGAGTCCTGCTTGGCCTTCTCGTGCAGCAGCCGCCGGGTGACCTGGTACGCCGCCGGCGTGGCGCCCTTCTCGGCGGTGGGGTCCACGCGGGACTGGGTGTAGTCGGCCTGGACGACCGGCTCCATGTAGATCACGTCGGCGTCGGCGATGCACGCCTCCACCGACTCGACCTCGCGGTAGTTCACGCTGCGCTCGGCGAGCTCGGCCTTGAAGTCGTCGAGCAGCGCCAGCTCCGGTGGGCAGACGACGAACGCCTCCATGTCGAACTGCGAGGACGCGTAGAGGATCGAGTGCATCGTGCGCATCCGCATGTCGCCGACGCACAGCACCTTCAGGCCGTCGAGCGTGCCCTTGTCGCGCCAGATCGTGTAGAGGTCGGTGAGCACCTGGGTCGGGTGCTCGCCCCAGCCGTCGCCGCAGTTGATCACCGGCACCGACGCCCAGTGCGCGGCCTCGTGGGGGGCGCCCTGCACGTGCGAGCGCATCGCGATCACGTCGCCGTAGTACTCCAGCATCTTCACGGTGTCCTTCATGGACTCCTGGTAGAAGTCGCCGGCGCGGGTCATCTTCGCGTCGGAGAACCCGAGGACGTGGCCGCCGAGGCGGTGCATGGCGGCCTCGGTCGAGAGCCGGGTGCGGGTGCTGGGCTGGTAGAACGCGGTGAGGAGCGTCTTGTCCTTGAGGAGGTCGCCGTTGCGGCGGTTCTCGGCGTGAGGGCGCAGCTCCTCGGCGACCCGGAAGATCCGGAAGTAGTCGTCGCGCTCGACGTCCTTCAGGGACAGGATGTCGCGGCCCAGGAAGCTCCTCATCGTGCGTTCTCCTCTTCAGACACCGAAGGTGTCGATCATCAGTCGGACATCGTCGCCGAGCGGGTACAGGACGGGGCAGGTCGCGCCCGCCTCGACGTACTCGGTGACCTTGGCGCGGCACTCCTCCGGGCTGCCGGAGGCGGTGATCTGCTGCACCACGTCATCGGGGACCAGCCGCATGGCCCGGAGGATCTCCTCTCGCTCGGCCGGCCAGGTCAAGACCTTGCCGATCTCCTCGATGAGCGCGGGATCGACGCCGCTGGCCTTCATGATGTGCGGCTGCTGGCCGAGGTACTGCGTGAGCAGCTCCCGGGCCCGGTCGAGCGCGAGTGCCCGGTCGCGGTCGACCGAGCACACGACGAGCTGTGGCCGGTCGAGGTCGTCGACCGACCGGCCGGCCTTCGCCGCGCCCGTGGCGAGAGCGGCCATCGCCTGGGCGTTGTAGGACGGCGACACCATGTAGTTGAGCAGCACGCCGTCGGCGATCTCGCCGGCGAGCTCCATCATCTGCATGCCGGTCGCGCCGATGTAGATCGGCACCTGCTTGGGCGAGCGGTCGCCGTGGACGATGTCGATCTCGACGTCGTCGAGGTGCACGAACTCGCCGTCGTAGGTGACCCGCTCCATCGCGAGCAGCCGTCGGGTGGCCTCGACGGTCTCGCGCATCGCACGCAGCGGCTTGCGCCGCTCGACCCCGACCTTGGTGGCCAGCGGCTCCCACCAGGCGCCGAGGCCGAGCATCACCCGCCCGGGCGCCAGCTCGTCGAGCGTCGCGAACGTCGCGGCGAGCAGTCCGACGTTGCGGGTCCAGATCGGCACGATGCCCGAGCCCACCTTGATCCGGCTGGTGACGGCGGCGTACGCCGCCATCGGCACCGTCGCCTCGCGGACCAGCCGGCTCTCGGCCTGCCAGACGGCGTCGAAGCCACGCTCCTCGGCGTAGCGGGCGTACTCCATGCCCTCGCGCAGGGGGTGGAGGTCCTGGAGGTAGAGCGCCACTCTCATCGTCTGCTCCTCGGGTCAGCTCATCGGTTCGAACTCGTGCGGTCCGATCTCGTCCATCCGCTCCCACAGGCGCCGGGCCTCGACGGCGCCGGCGGCGGCCGCCTCGGCCTCGTCGACGCGGGTCGAACGGCGGTCGGCGACGACCAGCTCGCCGGCGACGACCACGTCGCGGACCTGGCCCGAGGAGAGGCCGAAGACCCAGTGGCCGACCAGGTTGTCGGCGGTCACCGGGGTGGGGGTCGGGTAGTCGAGGACGACGAGGTCGGCCGGGGCACCCGGCCGGAGGGTGCCGAGCAGCGGCTCGCCGTGGACGCCGCCGGCGAACCGGGCTCCCTCGGCGAGCCGGGCGAGCGGCCAGTCGCCGGGGGTGGCGACGTCCGCCTCGCGGGCGCGGAAGTACCCGACCTGGGACTCGGCGAACAGGTCACCGCCGATGCCGTCGGTGCCGAGCGCGACGCCGGCACCGGCGGCCCGCGCGAGGTGGTTGAACGGCGAGTGCCCCACGGCGTTGTTCATGTTGCTGCGCGGGTTGCAGACCACCGTGGCGCGGGTGTCGGCGACGGCGTGCATCTCGGCCGGCGCGACGTGGACGCCGTGGGCGAGCAGCGCGCGGTCGGTGAGCACCCCGGCCCGGTCGAGCCGCTCCACCACGCCGTGGACCGAGCGGGCCCGGGCGTCGACCTGGTCGGCGGCGTCCTCGGCGACGTGGATGTGCACGCCCACACCGTCGGCGTGGGCGGCGTCGACGAGCTGCCCGAGCGTCGCGTCGGAGAGCGTGAACGACGCGTGGGCGCCCATCATGCCGCGGGTCAGGCCCTGCGCACGCGCGAGGAAGCGGCGGTTCTCGGCGATGCCCGCTGCCGCCCGGTCGAGCCCGTCCCGGTCGCTCACCTCGTAGCACAAGACGCTGCGGACCCCGAGCTGCGCGAGGGTGTCGGCGATGATGTCCAGCGAGCCGTCGATGGCGTACGGCGAGGCGTGGTGGTCCACGATCGTCGTGGTCCCGGCCCGCAGCGCGTCGAGGCCGCCGCGCAGGGCCGAGGCCCGGATCGACCGCTCGTCGAGGGCGCGGTCCAGCCGCCACCAGACCCGCTGGAGGATCTCGGTGAACGTGACCGGCGCGACGAGGTGGTAGGGCATCCCCCGGCTCAGCGCCGAGTACAGGTGGTGGTGGGCGCAGACGTTGCCCGGCAGGACCAACGTCCCCGAGCAGTCGCGGCGGGGCACCCCGGCCGGCACCGTACCGACCGACGCGATGCGGTCCCCGGCGATCACGACGTCGGCGGAGACCACCTCGGGCGGGTCGAGTGCGGCCACCACCGTGGCGCCGCACAGCGCGAAGGAGGGGACAACGACTCCGATGTCGGCCGCCACGATGTGCGCTCCTCTGCTCCGAGTTCTACTCAGCGTGCTCCGGGCCCGGACCGCCCGCTAGGGTCCATGGACCCTGCCGGCGACCGGTCCACACCGGTGAACAGGACGCCCACACGCGTGTCCGGAGCGACGGTCCCGTCGGCCACCAGGTCGAGGAGACCGGCGAGTCCCGAGGACCCGGTGGGATCGACGCGATAGCCCGCGGCGACGCCGAGGTCGCGGGCCCGGCCCAGGGTCTCCTCGGCCACCACGACCGGGCGCCCGCCGGTGGCGAGCATCCCGCCCACGACCGCGCGCCAGTCGTAGGTCTCGTCGTCGAGGATGCCGCCCGCGATGCTGCGGGGCTCGCCCTCCCACGGCCACATGTACGCCGAGCGGTGCGCCGCGGCCGCGTGCAACGCGTCGTCGATCTCGGCGCGGGTGGGCGTCGGGGGCAGGCCGCCTCGGACCAGCGTGTAGGCCCGCTCGAGCGGGTGCCCGCCGGTGGTCTGCACGGTGTGCACCCGGGGCGGGATCTCGAGGGCCCCGAGCGCGGCCGCCTCGTCGAGCGCCTGGAGGCACGCGCTGGCCAGGGCGCCGCCGCCGACCTGGACGACGAGGTGGTCCAGCGTCGTGCCGGCCGCGCGGAGGTCGGAGGCGATCTCCCAGCCGAGCGTCTCGCCGCCCTCGATGACGAGGCCGTTCTCGTTGCCCTGGCAGGTGAACGGCAGCGCCCCGGCCGCGAGCTCGGCCTGCAGGCAGAGGTAGGCCGGGTCTCCCTGGGTGTCGGGCGTGCGGACGCACGTGACCACGTCGGCGCCCAGGTCGCGCAGCGCCCCGAGCACCACGGGGTCGGCGTCGACCGGCACGAAGACGCGCAGCCGCCGGTCGGCGGCGCGGGCGACCACGGCCGCGGCGAGCGCGGCGTTCCCGCAGCTGGCGATGGCCAGGTCGGGT
>NZ_DASWVI010000252.1:0-5781 GCF_036401255.1 Nocardioides sp. | reverse complement strand
CGGGCCGCACCGACCCGGGCGGCGACCCGGCCGAGCGTGCCGCGCCGGACCCGGGCGTCGGCGAAGACCCCGACCCACTGCTCGGCCAGGGATCGGGCGTCGTAGCGCCGCGAGGTGTGCAGCGCGCCGGCGCCGAGCCGGGCGCGGAGGTCGTCGTCGGACGCGAGGCGCAGCAGGGCGCTGGCCATCCCGGCGACCGACTCCGGCGTGACCAGCAGGCCGTTGACGCCGTGCTCGACGATCTCGCGGGGGCCGGTCGGGCAGTCGAAGCTCGCCACCGGCACCCCGGCCGCCATCGCCTCCTGGAGGACCAGCGGGAAGCCCTCGGACCGGGACGTGAGCGCGGCGATGCTGGCCCGAGCCCACTCGCTGGGCATGTCGGTGGTGCTGCCGGGCAGTTCGACCCGGTCGTAGAGACCGTACTTGCGGGCCTGGCGGCGCAGCTCGTTGCGCTGGGGACCGTCGCCGAGGATGCGCAGCCGCCAGCCGGGCAGCCGGTCGGCGACCTCGGCGAACGCCTGGACCAGCTTGGGGAACTGCTTCTCCACCACGAGCCGCCCCGCGGCGACGATCAGCTGACCGTCGAGCCGGGACCGGGGGGTGAAGGTGAGGGGGAGCGGGTTGGGCAGCACGACGACCTCGGGGCTGAGGTCGCCGAGCTGGTCGCGCAGCCAGTCCGCGGTCGTCGGCGTGAGCATCGCGACGACGTCGGCGCGGGGGGCGAACGCCAGGAGCGGCTCCAGGCCCGCGGCCCGGTCGGACGCCGAGGAGCGGTGCTCCTGGTGCACGAGGATCGCCCGGTCGGGCACCAGCTGTGCGGCGGCCGCGAGCAGCGCCGGGGCGACGGTCACCACGACGTCCGCGTCGAGGGCGGGCAGCGCCTCGGCCATCGCCACGTCGGTGAGCGCCGAGAACTGCCCGTCCCACCGGGGTGGCACCAGCAGCGACTCGCGCTCGTGCAGCACCCGGGCGGCGTCGTCGGCCGCGAGCACCTCCTCGCGCACGTCGGTGAGGTGCTCGACGGTGACGCGGGGGTCGATCTCGAAGTGCGGCCGGTCGGCGGTGCGGGTGATGCTGACCAGACGGACGTCGTGGTCGGGGCCGAGGGCGTTGGCCTGCGTGATCGCCGACCGCGCGCTGCCGCCCATGCCGTCGACGTCGACGACGAGGTAGGCGATCCTCATCGAGACACCTCGCTGCCCTCGGCCCCGTCGTCGGTCCCGTCGTCGGCCTCGTCGTCGGGCTCGTCGTCAGCCCGGTCGTCGGGCTCGCGCTCGCCGCCGCCCTCGACGAGCCGGGCGACCAGCGTCGCGTCGGGCGACCAGCGCAGCCGCAGCGGCGAGGCGTCGGGGTCGTCCCCGGAGAGCAGCGGCAACAGCACCGCCTGCTGGGCGTTGGTGAGGTCGTTGCGCCGGCGGCGCAGCCGCAGGCCGCCGGCGAGCACCTGGGCGACCTGATCGGTGCCGGCGGGCAGGTCGGGCTCGGTCAGCACCGCGACGCAGTGGTCGTCCTCGCGGGTGACAGGGTAGGTCGCGAGCGCGGGGCGGTCGGGGCCGTCGGGGCCGTCGGGGCGGTTCGGCCCGGGGGGCACCAGCCGCAGCTCGGTCGCGTCCGTGTGCTCGAACCGGACCCGGATGCCGGTCTCGTCGACCGCGAGGTCCAGCACATCGAGGGCCGGCGCGGGCCGGCTGCGGCGTACGCGCAGCATCCCCTCCTCGGTGCGCACCAGCGCGAACTGCCAGCGGCCGCCCGGAGCCGGGGGGATGCGGGGGCGGGTGCGGGGGAACGGCGCGATCCCCGGCGGGATCCACACCGTGCGGGACGAGCGCACGCTGCCGCGGTCGACGACCACGTCGTAGCCGCCCTCGGCGTCGCCGGGCAGGTCGAGCAGGTCGGCGCGCACCGACCGGTACGCCGGGTCGTCCTCGGGGACGTCGCTGCGCAGCGGGTGCACCTCGCCGTCCGCGTCGCGCAGCGCGATCGTGCCCGCGACCGGCTCGAGCGCGAGCCAGAGCGTGTGGCCGTCGAGGATGCCGGCGTACGCCGCGACCGGTGCGCCACGGGGCGGGCCGGGTGGCGGCGGGGGCGCGTCGGCCGGGGCCTCGTCGGCGGCGCGCCGACGGCCGGGGGAGAGCCTCACGCGCTCAGAGCCCCGTGACGCCCTCGTCGCCGAACCCCTCGGCCTGCTCGTCGAAGGTCTCGTGCTCGAGCAGGTGCAGGATCGGCACGCCGAGCCGGCGCCGGGCCTTGGACGTCCAGTCGAGGTGGAAGAACTCGGCCACCACGTGCGGCCGGGTCAAGATGATCGCCTCGCGGCCGTCGACCGCCGCGACCTTCGCGGCCAGCGCGTCGATCGGGGGGGCGGTGACGATCTCGCCGTGGGCCGTGGCGCCGCTGGCGCGCAGCGCCTGGAGGGTCGACTCGAGCTCGGCGCTGGAACGCTCCTCGCAGTCCTTGCGGACCGCGTCGAGGTCGACCTCGCCCATCGGCATCGTCGGCGCGGCCAGCATGTCGCCGGCGGTCAGTGAGCCCATCGCGGACTCGATGCGCGCCGCGGCGTCCTCCAGCGGCAGCAGCACGTGGTAGGTCACCGGCCCCTCGAGGCCCTCGTGCAGCGAGTGCACCTGCGCGGCGTCCTGGGCGGACAGGGCCTGCTCGACGAGGAGGACGACGTCGTAGTCCTCAGCCGGGGTCACGGACGGGTTCTCGGACATCTGCTGCTGCCTCCTCGGCCGGCCGGGTCGGTCGACATCAGTCGACGTTCAGGATCCTAGCGAGGTCGTACCCAACGGGTTCGTCGAGTTGCTCGTAGCCGCAGGACTCGGGGTCCCGGTCGGGCCGCCAGCGCCGGAACTGGGCGGTGTGGCGGAACCGCCGGCCCTCCATGTGGTCGTAGGCCACCTCGAGCACCCGCTCGGGGCGCAGCGGCGTGAACGAGAGGTCCTTGCCCTGGCTCCACCGGCTCTGCGTGCCCGGCACCCGGTCGGGGTTGGCGGTCAGGAACTCCGTCCACCTGCCCCAGGGGTGCTCCTCGATCGGTACGACGAGCGGCTGGAGCTCCGCGATCAGCTCGGCGCGGCGGGCGGCCGTGAAGCTGGCGCTCACCCCGATGTGCTGGAGCTCGCCGTCGGCGTAGAGGCCGAGCAGCAGGCTGCCGAGCAGCGGCTTCTCGGGCGTGCTGGTCTTGTGCTCCCGGTAGCCCGCGACCACGACGTCCGCGGTCCGCTCGTGCTTGATCTTGAGCATGGTCCGGGCGTTCTGCTGGTACGCCGCGGTCAGGGGCTTGGCGACCACGCCGTCCAGGCCGGCGCCCTCGAACTCGTGGAACCACGCCTCGGCCTCGGCCGTGTCCGTCGTCGTGCGGGTGAGGAAGCAGGGCCCGTCCAGCCCCGCCAGCGCCCGCTCGAGCGCGGCGCGCCGCTCCGCGAACGGCCGCTCGGCGTACGACTCCTCGCCGAGCGCGAGCAGGTCGAACGCGACGTACGACGCAGGTGTCTTCTCGGCCAGCATGTCGATGCGGGACTGTGCCGGGTGGATGCGCTCCTGGAGCACCTCGAACTCGAGCCGCTCGACCCCGTCGTCGTTGGCCAGCGCCACGAAGATCTCGCCGTCGAGCACGCACCGGGCCGGCAGCTGCTCGCGCATCGCGGCCACCACCTCGGGGAAGTAGCGGGTCAGCGGCTTGGTGTTGCGGCTGGCCAGCTCGACCTCGTCGCCGTCCTTGAACACGATGCACCGGAACCCGTCCCATTTTGGTTCTATTTGTACGTACGGGAGCATCGAGAGCGCCTTCTCTAGCGACACCGGCTTGGCCAGCATCGGGAGCACGGGCGGCATCACTTGCAGGTCCATACAGGACACGATAGGCGGCGGTCGGCTCGCGTCGGGCGGGTCTCGGCTTGCTACCACCAGCGACGGCGAAGCGGTCGAATCCGCTGCCGACGTTGCTTCCGGTTTAGCGTCGTGATGTCCAGCAGCACACTATGCGATCGACCAGCGCTCGCTGGCAGAGCTGGGTGTGAAGGGCGGCGTCGTCCACGCAGTACTCGTCCAACCACTTGGTCCGGGGTCGGTGGAGGCGTATTGCAGACGCTACTGCTCCTCCACGTCGCGGATGAACACGATTGCCACTCGACTAAGGACCGTACGTCGGGCAACGTCGGGCTCGACTCCGCCCAGCACGGCTGGCGTGCCCCGACTTCGTCCGGATCTTCACCCGCAGGCCCGGCACCCTGGCGAGCTGGTACGCCCATATGGGACCGGCACCGTAGGCGCCGGCGACCAGCTCCAGGCCGGGCAGATCGGCACGCTGGGCACCAGCTCCGGCTGACACCTGCACTTCGAGGTCCCCCCAAGGGTGGCTCCTTCTACGAGGACCCCATTGACCCGGTGCCGTGGCTGACCGCCAACGTGGGCAAGGCCTTGCCCGGCGATACCGTCCCGGTCTTCAACACCACCCCGGAGACCGGCACGCTGACCGTGCTGCCTTACAACGTCAAGCACGCCAACAGCTGCCTGGAGACCTTGGCCCACGAGAACGTAATCTCCGGCCCCGAAGTGGTGGCGCTGCAGGAGGCCGACTTTCCTGCGCGGCAGCAACTTCGACCGCAATGTTCAGTGGCTGGCCCGCCGGCTGTGGATGCAGGGCGGCTACGCGATCAACGGCCGTTGGAAGGGCCGCGAGCTGATCGACGACACGGTCCGGGAACCAGTTGAGGCGTAACCCGCTGGCGGCGCACGGGTGCATCAACGCCGCCCGATCGGGGAGCGCCGACACGAGGAGGTCGACCAGTGAGCGGAACCCTGACCGACGAGGCGGACACGTTCAGGGTGGATGTAGGGGCATCCCGGATGGAACGCATCCGTCGTGCGCGGCAAGATCAACAGGGAATCTTTCCAACGACAAGGAGTAATGGCATGAAGCTTTACGCGCGCCACAAGGGTGCCAACGCGGTGGCAGTGGTCACCCTCGCGATCACGTTGGCCGCCTGTAGTGGCGGAGGCCAGAGCGCAGCGCCCGACGATCCCGGGTCGGCGGCGACCGGCCAACCGAGCGCAGCGCCCGACGATCCCGGGTCGGCGGCGACCGGCCAACCGACCAGCACTCCCAACTGGGCCATGACGCGTCCAGCAGCGTTACCGGCCGACGAGGACAAGGTCGAGATAACGGGCACCGTCGCCGACGTGAACACCAACCAGCGCACGTTCACCGTGCTGGGCTACCGCGTGCAGATCGACGACGACACGACGTACGAGGCGGTCGGCCGCGAGCTGGACGCCCGCCGCTTCTTCGCGGCCATCCGCGCCGGGCTGAGCGCACAGGTCAAGGGCCGCCCCGACGGGCAATCCATCTACGCGGCCGAGATCGAGCTCAAGTACCCGGAAGTGATCGGCAAGGTCGCTTCCGTTGGGGAAGGCGTCATCACGCTCGGCGAGCGCACGTTCCGGTACGACGACGACACGCGGCTGGAGGACGGCGCTCTCCCGACGGCCGGCGACATCGCCGAGGTCAACTACGACCCCACCAGCGAGTCCGACGGCCACGCGTACGCCGCCGAGATCGGGGGTGAGGACGAGCCGCAGATCAAGAGCCGGACCACGGACATCGACCCGGAGAGCGGCCAGTTGAAGACATGGCTCGGGCAGACCGTGCTCACGGGCGCGGACACGCGCTACAAGGTCGTCGGCACCGAGGTCTCCCGGAGTCAGTTCTTCGACACAGTCCGGCGTGGCGACGTCATCGAGGCAGAAGGCCCGCTCTCGGGCGGCACCCTGCAGGCT
>NZ_DASWVI010000251.1:0-13649 GCF_036401255.1 Nocardioides sp. | reverse complement strand
GCCGGCCCGACGCCGCGAGAAGCGGCCATGGCGCCGGCGTACGAGACGCCGTCGGGGAGCATGACCCGGCCGCGACGTTCGGGCCCGGTCGTCGCGCCCACCGTGGTCACCCACGGGTCGCGGTGGGCGGCCGGGGACCGGGCGGCGTTGCCGGCCGCGCCGACCACCACGACGCCGGCCTCGGTGGCGCCCAGGAGGGCCCGCTCGACGGTGTCGAGGCGCGCGGGTCCGCCGACGGACAGGTTGAGCACGTCGACACCGTCGGCCGTCGCCGCGTCGATGGCGGCGACCAGGTCGGCGCTCGCGCAGCCGTCGTCGCGCGGGTCGGGGGCGCTCCAGCAGGCCTTGTAGACCGCGAGCCGGGCCTGTGGCGCGACGCCGGTGTAGCTGCCGACGCGCTGGCCGCGCACCCGCGCGGGCACGTCGGCGTTGCCGGCGACGATCGAGGCGACCTGGGTGCCGTGCCCGTCGTCGTCGAGCGGGGAGAGGGAGGACGCGGAGCGCAGCCGGTCGGCGCCGAACCCGTGGACGAACCAGCGCGCGCCGACCACCTTGCCGTTGCAGGCGTCCTCGGACCAGCCGGCGCCGGTCTCGCAGGTGCCCGTGAACCCGCCGGGCGCCCGACCGAGGCCGCTGACCGCGGAGAAGAGCGGCGAGTCCGGCCAGAGGCCCGAGTCGACCAGACCGACCACGACGCCGGCGCCGCCCCGGCTCGTCCCGCCCGGCCCGAGCACACCGGTCGCCGTCGGGCGGCGCCCGGCGAGCGGGCGCACCGCGTTGCGCTCGACCAGAGCGACCCGCGGGTCGGTCCGCAGGCCGGCGGCCTGCTCGGCCGAGAGGCGTACGGCGAAGCCGTTGAGCGCCGTCGTCCAGCGATAGACCGGCTCCGCGCCGCCGACGCTGTCGAGCACCGCGTCCTGGTCGGCGTGCATCCGGGCGGCGCCGAACAGGTCCGCTCCGCTGCCGGACGTGCCGGGCCCGGTGAGCGTCACCAGGTAGATCGCCGCGGGTCCCGGCTGGTCGCCCGGATCGTCGGTGTCGGGTTCGGTGGCGGTGGCCGGCGACAGCACGGCGAGCGTCGTGGCGGTGAGGGCAGCGCTGAGGGCGGCGGCGAGTCCCGCGCTGAGCATGCGCAGCGTGGCCATCGGCACCCCCTCGCGGTTTCCGGTCGTGTGAACCACCCAGTGTGACAGGTGGTTCGGAAGTGTTTCCACGGTTCCCTAGTCTTGGTGCCATGCACGCAGCGCCCCTCGTCGTCGGCTTCGACCTCGACATGACGCTGATCGACACCACGCCCGGGTTCGGGGCCGTGCTGCGGGCGCTGGGCGCGGAGCTCGGGGTCGAGTTCCCCGTCGAGCAGATGACCGCCCGGCTCGGCCCGCCTCTCGACGTGATGCTCGGCGAGCACCTCGCCGCCGACGCCGTCGGCCCGGCCGGCGACCGGTTCCGGGCTCTCTACCCCGACCACGCCATCGCGTCGGTGCCGCTGCTCGGCGGCGCCGAGGACGCGATCGCCGCCGTACGCCGCCACGGCGGCCGGGTGCTCGTGGTCACCGGGAAGTACCCCGCCAACGCCCAGCTCCACCTCGACCACCTGGGGCTCGACGTCGACCACCTCGAGGGCTGGGTGTGGGGCGTCGGGAAGGCCGACGTGCTGCGTCGGGAGGGCGCCACGATCTACGTCGGCGACCACGTCCACGACGTCGAGGGCGCCAAGGCCGCCGGGGCCCTGAGCGTGTCGGTGCTCACCGGTGGGTGCGGTCGGGAGGAGCTGCTGGAGGCCGGCACCGACGTGGTGCTCGAGACCCTCGCGGAGTTCCCCGCCTGGCTCGAGGACCACCTCCTGGAGCTGCGTCTCGACGCCTTGGCGGCCGACCTGCGCGAGCGCGGCTCGGTGCTGGTCGCCTACAGCGGCGGCGCCGACAGCGCGTTCCTGCTCGCGGCGGCCGTGCGTGCGCTCGGTCCCGACCGGGTCGCGGCCGCGACCGGCTACTCCCACTCGTTGCCGCTCGCCGAGCGCGACCCCGCCCGCGAGTTCGCGGCCTCGCTCGGCGTGGAGGTGCTCACCCCGGCGACCCACGAGATGGAGCGCGAGGGCTACCGCGCCAACGGCGCCGACCGCTGCTACTTCTGCAAGGCCGAGCTCCTCGACGTGCTCACGCCGCTCGCCGCCGCCCACGGGCTCGCCCACGTCGCGACCGGCACCAACGCCGACGACGCCGTCGCGGGCTTCCGACCCGGCATCCGGGCCGCCGACGAGCGCGGTGCGATCGCCCCGCTGCGCGACGCCGGGCTCACCAAGGCCCAGGTGCGGGAGGCCTCCCGCCGGTGGGGGCTGCCCACGTGGGACAAGCCCGCGGCCGCGTGCCTGTCGTCCCGGGTCGCCTACGGCGTGGAGGTCACGCCGTACCGTCTGGGCCGGGTGGACCGGGCCGAGACCGCCGTCCGGATGCTCTTGGCCGACGCCGGCCTGCGCGACCTGCGGGTCCGTGACCTGGGCGATCGGGCGCGCATCGAGGTCGACGCGACGCTGCTCCCGATGCCCGCCGAGCTGGAGGCCAGCGTGGTCGATGCCGTCCGCGGGGCCGGCTTCGCGGACGCCGAGGTCGACCCCCGCGGATTCCGGTCGGGCTCGATGAACGAGGCGCTATAGGCTGGAGCGTCCTGGTCCAGCAGCAGCCGAGTACGAGCAAGAAGAGGTCAGACCGTGCCCACTGGCAAGGTGAAGTGGTTCGACGCCGAGAAGGGTTTCGGCTTCCTCTCCCAGGAGGACGGCCCCGATGTCTACGTGCGCACCGAGGCCCTCCCGACCGGCACCACGAGCCTCAAGGCCGGCACCCGGGTGGAGTTCGGCATCGCCCAGGGCCGCCGCGGCGACCAGGCGCTCCAGGTGCGGATCCTCGACGCGCCGGCGTCGGTCTCCCGCGCCCAGCGCGACGCCCGGCGCAAGAAGCCCGAGGAGATGGTCACGATCGTCGAGGACCTGATCCGGCTGCTCGACGGCGTCGGCGAGGCCTACCGCCACGGTCGCCACCCCGACGCCCGCACCGCCAAGCCCGTCGCCAAGCTGCTCCGCGCCCTCGCCGACGAGCTCGAGTCGTGACTTCCCACCGTTGATGCGGGAGAGGTCGTCCGGACTCGGGCCTCAGAGCTGCCGGGTCGACGGCGCCGGCTCGCGCGCTGCGCGTCGCGGGTGATTGGCCAGCACGAACACCGCCCACGCCCCGAGCACGACCGCGGCGACCCCCAGGCCCAGCCGGGGCGGGTCGAGCGGCAACGCGATGCCGACGAACCCGCCGATCACCCAGGCCAGCTGCAGCGTGGTGTCGCTGCGGGCGAACGCGCTGGCCTGGACCCGGTGGGGGATGTCGCGCTGGATCGTCGCGTCCAGGGAGAACTTCGCGAGCGCCTGGCCGAGCCCCGCGACCAGGCCGAGCAGCGCGACGCTCAGCACGCCGTAGAACAGGGCCGCCACCACCGCGACGCCGACGTCGACGACGAGCACGGCCGTCACCGTGATCGCCGGGCTGATCCGCTTGAGCACCGACGCGGCGACCACGCCGAGGAAGTTGCCCAGTCCGGCGGCACCGACCACGATCCCGGTGAGCACCTGCGGGCTCCAGTCCCCGATCGGGTTCTCCCGCAGCAGGAAGGCCATGAACATGATGAGGAAGCCCGAGAGCCAGCGTGGCCCGCAGTTCGCGCGGAGCGCGTAGGCGACCGCCGCGGGGATCTGGGTGCGCCGCCGTCCCGAGCCCCGCTGCTCCGCGGCCCCGCGGAGCACCATCTCCTCCTCGCCCTGGCTGGAGTCCACGCGGGCCGGCAGCCGGATCGCCGCGACCGTGGCCACCACGAACAGCACGAACGCGTAGCGCAGCACCCATTCCGGCCCGGCGAGCGAGGCCAGGCCCGCGATCGGGGCCGAGACGGCGACGCCCACGATGCCGGACATCGACACCCGGCCGTTGGCCTTGACCAGCGTGAACGCCTCCGGCAGCAGGCGGGGTACGGCGGCCGCGCGGGTCACGCCGTACGCCTTGGACGCCACCAGGACACCGAGCGCCGCAGGGAACAGCAGCGTCGACTCGGTGACGACCGCGTCGGCCAGCACCCAGCACAGGAACGCCCGGATCGCCATCGTCGCGCCGATCGCCCAGCGCCGGCCGTGGGCGAACCGGTCCAGGAACGGCCCGATCAGCGGCGCGACGATCGCGAACGGCAGCATGGTCAGCCCGAGGAACAGCGCGACCTGGCCCCGCGCCTCGCCCGAGGGCACCTGGAAGAACAGCGTCCCCGCGAGCGAGATCGCCACCGCCGCGTCGCCGGCGGTGTTGAACGTGTGCATCTGGATCAGCCGCGACAGCCCCGACTCGCCCGCGCCCTGGGCCTCCGCGGCCCGCTTGGCCTGGCGGACGGTGAAGCTGCCGAACCGTCGGGTCGCGCGCGCGGTCGCACCCAGCCCGCGGGCGACCCGGGTCCCCGGCCCGGTGGTCGGTGTCTCGGGCGACGGGGCGGACATGCGTCCCATCCTGCCGCACCCGACCTGACAGTCGGCGCGGACATGAGTCATGATTCCGTGGTGATCACGACCGCACGTCCCAAGCCCGACTCCGCCACCGTGGCGGCCGTGGACGTCGCCCGCGACGCCCTCGTCGAGCAGGTCGGCGCGGCCGACGTCGGCGACCACCTCGAGCACGTCGTCGAGGGGGAGCGCGTGGTCACCCACCTGTTCGCGTGCGAGCGTCCCGGGTACGTCGGCTGGCGCTGGTCGGTCACGCTGGCCCGGGCGCCCCGTCAGAAGCACGTGACCGTCGACGAGGTCGTGCTGATCCCCGGCGCCGAGGCGATCGTGGCCCCGCCGTGGGTGCCCTACCGCGAGCGCATCAAGCCCGGCGACCTCTCCCCGGGCGACCTGCTGCCGGTGGACGACGACGATCCGCGGCTGGTCCCGACGTACTCCTTCGGCGACGATCCGCTCGATGCGGACGACAAGGCCCAGGTCCGGCAGGTCGCCCAGGACCTCGGGCTGGGCCGGGTGCGCACGCTCTCGCCGGAGGGTCGCGAACTCGCCGCGCAGCGGTGGTACGACGGCAACGGCGGGCCGGAGGCCCCGCTCGCGCGCTCGGCGCCGGACAACTGCACCACCTGCGGGTTCCTGATGCGCATCGCCGGGCCGCTCGCGGAGCTGTTCGGCGTCTGCGCCAACGGCGACGCCAACGACGACGGCCGGATCGTCTCCTTCGACCACGGCTGTGGCGCCCACTCCGAGGTGCGGCTGGCCAAGAAGCACGAGCCGCAGCCGTTGCCGGACCCCGTGGTCGACACGATCAACCCCGACGACATCGAGCTCTTCTGACTCGGCGTTGCAGGTTTCTGCAACGGGGTCGCCCCAGGCCCGGCTGCGCTCCTAGGGTGTCGCCACACGCGCCTCGGGAGGTCATCGTGTCGTTGTCTCGTTCTCATGCCGTCCGGCTGGGCGTGGCGCTGCTCGCGCTCGCGTTGACGGCACTCGCCGTGCCCGGTTCGCCGCTGCGGCCGAGTGCTGCCGACGCCGCCGGCTGCAGCAGGCTCGTGACGAAGCGGGTGTCCTTCGAGAGCACCGAGACCACGACGACCTATTGGGTGAAGGTCCGCACCAGCGGGGAGGTGATCACCACCAAGCACACGGTGATCAGGAAGGCAGACCTCGGCCGTGCCAGGCTCAAGCTGGAGCTGTGCAAGTCCGGGGGCAAGTGGTCGATCTACGACGTCGATGCATCGACGCCGCACAACGACCTCTCCCTCACGATCAGGGGCGGAAAGGTCACCCGCATCAAGCCTGCCTCTGGGGACACCGGCTATGCCGTGTACCTCCGTGGCGTGAAGGCCACGAGGGTTCGGCTCGAGGCGGATCGGTGCACGGCCTCGCCCCAGAAGTTCAGCGACACCGCGTTGAAGACGCTGAAGGCGCTGACGGCCATCCCGTGGAAGGTCAAGAAGAGCTGGCAGTCCTGGGCGCTGTTCGCGGCGAACATCGCGATCCCGGACGCCCCGCCGAAGAAGTACTACTGCGGTCGGATCGGGCCCGTGGTCGACGTCCGGCTCGACCTCAACAACGGGAAGCCCCGCCTCGTGTGGGGCGGCTCGGGGCAGGAGATCCGGAATGTTCGTGACTCCACCCAGCAGCCCTGCCCTGATGCCTACCGCTCCTGCGCAGAGATCTGGGACCAGACGGTGATCATCAAGAAGCCGTGAGGGTTCAGTCGGCCTCGGCGGTTACCCGGGTACGGCCGCCCGCTCGCCGCGCGCCTTGCGGCGCCGCCGGCAGTACTCGAGCCCGAACAGCCCCAGCCCGAAGCCGGACAGGCACGTCCACAGCCACCACTCGTTGCCGGAGTTCTCGAGGCGCCCGTAGAACGGCAGCAGCGCCAGGAAGCCGATCAACCACAGCGCCGTACCGACCTCGACCGTGCGTACGCCGTCGACGTCGAGCGGCTCGACGTCGGCCACGAAGAAGGTGCGCTTGCCGATCTCGTGCTGCAGCGGCTGGTCGTCGCGAAGCTCCACGCGAGACACGCTAGTCGACGGCCCCCGGGTCTGGGATGCTTGCGGTCCGTGAGCACTCAGACGACCACGGGTCGCAGCGGCTTGGACCGCTACTTCAAGATCACCGAGCGTGGCTCGACCGTCGAACGCGAGATCCGCGGCGGTCTCGTCACGTTCTTCACGATGTCCTACATCATCGTGCTGAACCCGCTGATCATCGGCTTCGCGGCCGACCAGGACGGCAACCTCCTCGGCTCCTCCGACGGCGAGCCCAACCTGGCCGCGATCGCCGCCGGCACCGCGCTCGTCGCCGGCGTCCTGACGATCCTGATGGGAGTCGCGGCCAACTACCCGCTGGCGCTCGCCACGGGGCTCGGCCTGAACGCCTTCGTCGCGTTCTCGGTCGCCAACCAGATGACCTGGGCCGACGCCATGGGTCTGGTCGTGATCGAGGGCCTGGTGATCCTGGTGCTGGTGCTGACCGGGTTCCGCGAGGCGGTGTTCCACGCGGTGCCGGCGCAGCTGAAGATCGCGATCTCGGTCGGCATCGGCCTGTTCATCGCGCTGATCGGCTTCGTCGATGCGGGGTTCGTACGCCGCATCCCCGATGCCGCGCACAGCACGGTGCCGGTCCAGCTCGGTCAGAACGGTCAGCTCTCCGGCTGGCCGGTCCTGGTGTTCGCGATCGGCCTGGTGCTCATCATCAGCCTCTGGGTGCTCAAGGTCCGCGGCGCGATCCTGATCTCGATCATCGCCACGACGGTGCTGGCGATCATCGTGGAGGCGATCGCCGACCTCGGCCCCAGCACCGAAAACCCGAAGGGCTGGAGCCTCAACGTCCCGGCCTGGCCCGACGACATCGTCGCGACCCCGCACTTCGACACCCTGGGCGAGTTCAGCCTGCTCGGCTCCTGGGACAACGCCGGCGTGGTCACCGTGCTGCTGCTGATCTTCACGCTGATGCTCGCGGACTTCTTCGACACCATGGGCACGATGACCGCGATCGGCGCCGAGGCCGGGCTGCTCCAGGAGGACGGCACCCCGCCGAACACCCGCCGCATCCTCGTGGTCGACTCGCTCGCCGCGGCCGCCGGTGGTGCCGCCGGCGTCTCGTCGAACACCTCCTACATCGAGTCGGCCTCCGGCGTCGGTGAGGGTGCCCGCACCGGCCTCGCCTCGGTCGTCACGGGCCTGTTGTTCCTCGCCGCGATCTTCGTCGCGCCGATCGTCGAGATCATCCCCTCCGAGGCCGCGGTCCCCGCGCTCGTCCTCGTGGGCTTCTTGATGATGCAGCAGGTCAGGGGCATCGACTGGGACGACCTCGAGATCGCCATCCCGGCGTTCCTCACGATCGTGCTGATGCCGTTCACCTACTCGATCTCGGTCGGCATCGGCGCCGGCTTCCTCGCGTACGTGCTCATCAAGGTGATCCGCGGCCGCTTCGCCGCCATCCACCCGCTGATGTGGGTGGTCGCTGCCCTGTTCGTCGTCTACTTCGGGATCAGCCCGATCACCAACTGGCTCACCTGACGCCGAGTCGGCGCCAGTTTCCCGCTCAACCCCGCCGAGTCGGCGCCAGTTTCCGAGAACTGGCGCCGACTCGGCATCTCATAGCGGGAATCGTTAGCGCAGGTAATGAGTTATGCTAACGATATGCCGACGCTGCAGAAGGTCTCGAAGACGGACGCCGGGCTCGCCTCCGAGCTCCGACTCAGCGTCATGCGCCTGCGGCGCCGCCTCGCCGGCGAGCGCCACCCCGACAACGCATTGAGCATCAACCAGATGGGCGTCCTCGGGGTGCTCTACCGCACCGGCGGTGGGCTCACCATCGGCGAGCTCGCGGCCGCCGAGCGCGTCCAGCCCCCGTCGATGACCCGCACGGTCAACTGCCTGGAGGAGAGCGGCGACGTCGTACGCCGCCCCCACGACACCGACGGCCGCCAGGTCGTGGTCGAGCTCTCCGAGCAGGGCCGGGCCCGCGTGCTCGCCGACCGGGAGCGACGCGACGCCTGGCTGGCCCAGCGGCTCCGGGAGCTGACGCCCGACGAGCGCGCGATCTTGCGCCAGGCCGCCCCGATCCTCGCCCACCTCGCCCAACGCGACTGACCAGAAGGACTGACCACCACACCTTGAGTCCCACGTTCCGCTCGCTGCGCAACCCCAACTACCGGCGCTACCTCGCCGGCAGTCTCGTCTCCAACACCGGCACCTGGATGCAGCGCGTGGCCCAGGACTGGCTGGTGCTCCAGCTGCCCGGCAACAGCGGCAGCGAGCTCGGCATCACCACGGGTCTGCAGTTCCTCCCCATCCTGCTCCTGAGCCCGTACGCCGGCGTGGTGGCCGACCGGTTCCCCAAGCGCCGCCTGCTCCAGGTCACCCAGGCGATGATGGCGCTCGCCTCGCTCGCCCTCGGGCTGGTGGCCGTCCTCGGCGTCGCGCAGACCTGGCACGTCTACCTGATCGCGTTCCTGTTCGGCATCGGCGCCGCGTTCGACGGCCCGGCGCGCCAGTCGTTCGTCTCCGAGATGGTCGGCCCCGACGACCTCACCAACGCGGTCGGCCTCAACTCCGCGAGCTTCAACGCCGCGCGCATCCTCGGCCCCGCGGTGGCGGGCCTGATGATCGGCGCCCTCGGCGGCGGCGCGCAGGCGACCGGCTGGGTGATCCTCGTCAACGCGGCGTCCTACCTGGCCGTGATCGCCCAGCTGCAGCGGATGGAGGCGGCGCTCCTGCACCCAGCCGAGCTCCAGCACCGCGAGCCCGGGATGCTGGTCGAGGGCGTCCGCTACGTGCGCAGCCAGCCCAAGATGGTGCTGATCATGATCATGGTGTTCTTCGCGGGCACCTTCGGCATGAACTTCCAGATCACCTCCGCGCTGATGGCGACCGAGGTGTTCGGCAAGGGCGCGGGGGAGTACGGCGTGCTCGGCTCGGCGCTGGCGGTCGGCTCCCTGACCGGAGCGCTGCTGGCGGCCCGGCGGGTCCGGATCCGGGTGCGGCTGCTGGTGGTGGCGGCCCTGGGCTTCGGCGTGGCCGAGATCGTGGCCGGCCTGCTGCCGACGTACGTCGCGTTCGCGGTGTTCGCCCCGGTGATCGGCTTCTTCACGCTGACGTTCCTCAGCTCGGCCAACGCGACGCTCCAGCTGGAGTCCGCACCGGCCCTCCGCGGGCGGGTCATGGCCCTCTACATGACGATCCTCATGGGCGGTACGCCGGTGGGCGCGCCGATCATCGGGGCCGTCGGCCAGCACCTCGGTGCCCGGTGGTCGCTGATCATCGGCGGGGTGCTCACCATCGCCGGCGTACTCTTGGCATTGGCCGTGCACGCCCGCCTCGACAGTGGCCTGCGCACCGTTTTGACCGTGCCCAGCCACCCGGGTAGCCTTTTTCCTCGTGTCTGGGACAACCAGGCCGTTGCGCGTGCCCGGAAGCAATCGGGGAGTCAGGTTCTCGAGTCCGGCACCGGAAGCCCGTCGACGAAAGCCCTCACCGGATCTCGTTGACAAGCGCGGTCGGGGCGACACGCCCGACCTCGGGGGCAGCGACGAGGGTTGACCTAGCACCACCCGGACACAGAGCAGTACACCGTGCGGACAGGGCGTCCGTACTGAGAGCGGAAAAGAAGGGGAACCACCCGGTGCCCACCATTCAGCAGTTGGTCCGCAAGGGCCGCCAGGACAAGGTGTCGAAGAACAAGACGCCTGCCCTCAAGGGTTCGCCCCAGCGACGCGGTGTGTGCACCCGCGTCTACACCACGACTCCGAAGAAGCCGAACTCCGCTCTCCGCAAGGTCGCCCGTGTGCGCCTGTCGAGTGGCGTCGAGGTCACGGCGTACATCCCGGGCGTCGGCCACAACCTCCAGGAGCACTCGATCGTGCTCGTTCGTGGCGGCCGGGTGAAGGACCTTCCCGGCGTCCGCTACAAGATCATCCGCGGCACGCTCGACACGCAGGGTGTGAAGAACCGTAAGCAGGCCCGCGGCCGCTACGGCGCCAAGAAGGAGAAGAGCTGATATGCCGCGCAAGGGTCCCGCTCCGAAGCGGCCGATCGACATCGACCCCGTCTACGGGTCGCAGCTGGTCTCCCAGCTCGTCTCGAAGGTGCTGCAGGACGGCAAGAAGCAGGTCGCGCAGCGCATCGTCTACACCGCCCTCGAGGGCTGCCGCGAGAAGACCGGCACCGACCCGGTCGTCACGCTGAAGCGTGCACTGGACAACGTCAAGCCCGCCATCGAGGTCAAGTCCCGCCGCGTCGGCGGTGCGACCTACCAGGTCCCGATCGAGGTCAAGGGTGGGCGTGGCACCACGCTCGCGCTGCGCTGGCTGGTCGGCTACGCCCAGGCCCGTCGCGAGAAGACGATGTCCGAGCGCCTCATGAACGAGATCCTCGACGCCTCCAACGGCCTCGGTGCCGCGGTGAAGAAGCGCGAGGACACCCACAAGATGGCCGAGTCCAACAAGGCCTTCGCGCACTACCGCTGGTGACTCGGGTGGGAGCTGGGTACCCCCAAGCTCCCACCACCCACCAGACTTCCTACTTTCTAAGGAACGCACAGACAGTGGCTGTCGACATCACCACGGACCTCAACAAGGTCCGCAACATCGGCATCATGGCGCACATCGACGCCGGCAAGACCACCACCACCGAGCGCATCCTCTTCTACACCGGGATCAACTACAAGATCGGTGAGGTCCACGAGGGCGCGGCCACGATGGACTGGATGGAGCAGGAGCAGGAGCGCGGCATCACGATCACGTCGGCCGCGACGACCTGCTGGTGGAAGAACCACCAGATCAACATCATCGACACCCCGGGTCACGTGGACTTCACCGCCGAGGTCGAGCGCTCGCTGCGCGTCCTCGACGGCGCGGTCGCGGTGTTCGACGGTGTCGCCGGTGTCGAGCCGCAGACCATGACCGTGTGGCGGCAGGCCAACAAGTACTCCGTCCCCCGGATGTGCTTCGTCAACAAGCTCGACCGCACGGGCGCGGACTTCTTCCGCTGCGTCGACATGATGGTCGAGCGCCTCAACTCCACCCCGCTGGTCCTCCAGCTGCCGATCGGTGCCGAGTCCGACTTCCTCGGGGTCATCGACCTGGTCGGCATGCGCGCGCTCACCTGGCGCGGCGAGACCAAGATGGGTGAGGACTACGAGGTCGAGGAGATCCCCGCGGAGCTGGCCGAGCAGGCCGCCGAGTACCGCGAGAAGCTCCTCGAGACCCTCTCCGAGGCCGACGACGACATCATGGAGAAGTACCTCGAGGGCGAGGACCTCTCCGTCGAGGAGCTCGAGGCGGCGATCCGTCGCGCGACGCTGGCCGACAAGGTCAACCCGGTCCTGTGCGGCACCGCGTTCAAGAACAAGGGCGTGCAGCCCCTGCTCGACGCGGTCGTGAAGTACCTGCCCTCGCCGCTGGACATCGGCGAGATCGTCGGCCACTCGGTCAAGGACGAGAACGAGCAGATCTCCCGCAAGCCCGCCGACGACGAGCCGTTCTCCGGCCTGGCCTACAAGATCGCCAGCGACCCGCACCTCGGCAAGCTGATCTACGTCCGGGTCTACTCCGGCAAGCTCGAGGCCGGCTCGACCGTGGTCAACTCGGTCAACGGCCGCAAGGAGCGGATCGGCAAGGTCTACCAGATGCACGCCAACAAGCGTGAGGAGATCGCGTCGGTCGGCGCCGGCCAGATCGTGGCGGTGATGGGTCTGAAGGACACCAAGACCGGTCACACCCTCTGCGACCCGCAGCACCAGGTGGTGCTGGAGTCGATGACGTTCCCGGCCCCGGTGATCGAGGTCGCGATCGAGCCCAAGACCAAGGGTGACCAGGAGAAGCTCGGCACGGCGATCCAGCGCCTCTCCGACGAGGACCCGACGTTCACCGTCAAGTCCGACGAGGAGACCGGCCAGACGATCATCGCCGGCATGGGCGAGCTCCACCTCGAGATCCTCGTCGACCGGATGCGTCGCGAGTTCCGCGTCGAGGCCACCGTCGGCAAGCCGCAGGTCGCCTACCGCGAGACGATCCGCCGCAAGGTGGAGAACCACTCCTACACGCACAAGAAGCAGACCGGTGGTTCGGGTCAGTTCGCGAAGGTCGTCATCTCGATCGAGCCGAGCATCGACCCCGAGACCGGCACCGGTGCGGGCTACGAGTTCGTCAACAACGTGACGGGTGGCCGCGTGCCGCGCGAGTACATCCCGTCGGTCGACCAGGGCGCCCAGGAGGCGATGGAGTTCGGCGTGCTCGCCGGCTACCCGATGGTCGATGTCAAGGTCGCACTCGAGGACGGCGCCTACCACGACGTCGACTCCTCCGAGCTCGCGTTCAAGATCGCCGGCAACCAGGCCTTCAAGGAGGCCGCGCGCCAGGCGAAGCCGGTCCTGCTCGAGCCGATGTTCGCGGTGGAGGTGACCACGCCGGAGAACTTCCTCGGCACGGTCATCGGCGACATCAACAGCCGACGCGGCCAGATCCAGGCACAGGAGGAGCGTCACGGTGACATGGTCATCAACGCCCTCGTGCCGCTGTCCGAGATGTTCGGGTACGTTGGCGACCTGAGGTCGAAGACCTCCGGCCAGGCTTCGTACTCGATGGAGTTCGACTCGTACGCCGAGGTCCCCCAGGGCATCGCCGACGAGATCATCAAGAAGGTGCGGGGCGAGTAACCCTTCGCGGTTGCAGTCCGGACCCTCGGCAGTACCACCAGCAAGTACGAGTCAAGTAACAACCCAACCAGGAGGAGCCCACAGTGGCTAAGGCGAAGTTCGAGCGGACCAAGCCGCACGTCAACATCGGCACCATCGGTCACATCGACCACGGCAAGACGACGCTCACCGCGGCGATCACCAAGGTCCTGCACGACAAGTACCCGGACCTGAACCCGTTCACGCCGTTCGACGAGATCGACAAGGCTCCGGAGGAGCGTCAGCGCGGCATCACGATCTCGATCGCGCACGTCGAGTACCAGACCGAGGCGCGTCACTACGCGCACGTCGACTGCCCGGGTCACGCGGACTACATCAAGAACATGATCACCGGTGCGGCCCAGATGGACGGCGCGATCCTCGTGGTCGCCGCCACCGACGGCCCGATGCCGCAGACCCGTGAGCACGTGCTGCT
>NZ_DASWVI010000250.1:0-24632 GCF_036401255.1 Nocardioides sp. | reverse complement strand
CGCAGGAGAAGCGGGCGGCGGTCTTCACCGGCCGTTGACGTGAGCAGGGACGTGAGGAGGCCCCCGGCCGCATCTGGACACTTGCCTTCCCCTTGCGAGTGTCCGTCCGCGGCCGAGGGCCTCATCTGCGTCCCACGCTAGGAGGCGCACCGGACGAGGGTCAACGCGGCGCCACCCCACCCTGTGGACAAGCCTGTGGACAAAGCTGTGGAGGAGCGGCCGTGCCGGTGGAGGAGGCCGGATCGATCCTGGAACAGGCTGTGGACAACACGGCTCGGGGACACCGGCGCCCCCGTCGTACTCGGCGCTGACCAGGGAGAATGGCTGTCCACCGGGTGTGGACGAAAGAAAACTGGGCCAACCAGCGAGAGCACCGACGCGAGAGAGAGGTCAGCGGCGTGCCGGACCAGACAGCGGGCGACGAGTACGGCGCCGGGCCGGTCGCCGCCCTGCGCCGGATCGCGTTCCTGCTCGAGCGCGGCCGGGAGGACACCTACAAGGTCAAGGCGTTCCGCGGTGCCGCTGCCGCGATCCTGCCGCTGTCGGCCGAGCAGGTCGCCGCGGCGGTCGAGGACGGCAGCCTGACGTCGCTGCCGGGTGTCGGTGCGAGCACGGCCCGGGTGATCGCCGACGCCGTGCGCGGGGTGCTGCCGGCCCGGCTGGCCGAGCTCGTGCGCGAGCACGGCGGTGACCTGGCGAGCGGCGGCCAGGGGCTCCGCGCCGCCCTGCGCGGCGACCTGCACTCCCACTCCGACTGGTCCGACGGCGGCTCGCCGATCGAGGAGATGGCGTTCACCGCGATCGAGCTCGGCCACGACTACCTCGTGCTCACCGACCACTCGCCGCGACTGACCGTCGCCCATGGCCTGAGCGCCGAGCGGCTGACCCGCCAGCTCGGCGTCGTCGAGGCGGTCAACCGGCACCTCTCGGCCGCAGGCGGGGGCGGGTTCACGCTGCTGACGGGCATCGAGGTCGACATCCTCGACGACGGCTCCCTGGACCAGGACGACGACCTGCTCGCCCGGCTCGACGTGCGGGTCGCGAGCGTGCACTCGAAGCTGAAGATGGACCCCGCCGACATGACCCGGCGGATGATCGGGGCGATCCGCAACCCGCGCACCAACGTGCTCGGCCACTGCACCGGCCGGTTGGTCACCGGCAACCGCGGCACCCGCCCGGGCTCGCGGTTCGACGCGCGGGCCGTCTTCGAGGCGTGCGCCGAGCACGACGTCGCGGTCGAGATCAACTCCCGCCCGGAGCGCCGCGACCCGCCGACCGCGCTCCTCGAGCTCGCCCGTGACGTCGGGTGCCGGTTCTCGATCGACAGCGACGCGCACGCCCCCGGTCAGCTGGACTTCCTCGTCTACGGCTGCGAGCGCGCCGAGGCCGCCGGGATCGACCCCGATCGGATCGTCAACACCTGGCCGCGAGAGCGGCTCCTGGAGTGGGCGAGGAAGTAGCGTTCGGCCATGGATCGCCCCGAGGTGGAGGTACGCCGCTCCAAGCGGCGCCGGCGTACCGTGTCCGCCTATCGCGACGGCGACCGCGTGGTGGTGATGATCCCGGCCTCCCTGTCGCGCCGCGAGGAGGCGGAGTGGGTGGAGAAGATGCTGGCCCGGCTGGATCGGTCCGAGCGTCGCCGTCGGCCCAGCGACGCCGCGCTGCTGCGCCGGGCGCAGGACCTCAGCGACCGCTACCTCGGCGGCCTCGCGACACCGGAGTCGGTGCGCTGGGTCGACAACCAGCAGTCGCGCTGGGGCTCGTGCACCCCCGGTGACCGCACGATCCGGCTGTCCGCCCGGCTGCAGGGGATGCCGTCGTGGGTCCTCGACTACGTGCTCGTCCACGAGCTCGCGCACCTGCTCGAGCCCGGGCACGACGAGCGGTTCTGGGCGTGGGTGGACCGCTACCCGCGCGCCGAGCGCGCCAAGGGCTACCTGGTCGGCTGGTCCACCGCGGCCCGGCTGGACATCCCGCCGGGCGAAGAGCTGGACTGATCGCCCACCCGGGCCAGGGCCAGCTCGACGAGCTCGACGAGGTCGGGTTGCGGGTCCGGGAGCGCGTCGGCCGGCCACCAGCGCACGTCGATCGACTCCTCGCTCACCGCGTGCGCGACGCCGGGCGGGGCAAGCGCGACGAACCGCACGTCGAGGTGGTGGACGTCCCCGGTCGGCCCGCAGAACGGGACGGCGTGCTCGCTGAGCTGGACGGGCACCGGGTCCAGGAGCAGGCCGGCGAGCCCCGACTCCTCGGTGGCCTCGCGCAGGGCCGCCGCGGCGAGCGTCGGGTCGCCGGGCTCGCAGTGGCCGCCGAGCTGGAACCACGCCCGCGCCTTGGCATGCAGCGTCAGCAGCACCTCGCGGCGCCCGGCGTCGACCACCAGCGTGCTCGCGGTGAGGTGGTCCGGCGTGCAGGCGCGGGTCATGCCGTCCGGGTGGGCGCGCAGGTGCGCGACGTACCGCTCCCGCAGCGCCTCCTGGGCGCCGTCCGGCGCGCTCCAGCCCTCCAGGACCGCGAGCGCGTCGGCGTGCAGGTCCGGCGCGATCGTCACTCGCCGTCGGGGGAGTCGAGGAGCTTCTTCAGCTCGGCGTCGAAGTCCTCGTCGCTGAGCTCGGGGAGAGCGGTGGCGTCCTCACGGAAGCCGAGCGGGTCGTCGAGGTCCGCGGCCGTCGGCAGGAGGTCGGGGTGCATCCAGACCCCGTCGCGCGCCTCCACGCCCTGGCGGGTGCGCAGCGATCCCCACAGCGTCGAGGCGTCGCGCAGCCGGCGCGGGCGCAGCTCGAGCCCCACGAGGCTCGCGAACGTCTCCTCGGCGGGACCGCCCGCGGCCCGGCGCCGGCGGAAGGCCTCCTGCAGCTTGCCGGCCGCGGGCATCCGCTCGGCGGTGGCCTGGCCGACGACCTCGTCGACCCAGCCCTCGACGAGCGCGAGGGTGACCTCGAGCCGCTGGAGCGCGGCCTCCTGCGCCGGCGAGCGGGGCAGGTCGAACATGCCGCCCTCGAGCAGCTGCTGCATCGACTCGGGGTTGGTCGGGTCGAGGCCGCGCATCTGCTCCTCGATGCGGGCCTGCATGCCCTGGGCGTTGATCTCGATGCCGCGGGCGTAGTCGGCGACCGCGCCGATCAGGTGGTCGCGCAGCCACGGCACGTGGGCGAACAGCCGCTGGTGGGCGGCCTCGCGCAGCGCGAGGTAGAGGCGTACGTCGTCCTCGGTCACGTCGAGGCCGGCGGCGAACTCGGAGATGTTGGCGGGCACGAGCGCCGCCTTGCCCGGCGCGGCGAGCGGCAGGCCGATGTCGGAGACCGACAGCACCTCGGCGGCGAGCGCGCCGAGGCCCGAGCCGACCTGGGCGGCCAGCATGCCGCCGACGGCCTGGCCGAGGATGCCCAGCAACGGCCCGGAGACGGCGCGGGCCTCCTCGGGGAGGGCCCCGCCGAGCGCCTGCACGGAGGACTCGGCGATGGGCTCGACGAGCACCTTCCACACCTCGGTGGTGCCCACGAGCCACTCGGCGCGGCTCCAGGCGGCGGTCGAGGTCACACCGGAGGGGAACACGGTCGTGTCGTCGAGCCAGTGGTCGGCGAGCCGGACCGCGTCGGCGATCGCGTCGCGCTCCCGCTGGCTGGGCGTCGGGTCGGGCGCCTGGGCGACCGCCTTGCGGGCGATGTCGAGCGCGAAGTCCCAGTTGACCGGGCCCTCGTGCGGCTGCATCAGGAACTGGATCTGGCTGAACAGCTGGCCGAGGTCCGGCAGGCCGGCCGCACCGCCGCCGGCCGCGCCTCCCAGCGCGCCGAAGATCTGCTCGAACGGCGTGCCCTTGAAGGGGTTCTCGCCCGGGTCGTTGCCGTCGTCGGGCGTCTGGCCCGGCTTGTCGTTCATGGGTCCAACGGTACGCGGGTGCCGGTCACCGCAGGACCGGCGTGCTCTATGGTCGCGAGGTGAGCACCGTCGTACGCCTCGTGGACCTGCGGGAGACCCCGCTCGACGTCGCCGAGGTCGTCGCCGCCCTCGACGACGACGCCTCCGGCGGGCTGACGCTGTTCGTCGGCCGCGTCCGCGACCACGACGGCGGCAAGGGCGTGACCGGGCTCGACTACTCCGCCCACCCCACCGCGCTGGACCGGCTGCGCGAGGTGTGCGAGCGGATCGCGGGGGAGTACGACGTGCAGGGGGTCGCGGCGGTCCACCGCGTCGGCACCCTGGGGATCGGCGACATCGCGGTGGTCGTCGCGACCACCGCCGCCCACCGCGGCGAGGCGTTCACCGCCTCGCGGGCGCTGATCGACACCCTCAAGGCGGAGGTGCCGATCTGGAAGCACCAGCGGTTCGGCGACGGCACCGAGGAATGGGTGGGGACGCCGTAGGCGCGCCTCCCCTGGGAGACCTCGGGCCGTTCGTAGGGTCGTCTCGTGGAGATCCTGCTCTGGCTGGTGCCGTCGGTCGTCGTCACGGTCGTGGCGATGCTCTGGGTGGCCTGGCTGGGTCGGGAGGGACGCGGCGAGGTGGACCGCGAGGTCGCCGTACGCCGGCTCGCCGAGGCGCTGGAGCCCGGCCCGCGCCGGCGTCGCTCGCCCGCGCCGGGCTACGCGGCCGACCGGCCGGCACGCGACCGGTCCACCGGCATCGCCGTACGCCCCTCGCGCCGCGTCTCCTAGGAGCGATCTGACAGTCTTGGCGCCATGACGCAGCGCACCGTGGCCGGCCTCCTCGCCGTGCCGCTGCTGATCGGACTGTGGGTGACCGCCGCGCTCAAGCCGCTGCCGTTCGTCACCTACGAGCCGGGCCTGACCGTCGACGTCCTCGGCGCCAACGAGGAGGGCAAGCCGATCATCGAGGTGGAGGGGCACCGGACCTACCCCGACGACGGGCAGCTGCGGATGACCACGGTCTACGTCTCGCAGCCGGAGCCCAAGGGCAACAACAACCTCTTCGAGCTGATGCGCGACTGGGTGAGCGACGAGGACGCCGTCTATCCCTACGACGCGGTCTACCGCCAGGGCGAGACCGTGGAGGACAACCGCAAGCAGGGCGCGCAGGAGATGACCAGCTCCCAGGACGCCGCCACCGCGGTCGCTCTCGAGGAGCTGGGCTACGACGTCACCGAGGCGGTCGTCGCCGGGGTCGCGAAGGGCACCCCCGCCGACGGTGTCTTGAAGACCGGCGACGTGCTGCTGCGTGTCGACGACACCGCGGTGGCGACGGCCGACGAGGTCGTCGACACCGTGAGCGGCCGCACCGGTGCTCAGCCCGTCGAGCTGCTGATCCGGCGCGACGGCCAGCGCCGCACCGTCACGCTGACCCCGCAGGTCACCGACGGCCGGCCGCAGATCGGCATCCAGGTCGGCACCCAGGCCAAGTCCGACCTGCCGGTCAAGGTCCACATCGCGATCGACCCGGCCATCGGCGGGCCGAGCGCGGGGCTGATGTTCTCCCTCGGCATCTACGACACGCTGACCCCGGGCTCGCTCACCGGCGGCGCCACGATCGCGGGCACCGGCACGATGGACGCCGCGGGCAACGTCGGCCCGATCGGCGGGATCCAGCAGAAGATCGTCGGTGCGCGCGACGCCGGCGCGGAGCTGTTCATGGTGCCGCCGGACAACTGCGCGGAGGCGCTCGGCGCCCCCAACGGCGACATGCGGCTGGTCCGGGCCGCCACCATGCACGACGCCCGGGTCGCGATCGCCGCCTGGGTCAAGGACCACGACGCCGACCTGCCCAGCTGCGAGGAGAGCCAGAAGTGACCGAGTTCGACGGCGACGCCGAGCCCAGCCGCGAGCCCAGCCCCGAGCTCAGCCCCGAGCCCAGCCCCGAGCTCAGCCCCGAGCTGAGCGCCGACCTCGAGGTCGACCCGGCCCTGGCCGCGGCGGTCCTCGAGATCGAGGGCCACATCGCCACCGAGGGGTGGGACCAGCCGGGACGGCTGTACGCGCTGGTCGACACCGCCGCCCTCGTGGAGCGCGAGCCGGCGCTCGCCGCGGCGATGGGGCTGGACGAGGCGTCGGCGCAGGGCTCGCTGACACCGATCGAGCAGGACGAGCTCCCCAACGACCTGCCCCTGGAGATCGCGCTGGAGTCGATCCTGTGGCCGCCGGAGGTCGCCGGGTGCGCCGCGGTCGTCGAGCGGCTGGTGCTGCCCCCGGCCGCGGACGCACTGATCCCGGACGACCCCGCCTCCGCCGAGGAGTTCGCCCGCGAGCACCCCGACCGGCAGGACGTGCGCATCGTCGCGGGTGTCACGCGCGCGGGATCGACGTACTGTGCCTTGCGTCTGCGCGCGCACGACGACGACCAGTCGGTGGTCGGCGGGGCCGACCTGGTGCCGGGGTTGTTGCAGCTGCTCGGGGCGACGTTGGAGGAGCCCGGGCGGACGCCCGGTCACGAAGGAGAGAGCTGAGATGAGCGAGCTGTTCGACGAGGACCCCCGGGCTGCGGCCGGTCCGCCGGTGCGGTCGGGGTCGCGGCGGTCGCGGGCGCTGATCATCACCGCGGTCGTGCTCGTGGTCGCGTTCCTCAGCCTGAGCACCTTCGCGGGCATCTACACCGACCGGCTGTGGTACGTCTCGGGCGGCTACGGCGAGGTGTTCACCACGCTGTTCTGGACCAAGACCGTGCTGTTCTTCGTCTTCGGCGCCGGGATGGCGCTGGTGGTCGGGGCCAACATCTACCTCGCCTACCGGTTCCGGCCGTTCTTCCGGCCGAACTCCCCGGAGCAGAACGGCCTGGACCGCTACCGCGAGGCCGTCAACCCGATCCGCACCTGGCTGCTGGTCGGCGTCGCGCTGGTGCTCGGCGCGTTCGCCGGCAGCTCGGCGATCGGGGAGTGGCGCGACTACCTGCTGTGGCGCAACGGCTCGTCGTTCGGCAGCGAGGACGCCTACTTCCACAAGGACATCGGGTTCTACGTCTTCGACCTGCCGTGGCTGCACTACCTCGTCGACTATGCGATGGCGGTGCTCGTCGTCGCCCTGATCGCCGCCGCCGTCGTGCACTACCTGTACGGCGGGATCCGCCTGCAGACGCCCCGCGACCGGCTCTCCGGTGCGGCCCAGGCGCAGCTCTCGGTGCTGCTGGGCTTCTTCGTGCTCGCGAAGGCCGCCGACTACTGGCTGGACCGGTTCGACCTGGTCAGCCAGGGCGGCGGGGTGATCACCGGCATGACCTACACCGACGACCACGCGGTGCTGCCGGCCAAGAACATCCTGCTCGGCATCTCGGTGATCTGCGCGGTGCTGTTCTTCGTCAACGTGTGGCGCCGCACCTGGCTGCTGCCGTCGGTCGGCCTGGCGCTGCTGGCCGTCTCGGCGATCCTGCTCGGCCTGATCTGGCCCGGCATCGTGCAGCAGTTCCAGGTCAAGCCCTCCGAGGCCGACAAGGAGGCGCCGTACATCGAGAAGAACATCCAGGCGACCCGCCAGGCCTACGACGTCGCGAACGTCGAGGTCGAGAAGTACGACCCGGCGACCGCGCTCGGGTCCGGGTCGGCCGACACGGTCGAGAACGAGACCTCCTCGGTGCCGCTGATCGACCCGCAGCTCGTGCGGGACGCCTTCGAGCAGAACCAGCAGGTGCGCGCCTACTACTCGGTGGCGCAGGTCCTCGACGTCGACCGCTACGACATCGACGGGACCGACCGCGCGCTGGTGCTCGGCGTGCGCGAGCTCGACCAGAACGGCATGAACGCCGGCGACCGCAACTGGACCAACCTGCACACCGTCTACACCCACGGCAACGGCATCATCGCGGCGTTCGCCAACCAGCGCGGCGAGGACAACCGCACCCAGCTCGACAACGCGGACAACACCGGCGACCAGGCCGGCATCGTGTGGGCGCAGGGCACCAACGCCGGGCAGGACGCGCTGAGCCGGGCGACGGGCGGCTACGAGGACCGGATCTACTACGGCGAGCAGAGCCCGGAGTACTCCGTCGTCGGCAAGCCCGAGCCGGACAGCAAGGACGTCGAGCTCAACCTCCCCACGGGCGGCTCCGACGAGGGCACGACCACGACGTACGACGGCAAGGGCGACGCGAGCGTCGGCGGGCTGTTCAACCAACTGATGTTCGCCACGAAGTTCGGCGAGCCGAACTTCCTGCTCTCCGGGCGCGTCAACGAGAACAGCAAGGTGCTGTTCAACCGCAACCCGCGCGACCGGGTCGAGAAGGTCGCACCCTGGCTGACCGTCGACAGCGACCCCTACCCGGCGGTGGTCGACGGCCGGATCCTGTGGATCGTCGACGGCTACACCACCACCGACCGCTACCCGCTCTCGGAGAAGGAGTCGTTCAAGACGATGACCGACGACTCCCTCCAGGAGCAGACCGGGCTGCGCACGCTGCCGACCGACGAGATCAACTACATGCGCAACGCGGTCAAGGCGACCGTCGACGCCTACACCGGCGACGTCACGCTCTACGCGTGGGAGGAGGACGACCCGATCCTCCAGGCCTGGCGCAGCGCGTTCCCCGGCACCGTCGAGGACCGTTCGCAGATCTCCGAGGACCTGATGAAGCACCTGCGCTACCCGGAGGACCTGTTCCAGGTGCAGCGCTACCAGTTCGCGCGCTACCACGTCACCGACCCGATCGACTTCTACCAGGGCAACAACCGGTGGGAGGTGCCCGAGGACCCGTACTCCAAGGGCAAGTTCCAGCCGCCGTACCGGCTCTTCGTCGACAGCAACGGCGGCAACGACCAGGTGTTCTCCCTGACGTCGGTCTACGTGCCTTACAACAAGAACAACCTCGCCTCGTTCGTGTCGGTCAACGCGGACGCGACGGACGAGTCGGGCTACGGCCAGATGCAAGTGCTCGAGCTGCCCAACGAGCAGACGCCCGGCCCCGGCCAGGTCGCGAACCAGTTCGCCACCGACCCCGGGGTGGCCAACGAGCTCGCGCAGTTCAACCGCAGCGGCGCGCGACCGGTCTACGGCAACCTGCTCACGCTGCCGATCAACGACGGGCTGATGTACGTCCAGCCGGTCTACGCGACGCAGGCGTTGTCGGAGTCGAGCTTCCCGATCCTGCGCTACGTGCTGGTGAAGTACGGCAACGACATCGGCTTCGGCTCGACGCTGCGCGACGCCCTGGAGAACCTGCTCGGCGTCACGCCGGGTGGCGGCACGACGCCGCCCGACAACTCGGGTCAGCAGGGCAACGACGGCGGCGGCGAGAGCCCGCCGGTGACCGGTGGGGCCGCCGCCCAGATCCGCTCGCTGCTCGACCAGGCGCAGGCCGCCTTCGACGCCGCCGACGCGGCCTTGGCCAACCAGGATCTCGCGGAGTACCAGCGCCAGATCGATATCGCCCAGAGCAAGGTCGAGGCGGCGATGAAGCTGGCTCAGAAGCGCGGCTCCACCGGCTCCTCGGGCGGCTCCGCCGGGAACGCGTCCGAGTCGCCGTCACCCTCGGAGTCGCCCTCGGCCTCGCCGTCGGACTGACCGCCGGCGGCGGTGGTCCGGGGACCCGATTTGGCCACCCCGACACCGGTCTGTAAGGTTGGGGTCACCGACGCGGGGTGGAGCAGCTCGGTAGCTCGCTGGGCTCATAACCCAGAGGTCGCAGGTTCAAATCCTGCCCCCGCTACAAAGTTCAGGCGTGGGATCCGGTCGGATCCCACGCCTGAAAGCATTTTGATTTGATCCACCCTCCAAGAACCCTCCTTCCCGGAGGCTGGCCCTCGCCGCTGAAGCCGCGGACGGTTTCGTGGCGTAGGGCGGGGTCCATGACCATCCTTCCCGCCTATTCCCAGACACCGGCTCACGCCGCCGCTCCCGGATCTGCCCCCTCCGTCGGCCTGAGGCCCGCCGACCTCCAGCGGATCGCTTCCGCCATCGAGGCCGAGGTCGCTCAGTCCACCCGCACCACCTACGCCTCCGCGTGGCGGGGCTGGGAAGCGTGGTGCCGCCGGCCTGGACTGGTGCCGCTGCCGGCTGATCCGGACGCGTTGGCCGCCTTCCTTACCGAGCGCGCCGAGTCAGGGTCGTGCAACGGCACCCTCGACGGGGACTGTGCCGCGATCGCCCAACGCGACCATCGGGAGGGGTACGCCGATCCGACTGCCGCGGCCGTCGTTCGACGGGTGCGCCGCGGCTGCGTCGCGTCCTGGGCACCGCGCCACGCCGTCAGGCACACCCGCTCACCGTCGCCGAGCTGGGCCAGATCGTGGCGAGCATCGACCCCACGTCTCGCATCGGTGTTCGCGACCGCGCTGTCCATCTTCTCGGCTATGCCGCCGCGCTGCGCCCGAGCGAGATCGCCGCGCTCCATCTCGCCGATGTCAGCGTGGACTCCCACGGCCTGCTCATCACGATCCGTCGCTCCAAGACCGATCAGGAGGGACAGGGGCAGATGGTCGGCGTCGCCGCCGGACTGCACGCAGCGACCGATCCGATCCGCGCGCTCCGCGCCTGGCTCGCCCTCCGCCCCGCCGGGCCCGGGGGCCTGTTCACCCGTGTACCGGCGACTCGCGCGATCACGAGCGAGGGCATCGGTCCGCGGACTGTGAGCCACCTCGTCCGCAACCGCGCCACCGCGGCCGGGCTCGGTGACCTGGGGGTCAGCGGCCACTCGCTACGCGCCGGGCACGCCACCACCGCCGCCGTCAACGGCGCCCCGCTTGACCGGATCGCCGCGCAGACGCGACACCGTGATCTGACCACGTTGTACAACCACTACATCCGACCTGCCGACGCGCTCGCCCACACCACCAGCCGCGACCTCGGTCTGTGACGCGTATGCGCGGCCCTGTCCGCGGGCTGACCTACAGTGCCGGTGTGCCCGATACCCCTGATCCAGACGCGCTCCTGCGGTCGTTCGAGGGTCAGCTGGACGGATTCGACTCGACGGGTTGGGAGATCGTTGCGCAGCACCGCAACCCGTGGGGTCGGATCCCGATGACCGGTGGCGGGAAGTCCCTCGAGGGCAAGTCGCGCGAGTACATGGACCGTCTGCTCGCGACGCAGGGGCAACCCGACCGGGAGAGCCGCCGGCACCACTACGTTCCGCGGACGTATCTGAAGCGCTGGGGATTCGGTAAGCAGAGCCGGCGCATCTGGAACTTGGACACCGTTACTGGAGAGGTGCGGGCCCTCTCGGTAAACGATGTCTGTGTGGAAGAGAACTTCTACCGGGTCATCGGCGCGGACGGGGAGGCGCACAACCGGGTCGAGGCCATGTTCGGTGTCGTCGATGCAGAACTGGGCCGAGTTCAGTCGCTGTTCGAGCGGCTTGAGGACCCTGAGGAACTGGATTTCGATGACCTCATCGGACTCGGGGTGACGATCGCGGTTCAGCGGATGCGGACGGCGCAGCAGCGACGCTTACGCCTGCAGCACGACGCGTGGCTGGTTGCGCAGAACCCTGAGCAGTTCAAGCCGATTAAGGACCCACTGGACCCGTTCCGCGTCGCCGGCATCCACACCGAGTTGCTGTTCACGAGCATGTGGGAGGCCGCCGACGTGATGACGACCAGGTTCATTGAGGTGTGGGACGACCCTGAGGGCAGGTTCTGGACGTGCGACGCACCGGTCCTGGTGCCGTTCCGGAAGAACAAGGGCCCGAGCCTGATAGCGGCTCCGCACATCCTGTGGCCGGCGAACCCGCACCGAGTCGTTGCGCTAACGAATGAGCCGTCGGGCGAGAAGGCTGTCATCCGGCGGGTCACTCCGAAGGAGCGCGGTCTCGTGCGGGACGCGGTCGAGCAGGGCCGGGAACGGTGGATCTTTGCCTCGCCGGAGCAGATGGACCGGTTGCCGAAGTCGAAGAAGTTCCGCCGCCGGACTCAGATACGGATGCGTTGCTCGCAGTGGACGCCGAGCGGCGAGTACGTGGAGCCGCCGCGTTGCTGTGTGGAGATGGCTGACGGGTTTGCAGATGGCCCGGATGTCGCCTTATGTCACCAAGGTGGGCACTCTCCGGCGCCGGCCATGTGGGAGCACACCTGATGGCCGTCTACCTGCAGGACCTCGAAGACCTGTCGCAGACCTGCCGAGAGTTCGGCGGCTCCGGACTTCAGGGATTCCTGACCGACGAACGGGTAGCGGGCCTTCAATGGCCTGACGACGTCGTGGAGCAGTGGCTCTACGACCACGCCGGCTGGGGCAGATTCCAATCCGACTACGGACACCTGGACCTTGCGAGGGTCACGTGGGACGCCGAGCTTGTAGCGGCCGAGGCGTTCCTGACTATGCCGACGGGACCGTCCGAAGGTGATCTCATCGACGAGAATGCCGAACAGGCCGACCACTGGTGCGAGGTGCGCCGACACCTCGGCGTCCCGCAGTACTGGGAGTCGCATGGCACTTGGATGCGATGGCCCGTCCTCATCGACCGCAGCTTGCTGTACCCGGGGGAGACGGGGCTTCAAGTCATAGAAGGCCGTACGCGGGTCGGCATCCTGCGTGGGTTCCTGCGGCAAGGCCGCCAGGTCGCCCCCGCGCACCGAGTTTGGGTGGGACGTCCTCGGTGACCGCTCGCGCTCGGGTACGACTTCGGAAGCCGCTTTGGATGCGAGCGACTTTGCGCTACTAGCCTTTCCCCTGGCAGCGCGCGAAGGTCCCGGGGTGCGCGAGGACGCCGTGGCCGACGCTGAAGGTGGCGTGTCAGGCCGCGAGTGCTACTGCGATCTCGGTGCGTGATTGATCGCCTGCTGGCCTGGGCTGATAGATGCCATCGCAGCGGATCCGGGCATTGCGAAGCGATGTGCTTCCGCTCCTGAGAGTTGACGTCGGCACGGCGCTCGGCGCGGTGGGGCGCCGTCGTTCGCGAGCCGTCCACTCGGGTTCCCCTCGCTGCTGACCAGGCGCGCTGCTCGCCTTGATAAGATGCCCTTATGACATTGGTGGCCGAGTATCGCCATGCTCGTCGGAAGGAGGAGGTCGCTCGACTGCGACGCTCCCTCTCCCTTCGCGCCATGGTCGCTACTGGCATGTCACAGCGTCAGATCGCCGAGACCCTCGGCGTCAGCCAGCCGGCGGTCAGTCAGCAGCTCAAGTCCGGGAATCAGCTGGCCGGCGTGCACCCTCAGGTCCTCCTCGAGGCGGCAGGCCCAGTCCTCAAGGCGCTAGCCGCGGATCACGGATTCACACGGCTAGCCGTGTTTGGTTCCGTCGCGCGCGGCACGGCGAGACCGGACTCCGACATCGACCTGATCGTGGAGTCGCCGCCAGGTACATCGTCGTTCGAGTTCCTTCGTTTCAAGGAGCTGATCGAGCAGGTCCTCAGCCGTGAGGTCGACCTGATCGACTACGGCGGGTTGAAGCCGAAGCTCGATGACGACATCCGCCGTGAGGCGGTGCTGCTTTGATGGAGCGCAAGGCCGCGAAGGAGCTTTTGCACATCCAGGGCTGGCTCGACCGCGTCGGCGAGATCGTCGAACGCGGCAGGGACGCCTACCTCGCCGATGCACTGCTCCAGGAGGCCGGCGACTCGCTGATGATGAAGCTGGGGGAGGCGGCGAACCGACTCTCGAGGCTCGAGGTGCTCGCGCCGGAGGGCGTCGACTGGGCGCTCGCCGTGGCGAACCGGAGCTTCATCGGCCCCCTCCACCCGCGCCATGGAGGCCGGCGCCGGGCGTCAGTGGAACGCTGGTGCCGGCGGCGCCCGCGGCGTTGGCCGCGTGCCTGACCGAGCGGGCGCCGACTGCGCGCAGACCTGCTTGGCGTGGGCATCGGTGCGACTGCGCGCATCACCTCGACGCAACTCGTGCGACGCGGGCGGTCACATGGTCGGCGATGCGAGCTCCAGTCGCACCGTGGTCCGCCCGTCAGCATGCTGTGCCCGGACGGTGCCGCCGTGTGCTCGCGCGATCTCGCGCACGATGGCCAGCCCGACACCGTCGCGCGCGGGGTCTGACGCATCGTCGCTCGCGAATCCGGGGCCCTCGTCGGCGACGGTCAGTTCCGCGCCGTTACGGGAGGCGCGGATCTCGATCTCGATGGCGCCCGTGCCGTGGCGCAGCGCGTTGTCGACGAGGTTCGACAGCGCTCGGTCAAGACGGGTGGCGTCACCCTGGATCTCCACTGCTCGGGGCGCGGTCACGTGGATGGCGCGGCCTTCGGCAGCCGCCTGGAACCGGATGGCTACGCGGGTGGCCAGGGCGACGAGGTCGACGCGTCCGGCCTCGATCGGCAATCCGACCTCCTCGACGCTGGCACGTTCCAGGAGGGCTTCGGACAGGGCGACCAGGCGGCGTACCTCGTCATGGATGGAGTGCAGGGCCCGGGTCAGCTCCTGGGGCGTCCGCTGCTGAGCCAACGCCAGCTCCACCTCGGTGAGCATCAGGGCGAGCGGCGTGCGAAGGTCGTGGCTCGCCTCGGCGACGAACCTGCGTTCGCGTTGCAGACCGTCGTCGAGTCGTTCGATCATGGCGTTGAGGGTGAGCGCGAGCCGCCGCAGCTCGTCCTCCGCGGCGGGGACCGGGAGACGCTCCCCAGCGCTGCGCGAGGAGATCGTGGCCGCGCGAGCCCGCATCCGCTCGATCGGGCGCAGCCCCGCTCCCGCGACCACGTAGCCGAGGCCACCTGCCACAGCCAGCGCAAGCGGTCCGGCGACCAGCAGCTGATTGCGCAGTGCGGCGAGGGCCTCGTCCACGTCCTCCCGGGAAGCTCCGACCAGCAGCACGCCCTCGTCGGTGGGCCGGACCAGCAGCACCAACGTCTCGCGCTCCCGCTCCAGCTGTCCCTCCGACGCGGCGTCGTCATCGAAGATGGTCACCGTGACCTCGCGCCAGCTCGACCCCGTCCTCTCGGCATCGCGGACCTCCGCGGGCCGCAGCATCGGGTCCGCGACGAGGCCCGACGAGGACTGGACCTCGCCCTGTGTCGTGAGCACCTGGGCATGTACCTCACCGCCCAGGGTCTCGACCTCCGCCGAGCGGTCCGGGGCCGACATGGCCGCGAGCCGGTTCGCCTCGGCGCTGACCGTGTCCCGCAGCCGATCCTCCAGTGCGTCGCCAACCCGCACCTGGACGAAGACGCCGAGCACAGTCAGCGCGACACCCGTCGCGGCCACGTAGGCGAGCGCGACACGGGTTCGTAGCGGCCACCGGGTCGGGTGCCAGCGGCTCATGAGGAGTCCGCGGTGAGTCGGTAGCCCACCCCACGCACCGTCTGCGGGGTGTCCACACTGAAGGGTCGGTCGATCTTCGCCCGCAGGTAGCGCACGTAGACGTCGACGACGTTGGAAGCGACGCCACTGTTGTCACCCCAGGCCAGGCCGAGCAGTTGCTCGCGGGTGAGGACCTGGTCGGGTCGGCGCATCAGGGACTCCAGGAGGGTGAACTCCCTGGTCGAGAGCGACAGCTCGGTCGACCCGCGCCAGACCCGCCGCGCCGAGGGGTCCAGGCGCAGGTCGCCGACTTCGAGCTCGGTCGGCCGCGGCACGGGGCCACGTCGGGCGAGGGCGCGCATGCGGGCGAGCAGCTCCTGGAAGGCGAACGGCTTGGCCAGGTAGTCGTCGGCACCGCTGTCCAGGCCGGCGATGCGATCCGCGACCGCCGTACGGGCGGTCAGCATCAGGACCGGGGTCCAAACCCGCTCGGCACGCAGCCGTTGACACACGGAGAATCCGTCGAGGTCCGGCAACATCACGTCGAGCAGGATGACGTCGTACTCGCCGCCGCGTGCCGAGCTGAGTGCCTGGGTCCCGGTGCCGACCACGCCGACCACGTCGCCACGCTCGGTGAGCCCCTGAGCCACCAACGCGGCGAGCTTCTCCTCGTCCTCGACCAGCAACACCCGCACGCGTTCATGCTAGGGACGAAGATGAGTGTCGGATGAGAGACTCATCGGCGCCTCATCCGACCGACGTAGCGTGCGTGCCATGAACCCGAAGCTGAACCGTAAGCGCATCGCGATCGTCATCGCCGGCGCGGCCGTGGTGACGGCAGGAACGGTCGGCGCGGCAGGTGCCCTGTCGGGCGACGACGACGGCCAGGACCACCCGATCCCCGCCTCCGAGCTCGAGCAGGCCGAGAAGGCGGCGCTGGAGGAGACCGGTGGCGGCACGGTCACCGCCACCGAGATCGACGACGAGGAGAGCAAGTACGAGGTCGAAGTGACCCTCGAGGACGGCACTCAGGTCGACGTCCAGCTCGACGAGCACTACCACGTCGTCGGCACCGAGAGCGACGGAACGGACGACCGGTCCGGCTCCGACGACGACTGACCGGAGGTCATCCGGTGTCCCGCTGCGCGGTCGCCCTGCTCTGCTGCCTGGTGGCGCTCACCGGCTGCGGCGACGAGGATCCGGCGAGGTCCACTGACGAGCCCGGCACCGCCGCGACAAGCCAGGGAGCCGGGTCGGAGTTCCCGCAGTCCGACGAGCCGACGGAGATGGACCCCGCCGAGTTCACCGCCGACGTGACCAACCCGTGGTTCCCTCTGGAGCCGGGTACCCGCTGGACCTATCGCGAGACCACCGAGGACGGCGAGGTCGTCCGGGTGGTCGTCACCGCCACGACCGTGACCCGCGAGATCGCCAACGGCGTCACTGCCCGCGTGGTCCGGGACACAGTCACTCTGCACGGCGAGGTCATCGAGGACACCCTCGACTGGTACGCCCAGGACGAGGACGGCACCGTCTGGTACCTCGGCGAGGACACGGCCGAGTTCGAGGGCGGCAAGATCGCCACCCGCGAGGGATCGTTCGAGGCCGGCGTCGACGGCGCCCAGGCCGGAGTCATCATGCCCGCCTCACCCGAGGTCGGCATGACCTACCGGCAGGAGTACTACGAGGGCGAGGCCGAGGACAACGGCGAGGTCCTCGCGCTCGGCGAGCGGGCCAGTGTTCCGGCCGGCGAGTACGACGACCTGGTGAAGACCGCCGACACCACTCCACTCGAACCCGACGTGCTGGAGCACAAGTACTACGCCAGCGGTGTCGGGCTGGTGCTCACTCTCGACAAGGAAGCAGGTGGCCGCGAGGAGCTTCTCTCGGTCGCGCATCTCTCGTCCGAGAAGGCGCGTCGCGCCGGACAGGCGCCGCTGGGGCATCGCTACTGACCGATCCGAAGATCTGACGGTCCCTCCGGCGGGGTTCGGGGCGACGGCCGACGTCGGTCGGTCGGATCTCGTGAGCGCGCGCCACGAGTGCGCTCGAACGCCTCGGCCGTGTCCTGCAGCCAGGCGGCAACCTTCCGGTCCTTACCGTGAGTCCGGATGATCGCGTCGATGTCGCGATCGAGGACGGCGAGCCGTTGGGCGTTCCAGCCCAGAGTGGACCAAGCATGCGAGTGCCCCGACGACCATCGCCCGTCTTGCGACTCGCGACGCCGCACATCGGTGGATCGAGACGGGGTCGCGGCACGAGCGACGGGTCGTGCCGCGAGGGGGTTGACGCGACCCCGTGATATGTAGATTCTGTTGTAGACACTTCGGCATCTACATGTGGGAGTCAGCATGAGTGAGAGTCCGGTCGGCCCGGTGCGCAGGATGAAGCGTCAGGAGCGGCGTGAGCAGATCCTGGCCGCGGCGACCGAGGCGTTCGCACGTTCCGGCTTCGCGGCGACGAGCCTGGACGAGATCGCCGAGGAGGCCGGGATCACCCGGGTGGTGCTGTACCGGCACTTCGACTCCAAGGGCGACCTGTACCAGTCGGTGCTGGACCGGATGTGCGGACGGCTCGAGGCGCACATCGAGGAGCCCGTCGAGGGCTTCACCGACGGCAGCATCGACGGTCTGCTGGCGGTGGCCGAGGAGTCGCCGGCGGGTTTCCGGCTGCTGTTCCAGCACGCGCTGCGGGAGCCCGAGTTCAAGGAGCGCATCGAGAAGTTCCGCGCCGACATCGCCGAGGCCGCCTATGGACAGATCTCGGCCCTCGTCTCCGACGAGGGGCTGGCCCGGTGGGCGGCGCAGCTCGCGCCCGCGGCCGCCATCGAGGCCACGATCGCCTGGATCGACGCCGGCCGCCCCGACCCCGGCCACGCCGGCGCTCGCATCCGCCGCGTCATCCTCGCCGTCGTCGACGCGGCCGTCGTCACGGATCCGCACGACTCCCTGCCGGTGCAACCGGCACGCACGGAAGGGCAACGCCGATGAGCAGGAGCAGCAGGACGAGGGAGACCCCGACAGCGAAGCAGCGGCGCGTGTGGGACAAGTCCGCGCCGGGCTATGACAAGCAGATGGACTTCTTCGAGCGCTGGCTGTTCGTGGGCGGGCGGGAGTGGCTGGGCAGCCGGGCCCGGGGCCGGGTGCTCGAGGTCGCCGTCGGCACCGGCCGCAACCTGGAGCACTACGCCGAGGACCTGAGCGTCGCCGGTGTCGAGCTGAGCCCCGCCATGCTGGACATCGCCCGCCGGCGCGCCAACGAGCTCGGCCGCGAGGTCGAGCTCGTCGAGGGCGACGCGGCCAGCCTGGCGGTGGCGGACGCGTCGTACGACACCGTCGTGTGCGCGCTCGCGCTGTGCTCCATCCCCGACCCGGCGGGCGCCATCGCCGAGATGAGGCGGGCCCTGGTCCCCGGAGGGCGGCTGCTGCTCCTCGACCACGTCGGCAGCACCTGGCCGCCCCTCTACGCGCTCCAGTGGGTCACCGAACGGCTCACGATCCGGCTCGCCGGCGAGTACTTCACCCGCCGCCAGCTGCCGTTGGTGCGCGCGGCCGGGTTCGAGATCGTCGAGACCCGCAGGCACCGGGCCGGCGCGGTGGAGCTCGTCCACGCGACCAAGCCCGGCTGATCGCCGGACGGCGGTGTCCAAGAACTGTCCGAGAACCCGTCCAGCACCGCTCGGCGCCCGCGGACGCCCGCGGATCCTGGTTGCATCCGGTGTGGGTGGTGCAGCCCCCCGCGGGGGAGGGGGCGCGCCGCTCCACAGCGTCGAGACCCCGGTCGACGCTCTGGCCGCAGTAGGATCCGCACGATGCCGTCGGGAGCGACGCGCGTGCGACCAGCTGGAGGACTCGGTGCCGGTGGAGCAGGATCCCGTCCCGGGGCGCAGCGGGCGCTGGGACGGCCTGATCGCCCACCTCCACGAGCTGCGCGACGGCGCCGGGTGCCCGTCGTACGCCGCCCTCGCCCGGCTCATCACCGACCAACGGATCGCCGACGGGCAGGACGTCTACGGCGCCCGCATCGCCCGGTCGAGCGTGCACGACGCCTTCCGCTACGGCCGCACCCGGATCAACGTCGACCTCACCAAGGAGCTGGTCCGGGCGCTGGGGGCCGACCCCGCGCTCGTCGACCGCTGGGTGGAGGAGGCCACCCGCGTCCGTCGAGCACCGACCGCGGAGGCGCCCACGCCGGGTCCCGCGCCGGTCGCCGGGCCCGGGCCCGGGGCCGTCGCCCTCCTGCTCCTGGGCTGCCTGGCGCTCAACCTCGCCGGCCGCGAGTTCGTGGACTTCTTCGAGCTGCCGGTCTATCTCGACATGGTCGGCACCGCCATCGCCGCGATCGCCCTGGGCCCGTGGCGTGGCGCTGCCCTCGGGGCGACGACCAACCTCGTCGGCGTCCTCGGCAGCGGTTGGGTCTCGGTGCCGTTCGGCCTCGTGAACGTCGTCGGCGCGCTCGTGTGGGGGTACGGCGTACGACGCTGGCGGCTGGGCCGGACGCTGCCGAGGTTCTTCGCGCTCAATGTCCTCGCCGCGCTCGCCTGCTCGGTGTTCGCCGTCCCGATCATCGTGGCGGTGTTCGGCCACGACCTGCGCACCGGGCACGACGTCATCACCCACCTCGTCGACGACTCCATCGACACGTTCCTTCTCGCCCTCGGGTTCTCCAACGCGCTCACCTCGATGGCCGACAAGCTGATCAGCGGGTTCGTGGCCCTGGTCGTGGTGTCGGCGCTGCCGGCAGCGCTGCGTCGCGACCTCGACCTCGTCGCCGTGTCGCCCCCGCCTACGGGCGAGGCGGCCCGGGCCTGACGGCCAGGCCGGACGAGCGGCGCGGGGATCGGCCGACGGCTTCGGCGGCGAGCTCGCCGAGCACCCCGATCGCCTCGTCGATCTCGGTCCGCATGCGGGCCGCGTAACCGAGCACGAGTCCCGGCGGACCGGGCCGCTGGCGGTGCCAGGAGAGCGGGTGGACCTTGACGCCGCGCTCGAGCGCGGCGCTCGCCAGCGCGACGTCGTCGGGACCGTGGTCGCCGCCATCGGGTCCGTCGAAGGTGACCGTGAGGTGCAGTCCGGCCGCGGCGCCGTGGACCCGGGTCTGCGGCAGCCAGCGCCCGAGGGCGCCGATCATGGCGTCGCGGCGCCGGCGGTGCCGGCGGCGGAGCGTCCGCAGGTGGCGCTCCAAGGACCCCGTGCGCATCAGCTCGGCCAGCACCAGCTGCGCGAGGGCGGCGCTGCCGAGGTCGGCGCGACGCTTGGCGGCCACCACGTCGTCGCGGTACCGGTCCGGCACGACCAGCCAGCCGGTCCGCAGTGCCGGTGCGAGCGTCTTGGACAGGCTGCCGGTGTAGCAGACCTGTTCGGGATGCAGGGACTGCAGGGCCGGTGTGGGCGGGCGGTCGTAGCGGTGCTCGGCGTCGTAGTCGTCCTCGATGATCAGGCCGCCCGCGGCGGCCCAGGCGAGCAGCTCGCGGCGCCGCTGTCCGTCGAGCACGACGCCGGTGGGGAACTGGTGCGCCGGCGTGAGCAGCACGACCGGTGCCCCGGACGCCGCGAGGGCGGAGACCTGGAGACCGGCCGCGTCGACCGGGACCGGCGGCGTGCGCATGCCCCACTCGGTCAGGTGCTGACGGGTGCCGAGCGATCCGGGGTCCTCCACCGCGACGTCCCTGACCCCACGCTCGGCGAGCACCTGCGCGAGCAGCGCGAGTCCCTGCGCGACACCGGAGACGACGATCACCTCCGCAGGGTCGACCCGGATCCCGCGGTAGCGGGCCAGCCAGTGCGCGATCTCCGTGCGGAACACCGGAGCTCCGCGCGGGTCCCCGTAGCCGAACGCGGACGCGGTCAGGTCGGCGAGCACCGTGCGCTCGGCCCGCAGCCACGCGGTTCGCGGGAACGTGGACAGGTCGGGCACGCCGGGGGTGAGGTCGACGCGGGCCGGCGCATCCCGCAGAGCCTCGAACACGCTCTCCCCGGGCACGCCGTCGACCACCGCGAAGGCCGACTCTGCCGCGTCGTCCCGCCGCACCGGCGCCGGGTCGACCGACGGCCTCGCGCCGTCTCGCCCGGCGGTGGTCCCGGCTCCGAACGGTGCGGCCAGGACGACGGTGCCCGCGCGGCCCCGGCCGGCCACCAGGCCGTCCTCGGCCAGCCGTCGGTAGGACTCGGTCACGACGCCGCGGGAGACACCGAGCTCGGCGGCGAGCTCGCGGGTCGCCGGCAGCCGGCTGCCGGGGGCCAGCGTGCCGTCCGCGATCGCCAGGCGGACCTGCTCGGCGAGCCAGGACGACCGGCGTCCGTGGGCGGCGGCCCGGACGTTGAGCTGGAGGAAGTCGCTCCCGGTTGTGGTCCGGTCAGATGGCGACGGTTTGGATCTGTCCACCGTGCCATTGTGTCGAGCACAGTGGCTCGGGTGAACCCTCGTGGACTCCTCTTCGGTGTGGCGGCGATGTCGCTGGTCGGCAGCAGCGTCGGGGTGTCGGAGCTGCTGGTCGACGCCCCGTTGTTCACCGCGCAGGCGCTGCGGTACGCCGTGGCGACCGTCGTCCTGGCGGCGATCCTGCCGCTCGCGGGCGCCCGCGTGGTCCGTCCGCGCGGGCGGGAGTGGCTGTGGCTGGCGGGGGTGGCCGCGACGGGTCTCGTGCTGTTCAACGTCGCGATCGTGCGCGGTGTCGAGCACGCCGAACCCGCCGCGATCGCCGTCGCGGTCGCCTGCGTCCCGGTGCTGCTCGCGGTCGTCGGCCCGATGCTCGAGCATCGATCGCCCCACCGCCGCGTCCTCGCCGCCGCGCTGGTGGTGACGACCGGGAGCGTGCTCGTGGTGGGAGCCGGGGATGCCGATCCGGTCGGCGTCGCCTGGGCGGCCGTGGCGTTGGGCTGCGAGGCCGGCTTCACGCTCTTGGCGGTGCCCGTGCTGGCGAGGCACTCGGCGTGGGGCGTCTCGTTCCATTCGGTGTGGATCGGTGCCGCGATGTTCCTCGGGCTCGGGGTCGTCGTCGAGGGACCGACCGCGGCCGCGCGGCTGGACGGCGGGCAGGTGGCGGCGCTGGCCTACCTGGCCGTGCTGGTGACGGCGGTGGCGTTCGTGCTGTGGTACACCGCGGTCGTCGGCCTCGGAGCCGGCCGGGCCGGCCTGCTCGCCGGGCTCGCGCCGGTGTCGGCCGCCCTGGCCGGCGTCGTGTTGTCCGGCCGGGTTCCCGGCCCGCCGGTGTGGGCGGGCATCGCGGTCGTGGCGGCCGGGCTCGTCCTCGGGCTGACCCCGGCGCGGCGGTCTCCGGTGCCCGTGAGCGCGCGTGCGCGGGCGGTGTCCGCTCCTGCGGTGGGAGACGCCCCGCCCTGAGTGCGGCACTCACGGAGGTCCGCGGGACGGACGGACCGTGACAGCGCTACTGTCACGCTCATGGCGGAGCTTGGCACGGCGTTCGACGCGGACGTGGTCGTGGTGGGCAGCGGGTTCGGGGGATCGGTGACGGCGCTGCGGCTGACCGAGGCCGGCCACCGCGTCCTGGTCCTCGAGAAGGGCCGGCGGCTCGCGGACGAGGACCTGCTGCGCGCCCGGCGCGACCCACGCGCCTACCTCTGGCAGCCCGAGGTCGGGCTGCGCGGGTTCTTCTGGCAGCGCATCTTCCGCCACGTCGCGATCATCGGCGCCAGCGGCGTCGGGGGTGGATCCACGGTGTGGGCCGGGGTGCTGCTCGAGCCGCGCGACGGCTTCTACACCGACCCGGCGTGGTCCCACCTGGGCCCGGACTGGCGTGCCGAGCTCCGGCCGCACCTGGACCGGGCCGCCGGCATGCTCGGCCGGGTCGTCTCCCCGCACCGCGGCCCGATGGACGACCACCTCCGCGTCGCGGCCGAGCGCGTCGGCGCGGGGGCGACGTACGGACCCGTGCCGGTGGCCATCCACTTCGGCCGCGAGGGCGTGACCGAGCCGGACCCGTTCTTCGGCGGTGAGGGCCCCGAGCGCACCGGCTGCCGGCTGTGCGGGGAGTGCCTGCTCGGCTGCCCGTACGGCGCGAAGAACCAGCTCACCCGCAACTACCTCCACCTCGCCGAGAAGTACGGCGCCGAGGTGCGCGCCGAGCACGAGGTCACCGGGATCCGCCCGCTGGCCGGCGGCGGCTACGAGGTCACGGTCGCCCACCCGTGGCGGCGTACGCCGATCCCGCCGCTCCGCGCGCGCCGCGTGGTGCTCGCCGGTGGCGTGCTCGGGACGCTCGACCTGCTGTTCCGGTGCCGCGACGAGCTCGGCACGCTGCCGCACGTCTCGCCGATGCTCGGCCAGCGGGTGCGCACCAACAGCGAGGCGCTGACCGCGGTGCTCCAGCCGCCGGGGGAGGACCTGTCGCGGGGGCCGACGATCTCCAGCGACTTCTACCCCGACCCCGACACCCACGTGACCCAGAACCGGTTCGTCGGCGGCTGGCACCTGCGGCTGCAGGTCGGGCCGATCGTCGACGGCGACCGCAAGGGGGCCCGCGCGCTGCGGACCCTGGGGCGGCTGGCGGCGGCACCCCTCGCCCAGATGCGACGGATGGGGGCCCGTGACTTCGAGCGCCGGCTGACCGTGCTCACGGTGATGCAGCACCTGGACAACGAGCTGGCCCTCGAGCGGCGGCGCTCGCCCGTGCGGCCGTGGCGGCGCGTGCTCCGGTCGCGCGGGGTGCCGGGACGCCAGGCGCCGAGCTACCTGCCGGTGGCCAACGAGGTCACCCGCGCGTTCGCGGCGTCCTCGGGCGGCACCCCGCTGAACCTGCTGGGCGAGACGCTCGGCGGGCTCTCGGTGACGGCGCACATCCTCGGCGGCGCCGTGATGGGCGCGTCTGCGGCGGACGGCGTGGTCGACACCTCGCACGAGGTCTTCGGCCACCCCGGGCTCTACGTCGCCGACGCCAGCACGATCCCGGCCAACCTCGGGGTGAACCCCTCGCTCACCATCACCGCGCTGGCCGAGCGCTTCGCCTCGCTGTTCCCGGATGCCCCCGAGGGCGCCGTACGCCGCGAGCCGGTCACGGCAGGCGGTGCGCGGTGACCGGGGTGGTGGGCTTGATGCGCGCCTGGCCCGGCCTGCCGGCGCCCGCGCTCGAGGACGTCGTCGGCGACCTGCGCGCCGAGTTCGTGACACCGTTGCGCCACATCGCGCCGGTCGGCCTCGGGATGGTGGGGCTCCCGCGCTGGCACGGCAAGCGGTTCGCCGCGACGGACCCGGGCGAGCTGAGCGGCGTCAACCTGCTGCGCGCATCGGGCGGAGGCTTCGAGGAGCGGCTGCCGATGCGAGCGGTGCTGGGTACGGGTCTCGCCGACGGGCGGCCCGCCGTCATCGTGACCTACGCCGCCGACGCCCCTCGGCCGTGGCGGTGGGTCCGCGACGAGCTGCGGTGGCTCGACGACGGCGTGCTCGTCGGGATGTCGTACGTCGACCGCCCGCTGCTGCGTCGTGGTGGGCTGCCGTTCCTCCTTCGGCCCTAGTCCGTCCGTCCCTACGCTGGGCCCGTGGAGAGCGACGCCGCTGCGCGCGGATCACGACGACGGGAGCGCACTCGCGGACTGCTCCTCGATGCCGCGGAACAGCTCGTGTCCCAGCAG
>NZ_DASWVI010000249.1:0-20545 GCF_036401255.1 Nocardioides sp. | reverse complement strand
CGTTGCGCGAGACCTCCTCCGCGGCACCCGAGACCACCCCGGCCTGCACCGAGGTCTCCTCCGCACCCGCCGCGATCTGCTGCGAGGACGCCGAGAGCTCCTCCGACGCCGCGGCCACCGCGTCCGCGGACCCGACCACGGTGCCGATGATGCCGCCGACGGAGTCGATCGAGGCGTTCAGCGACCGCTCGAGCTCGCCGAGCTCGGCACTGGAGCGCTCCTCGGCCCGCTGGGTGAGGTCACCGTCGGCGAAGCCACGCAGCACGTCGACGCTCCTGCGCAGGGGCCGGGTGATCGATCGTGCGATGAGGAAGGCGAGAACCACGATCACCAGGAGGCCCAGAGCGCCGGCGATGAGGAACTCCGTCACAGCCCGAGAACGCGCCTTGTCCGCAGCGGCGCGCTCCTCGGTCGCTGCCTGTCCGACGCTGTCGATGGCGCCGCCGAGCAGCTCGTCCATCTGGTCGTTGGCGGCCTGGATCTCGTCGGCCCGGGCCCGCATCGCGTCCTGGTCCTTGATCGCGGCGTCCACGAAGTCGGCGATCGCGGTCTCGTAGGCGGTCCAGGCCTGGGTGAACTGGTCGACCTGCTCCTTGGTCGTGTCGAGCTCCAGCGCGGTGAGCTGGGCCATCAACGCGTCGATCGTGGCGATGTCGTCGACGACATCCTGGGCGATGCTGGCGTTGTCGGCGTACGTGATCGACTTCAGTCCATCCACCTTGAGCTCGCTGGAGCGGGTGTCGAGCGCGTGGAACAGGGACCGGGCGTCCTCGTACTTGGCGAGCTGTGTCGCATCCGCGTCGACCGCGTTCAAGCCGTTGAGCGCGACGCCCCCGACGACGACGGTCGTGAGCACGCCGATGCCGGCGATGGCGGCCAGTCGGCGACCGACGGTCCAGGTGACAGGTGACTTCATGATCGTGCCTTCGGGTCGGGGTACGGGAAGGTCGACGTCAGGCCGCGACGGCGCGGTCGACGTCGAGGGCCAGCAGGAGCTGGTCCTCGAGCTTGTAGGCCCCGAGAAGAAGGTCGCGCGAGACACCCGCGAGGGTGTCCGGCGGCGGTTCGAACTGGTCGGCGTCGACGTCGACGACCGAGCCGATGGTGTCCACCATCAGTGCCACCGGCTCGCCGGCGACGCGGATCACCACGAGCATCGGCTCGGTGCCGTCCGCACGGTCCGGCAGGTCGAGCAGCGCGCGCAGGTCGATCGCGCTGAGGACCTGCCCACGCAGGTTGATCAGACCGGCCAGCGTGACCGGGGACAGCGGGATCCTCGTCCGCGTCTGCCCACGCAGGACCTCCTGGACCGCTGCGACGTCGACACCGTAGAGGTGCCCGTCGAGGGTGAAGGTCACCATCCGGGTGCTCACACCGCCTCCTGGAGCTCGTCGCTGAGGTCGAGACCGACCTCGGGATCGGAGTAGAACTTCGGGTCGGCGGCGAGGATCGCGGCGCGGACGTCGAGGACCTCGACGATCCGGTCGCGGATCAGCGTGGAGCCGACCAGGCCGTGGTCGTCGATGTCGCTGTGGACCTCGGTCTCCTCCTCGACGATGTCGATGATCTCGTCGACGACGATCGCGACGCTGCGCGCGCCGGCCGAGTAGACCACGACCACCAGGTCGTCGCCGGTCCGCTCGCTCATCGTGCCGAGGTGCCGGTCGAGCCGCAGCAGCGGCAAGATGGCGCCGCGGTACTGGACCACCTCGCGGCTCCCGACGACCTCGACCGAGCTGGCGGCGATGTTCTCGAGGCGGGTGACCGACGACAGCGGGATCGCCACGCGGCGTCCGCCACCGATACCGGCGACCAGCATCCGCAGCTGCTCGCGAGCGGCCCGCTGCTCCTCGTTGGTGGCCCCACCGGCGCCGCGCTCGAGAGCCTCGGCCGTCAGGGCCCGGCGCGCCAGCGCCTGGACGTCCAGGATCAGCGCCACCCGGCCGTCCCCGAGGATCGTGGCCCCGGAGTACGTGCCCAGCGACTTCAGGCGGGAGGTCAGCGGCTTGACCACGATCTCCTCGGTGCTGAGCACCCGGTCGATCACCAGACCGAACCGCTTGCCCTCGGCCTGCAGGACCGCGATCAGCACGTGCCCGTCGGAGCGGTCCGACTCGACCCCGAGGACGTCGGTGAGCCGCACCAGCGGGAGCAGCGCTCCGCGCAGCCGGTAGACCGAGGCCCCGTTGACGTCCTCGACGGCGGTCGCCGCGCGGTCCGCGTCCAGCGCCACGAGCTCCAGCAGGCTGACCTGCGGGATCGCGTAGCGGTCGCCGGCGCACTCGACGGTGAGCGCCGGCACGATGGCCAGCGTGAGGGGGATCCGCAGCCGGCAGGTCGTGCCCTTGCCCAGCACCGACTCGACCTCGATGGTGCCGCCGATGGCCTCGATGTTCGTCTTGACGACGTCCATCCCGACCCCGCGCCCGGAGACGTTCGTGACGCTCTTCGCCGTGGAGAACCCGGGCAGGAAGATCAGCTGCAGGATGTCCGCGGAGGTCATCTGCGCGAGCTGGGCCGCGGTGCGCACGCCGGAGGCCTGCGCCTTCTCCGCGATCCGGTCGGGGTCGATGCCGGCACCGTCGTCGCACACCTCGACGACCACCTGGCCGCCCTCGTGGTAGGCGCGCAGCGTCAGCACACCCTCGCGCGGCTTCCCGGCCGCGACGCGGTCCTCGGCGCTCTCGAGCCCGTGGTCGACGGCGTTGCGGACCAGGTGGGTCAGCGGGTCCTTGACGGACTCCAGGAGCGAGCGGTCGAGCTCGGTCTCCCGGCCGACCATGGCCAGCGTCACGCTCTTGCCGACCGCGGCACCGAGGTCGCGGACGACCCGCGGGAGCTTGGACCAGAGGTGGTCGATCGGCTGCATGCGGGTCTTCATGACCCCCTCCTGCAGCTCGGTCGCGATCAGGTTGAGGCGCTGGGCGGACCGCATCAGGTCCAGGCCGTCCTGCTCGCCGGCCTGCCGCACGATCTGGTTGCGGGTGAGCACCAGCTCACCGACCAGACGCATCAGCGTGTCGAGCAGCTCGACGTCCACCCGGATCGAGGACTCGGCGACGTTGCGGCGTGCCGCGGGCTCCTCACCCTCGGCCGGGGGCTTGGCGACCGGAGCGGCCGGCGCCACCGACTCGGCGGCCACCGGCGCGGGCTCGGGCGCGGCGACCGGCTCGAGGACCACCTCGATCTCCGGCTCCGGCTCGGGCTCCGGCTCGGCCTCGGCGACCGGCGCGGGCTCCTCGGCCTCGGGCAGCAGCTCGGCGATCGGCGTCGGGGCGGGCGGGTTCGCGTTGCCCTCCAGCACCGCGGTGATCCGCTCCACGACCTCGGTCACGTCGACGTCACCCTCGGTGCCGCCGTCCTCGATGACCGCGAGCAGCTCGCGGACCGTGTCGACCATCGCCAGCAAGACGTCGGTCGTGAGCGGCGTCATCGAGAGCTTGCCGTCGCGCAGCCGGGCGAGGAGGTTCTCCCCGACGTGCGTCACGGACTCCAGGTTGCCGAACGCCAGGAAGCCGCTCGTCCCCTTGATCGTGTGGATCGTGCGGAAGATGCTGCCCAGTAGTTCGCGGGAGCCAGGCTCCCTCTCGAGCGCGACCAGGTCGCGGTCAAGCTGATCCAGGTTCTCGTGGCTCTCCACGAGGAACTCCTGGACGATCTCGTCGATCTCATCCACCGTGTCGGCCCTCTCGTCGGGTGACGTACGAGGGTGGGATCGGCCGATTCCGCCCCGACCTGAGGCCGGTGCAGACATTTTGCCGCGCCCCCTAGAATCTCCCCCGAGGGGAGTACCTCGACCAAGCACCCGCCGGTCAGTACGGCGGCCGCCATCGGCCGCCTCGACGGGTCACCTGGCAGCAGGTGAGGAAGACCTCGAGCACCGACTCGAGGAGCACCATGCCCACCGCCCTGCCGCACCCCCTCGCCATCGACACCATCGGCACCCCCACCCTGTGGGCCGTCACGATCGGCGCCGTCGTGGCCCTGCTCGTCCTCGACTTCGTCGCGACGCGACGACCGCACGAGGTCACCCTGCGCGAGGCGGTGGGCTGGTCGGCGTTCTACGTCGCCCTCCCCCTGGCCTTCGGCGTCTGGGTGTGGAGCGCCCACGGGGCCGACCGCGGCGTCGAGTACTACACCGGCTACCTGGTGGAGAAGACGCTCAGCGTCGACAACCTGTTCGTGTTCATGCTGCTGCTCGCGGCGTTCGCCGTCCCCCCGGCACTCCAGCAGCGCGTGCTGCTCTACGGGATCGTCGGGGCGTTGGTGCTGCGCGGCGTGTTCATCGCCCTCGGCGCGGCCGCCCTCGCCGCGTTCGACTGGGTGTTCGCGGTCTTCGGGCTGGTGCTGCTCGCGACCGGGATCAAGCTCCTCCGCGATGCGCTCGCGGGCGCGGGCCACGACGACAAGGACATCGGCCGGATGCGCTCGGTGCGCGTGGTGCGTCGGCTGATGCCCGTCACCGAGGAGTACGCCGGCACCCGGCTCACCGGCCGCGTGGACGGCCGTCGCGCCCTCACCCCTCTGGCGCTCGTCGTGGTCGCCGTCCTCGTCACCGACGTGGTGTTCGCGGTGGACTCGGTGCCCGCCGTCTACGGCATCACGGGCGACCCGTTCCTGGTCTTCGCCACGAATGCGTTCGCGCTGCTCGGGCTGCGGGCGCTCTACTTCGTCGTCCAGGGCGCGCTCGGCCGCCTGGTCCACCTCGGCTACGGACTGGCCGCCATCCTCGGGTTCATCGGCGTCAAGCTCGTCCTGCACTGGGCGCACCTGACCTGGCCGGCGGTGCCCGACGTGCCGACGCTCGCCTCCCTCGGGGTGATCGTGGCCGTGCTGGCCGTCACCACGACCACGAGCCTGCTCGCCACCCGCGCGACGCGGGAGGCTACGAAGCAGCCCTCAGGAGTGCGCTGAGGCCCAGAACACCGCGACGCAGATGTTGGCGACGGTCAGCGCGAGCAGCAGCGTCCACAGGCCGCTCGCGATCCGCTCCTTGCGGAGGTTGGCCATCACGAGCACGAGGATGACCAGCCCGATGACGGCCTTGACCGCGACCTTGGTGTTGTCGAGCGTCCCGTCGTCGGCCTCGATCACCCCCACGAGCAGCAGACCGGCGAGGAACGCGGTGCCGGCGCCGTCACGCATCAAGGCGTTGACGGACTTCTCGGGGGTGCGTGCCTGCACCAGCAACCCACCGAGCAGCGCGGCGAAGCCGAGCATGTGGACGACGAGCAGCAGGTGGCGCAGGAACTCCATGGGAGGGAGCCTAGGCGGCTCCTCAGACGATCTGCACCTCGGCGTCGTCGGAGCGGGTCCCGCCGTCTCGGCTGCCGAAGAGGCGCTCGGCGAGGAACAGCACGACGCCGACGCCGAGCAGCCCCGCGCACCACAGCAGCGACGCGGGGTCGTCGTACACCGACCACGCGAGGATCGCGAGGTTGCCGAGGACCCCGACCACCAGCAGCGGGGTGTTGGCCCGGAAGGTGCGGTCGTGCTCGTCTCGCCCGCGCAGCTTCAGCGCCGAGACGATGACCAGCACGTAGATGAACAGCAAGAACAGCACGGTCACGGTCGCGAGCCGGGCGACCAGGTCCAGGCCCGCGCCCGCCTCGGTCAGCAGCGTGCCGACGACCAGGAGTGCGGCGACCACCAACCCGCTGAAGATCAGCCCCACCCACGGACTGCGGCGCCCCGGGTGGAGCCTGCTGAACGCCGAGGGCACCACGTCCTCGTTCGCCATGCCGTAGAGGATGCGCGGCTGGGTGACCACGGCCACCAGCGTGGTGTTGGTGATCGCGATCATCGCGATCACCGCGAACAGGTCGCTCATGAAGCCGACCGGCACGGGCAGGATGCCCTCCTTGACGACCTCGAGCAGGGCGGCGTCCGAGCTGGCGAGCGTGTCGGTCGGGACGGTCAGGGCAGCGGCGACCGAGACGAGCACGTAGACCAGGCCGGCCACCACCATGCCGCCGATCAGGGAGCGCGGGAACGAGCGGTGCGGGTCGACGGTCTCCTCCGCGACGTTGGCGGTGTTCTCGAAGCCGGTCATCGCGAAGAAGGACAGGGCGACGCCGGCGAGGATCGCCAGCTCGGGGTTGCCGCTGGCCTTGAAGTCGACCAGCGTGCCGAACCGGGCGTCGCCCTGGGCGACGTACCAGACCCCCGCCACGAGGATGATGACGAGGCCGGTGATCTCGACGAACGCCATGACCATGTTGATGACCACCGACTCGGTGATGCCGATGAAGTTGACCACCGAGAGGGCCGCGACGAACAGCAGCATCACCAGCAGCGCCGGCGGCCCGGCCCAGAGCTCGGCGAAGTACTGGGCGAACCCGCTGGCCAACGAGCCCGCGGCCGCGAAGCTCGCCGAGAGGAACGACACCGTGATCAGGAACGTCAGCGCCCGGCTGCCGAAGGCCTTGTTGACGTAGAGCGAGGCGCCGGCGGCCCGGGGATACTTCGTGACGAGCTCCGCGTACGCCGAGCCCGTGATCGCCGCGATCGTGATGCCCACCGCGAACGCGATCCAGAACGCGCCACCGACCGCCGCGGCCACCAGGCCGATGAGCACGTAGATGCCCGAGCCCAGCACGTCGCCCAGCGTGTAGAAGAACAGCTGGCGGCCGGTGATCGTGCGCTTGAGGCCGGTGTCGTCGAGCTCGGCCCGAGATTCGGTCGTCGTGGACATGGAGCGGGGAGTACCCGCCGGTATCCGGGGTGAAACGAGACGACTAGAGGAGCCTGCGGTCCGAGGCCCAGCGGGTGAGCTCGTGGCGGGAGGACAGCTGGAGCTTGCGCAGCACGCTGGACATGTGGGTCTCGACGGTCTTGATGGAGATGAACAGCTCCTTCGCGACCTCCTTGTAGGCGTAGCCGCGAGCGATCAGGCGCATCACCTCCCGCTCCCGCTCGGTGAGCCGGTCGAGATCCTCGTCGACCGCGGCCACGGCGATCGAGCCCGAGAACGCGTCGAGGACGAACCCGGCCAGCCGCGGGGAGAACACCGCGTCACCCTCGGCGACCCGCCCGATCGCCTGGACCAGCTCGGGCCCGGTGATGGTCTTGGTGACGTAGCCGCGGGCGCCGCCGCGGATGGTGCCGATGACGTCCTCGGCCGCGTCGCTCACCGAGAGCGCCAGGTAGCGGGTGTCCGGCGACGCACCGGAGGCCGCGACCCTCCGCATCACCTCTGCACCGCCGCCGCCGGGCAGGTGCACGTCGAGCAGCACGACGTCGGGGTGGTGGGTCGAGACCGCCGCCACCGCCTCGTCGACGTCGGCGGCCTCGGCGAGGACCTTCACCAGCCCTCGGCCCGCGGACTCGAGCTCGGCGCGGACACCGCGCCGGAACATCGCGTGGTCGTCGACGATCACGATCGCCACCGGGCCCGCCGCGCGGGGTGCCGGCTGCTGCTCACTCATCGTTCTCCTCCTGTCGCGGCTGGCAGGACAGGTGCAGGCGCACCTCGGTCCCCTCGCCGGGCACCGACCGGATCTCGGCGGTGCCTCCGTGGCGCTGCATGCGGCCCACGATGCTGTTGCGGACCCCGTAGCGGTCGGTCGGCACGGCCGCGAGGTCGAAGCCGGGTCCGCGGTCGCGGACGAAGACGTCCACGGCCGAGTCGGTCATCTCGGCGTAGACGTCGACCTTGCCCGTGCCCGCGTGCTTGGCGGCGTTGGTCATCGCCTCCCCGCTGGCGTTGACGATCGGCCGCAGGAACTCCTGGAAGTCGCAGTCGCCAACCGTGACGACGTCGACGGACACGGCGTACTCGTCCTCGACCCGCGCCGCGACCCCGCGCAGCGCGCTGGCGACCGTGCGCTCGTCGGTGGACTCACCGGCGTAGAGCCACGAGCGCAGGTCGCGCTCCTGGGCCCGCGCGAGCCGGGCGACCGCGGTCGCGTCCTCGGCGTTCTTCTGGATCAGCGCGAGCGTCTGCAGCACCGAGTCGTGCAGGTGGGCGGCGACGTCGGCACGCTCCTGGGTGCGCACGCGCTCGGCGCGCTCGTCGCTGAGGTCCGAGGCGAGCCGGTAGACCCACGGCCCGATCACGATCGCGAGACCCACGATGCTCAGCAGCGCCGCGACCGTGACGTCGCGCGCCATGCTCAGCGAGCCACCGTGCACGGAGTAGAGCACCAGCGCCAGCACGATGAGGACGACGCCGGCGCCGACACGCGCGTACGACGCCCAGCCCCCGTGGCCGAAGACGACCCGCACCGGGTCGATCCGTCCCGTGGTGTCGAGCCAGCGCTCGCGCTGCGCCTCGTCGGCCTGCCGCCACAGCAGGGCGACACCCACCAGCGCGATCACCATCGGCCAGAAGATCGCCCCGCGGCCGAGGACCGCCTCGAGCATCAGGATCGCGCCGAGCCCGAGAGCGGCCAGCGCGATCGCGGGCCCGACGTCGCCGAGCCGCCGAATCCGGCCGGGCCGACGGCCGCCCCGGGTGGCGCTCTCGATGCCCGGCGCACCGGTCTCGAAGTGCGCGTCGGAGGGCAGCAGCCACCACAGGCCGGCGTAGAAGGCCACCCCGAAGCCACCGAGCAGCGCCGCCATCACGAACCCGGCGCGCACCCACAGCACCGGGAAGTCGAGGTGCCGCGCGAGCCCGGCCGCCACGCCGCCGAGGATCGTGTCCTGGGTGTCGCGCGTCGCACGCCGACCGCCCAGCGGGACCGCCGCCGAACGCGGCTCGGGCCGGCCGGTGTCGGCGGTGGCGTGTGCGCTGCTCATGTCTCCCTCATCGTCTCACTGCGGGTGGGCACAGACCATGAGGGCGAACCCCGAGCCGTCCCTGAGCCCAGCGCCGCCCCCGGCCAGGGATCGGGGTCCGGGGTCAGGGTCCAGGATCAGGGCTGTCCCCGATGGTGCGGGGGCACCCGACAGAGCAGGCTGGAGCCATGACCACCACACCGCCCGAAGCACCATCCGACCCGCAGTCCCAGCACCCCACGGGTAGCTCCGGACCGCGCGTGGACCGCGACCAGGTCCGTGACCTCGGTCGGCTGCGCCGCTCGGTGACCGACCGCAAGGTCGCGGGCGTCGCCGGCGGTCTCGGGCGTCACCTCGACGTCGACCCGCTGATCCTGCGCGTCGCGTTCGTCGTGCTGGTGTTCTTCGGCGGCGCCGGCCTGATCCTGTACGGCGCCTGCTGGCTGCTCGTGCCCGAGGACGGGGCGGCCCGCGCGCCGTTCAACCTCGACGAGCGCAGCCGGTCGGTCGCCTTGATCATCGTCGGCGTGCTCGCCGCCCTCGCGCTGATCGGCGACTCCTGGGGCGCCTTCTGGTTCCCCTGGCCGCTGGCGATCATCGCGCTCATCGTGCTCTGGCTGCTGACGCGCAACAACCCGCCGCATCCGGTGCCACCCGTCTCGCCGATGCCGTACCAGCCGCAGCCGCAGGGCCCGGCCCACGGATCGGTGCAGGGATCGGTGCCGGGACCGGCCCAGGGATCGGTGCAGGGGCCGGCGCAGGCGTCCGCGACCTACCAGCAGCAGTACCAGCACCCCTATCAGCAGCCCTACCAGCAGCCCTACCAGCAGGGATACGCGCCGACCTACCACCAGGGCGCGCAGCCGCCGACGCAGCCGGCGTACTACGCCCCGCCGCCGGCGTACGTGCCACCGGCGACGTACGTCCCGCGGCCGCCGAACCCGCGCAAGCGGGGGCCGATCCTGTTCTGGTTCACGCTGGCGCTGATCGCGCTCGCCGAGGGCGTCCTCGGCATGATCGACCTCGCGGGCGTCGGGGTCGCGGACTCGGCCTACCCCGCCCTCGCGGTGGCGATCTGCGGGCTGATGCTCGTGGTCGGGGCGTTCTTCGGGCGCGCCGGCGGCATCATCATGGCCGGGCTGATCGCCACGGTCGTGCTGACCGGCACGATGGCCGCGGACCGGTGGGACACCAACGACGTCACCGAGACCCCCCAGACCGCCGCCGAGCTCGACAACCGCTACTGGCTGGGCGTGGGCGAGCAGGTCATCGACCTGCGGGAGATCGCCGACGTCGCGCGGCTCGACGGACGCACCCTCGAGGTGGAGGGCGGCATCGGCCACATCGAGATCATCCTGCCCAAGGGCCTGACCGCCGTCGTGCACGCCGATGTCGACGGCCCGGGCAGCATCGACGTGTTCGGCGTCGAGCACGGCGGGATCGACACGACCATGAACTCCTCCGACGGGTCCGAGACCGACCCGCGGATCACCATCGACACCCAGCTGGGTGTCGGACAGATCGAGGTGCACCGATGAGCACGACCACCACCGCGTACGACGACCAGTCGCAGGCGTCCCAGCGCCCGTCCGGCCGGCACCCGGTCAACGTCGGTCACCTGGTGATGGGCATCGCGTTCCTCGGCCTGGTCGGGGTGTGGGCGCTGATCCAGGGCGACGTGGTCGGCGACGGCAACGTGCACTGGCTCCTGCCGATGCCGTGGGTGCTCGCCGGGTTGGCCGGCCTGCTCGCGGTCAGCCTGTCCGACGGCAAGCGGTGGTCGACCCGGCAGACCGGATGGGTCGCCCCCGCGGCCGCCCGCGAGCCCGACGCGACCGCCGAGACGCAGGCCGAGACGAAGGCCGAGACCGACGAGGAGTGAGCGCCGCCCTACCTGGCGGCGCGGACCAGGACGCTCGAGGCGTGCAACCGGCACGCCTCGAGCGTCGTGTCGGGGTGGTCGGTGAACAGCCCGTCCACCCCGGCGTCGAGGAACGCCTGGGTCTCCTCGATCGAGTCGTGCTCGTCGCGCAGCGTCCAGACGTGGACGTCGAGGCCAACCGCGTGGGCGTCGGCCACCAGCGGTGTCGCCTCGGCGAGGGCGCCGGTCCGGGGGTCCCGCGGGAGCACCAGGTCCTTGGCGACACCGACCGCGTCGGCGTACGACGCCACCCGGCGCAGCCCGGTCGCCGTGACCCGGTCGACCCGGCCGTCGGCGGAGACCAGCTGCACCAGCGGCAGCGCCGTCCGGGCGCGCAGCCAGCGCAGGTTGCCGGCCTCGAAGGACTGGAGGAACACCGGAGCGTCCGGACCGGCCATCTCGTGGCGGGCGAGCGCGTCGAGCAGCGGCTCCTCGAGCGCGAGGCCCTGGTCGGCGAAGTACGACGGGTGCTTGGTCTCCGGGTAGACCCCGATCGGCCGGCCGAGCCGGTGCGACTCCTCGGCGACCAGAGCGAGGATCTCGTCGAACGTCGGGACGTCGTAGCGCCCGTCGTAGCGGGTGTTGCGCGGCCGCAGCTCGGGGACGCGCTCGACGGCGCGCAGGGTCTTGAGCTCGGCCAGCGTGAAGTCCTCGACGAACCACCCGGTGAGGATCCGGCCGTCCACGACCTTCGTGGTCAGCCGGTCGGCGTACTCCGGGCGCGCGGCGACGTCCGTGGTCCCGCCGATCTCGTTCTCGTGGCGGGCCACCAGCACCCCGTCGCGGGTGCTGACCAGGTCCGGCTCCACGTAGTCGGCGCCGAGCGCGATCGCGAGGCGGTAGGACGCCAACGTGTGCTCGGGCCGGTAGCCGGAGGCTCCGCGGTGGGCGATCACCAGGGGCAGCATGTCCCCAGCAGAGCCCGGGCCGGTGTCGCCGCGGCGGGGACGACGTGAACCGCAGGTGACGCCCGTCAGAATGGACGCCGTGCCCGCCCCGACCCTCGGCTCCCTCGCGACCGTCCCCGCGCTCGACCGCCCCGACCTGCTCGCCGAACCCGTCGCCGCCGCGTTGCGCGGCTGGGCGGGCGCCGCCGACGTCGGGGTGGTGGAGATCGATCCGGCGATCGCGGACACCGCGGCCCTGGCGGACGCCTACGACCTGCCGATGTCGACCGGCGCCAACTGCGTCGTGGTCGCGGGTCGCCGCGACGGCACCGAGCGGGTGGCCGCCTGCCTGGTCCGCGCCGACACCCGTGCGGACGTCAACGGCCTGGTCAAGCGCACCCTCGACGTGCGCAAGGCCTCGTTCCTCGCGATGGACCGCGCGGTCGAGGAGTCCGGCATGGAGTACGGCGGCATCACGCCGCTCGGCCTGCCCGCGGGCTGGCGGCTGCTGGTGGATCCGCGGGTGCTGGACATCGACGTGGCGGTGATCGGCTCGGGGGTGCGCCGGTCCAAGCTGCTGCTCCCCGGGGCGCTCGCCGGCGAGCTGCCCGGTGCCGAGGTCGTGGCGGGCCTCGCGGGCTGAGCGCTCCCGGCCTGAACCGGCCGCCGACTGGGTAACACTGTCGCCATGAGCGACGACGAACTGCCGGAGAACCCGAAGTCCGGCCGGCGGGAGACCGAGGAGGAGCGCCTCGACCGCAAGTGGGAGGACCTGCTCCAGGAGCTGAGGGTCATGCAGACGGGGGCGCAGCTGCTGGCCGGCTTCTTGCTGACGCTGCCGTTCCAGGACAAGTTCGACACCCTCGACGACTTCCAGCTGGGGCTCTACCTGGGTCTGGTGATCCTCGCGACGCTCACGACCGGCCTGATCATGGGTCCCGTCGCGATCCACCGGCGGCTGTCCGGTCGGCACGTCAAGGAGCGCCTGGTCGCGTCGGCGCACGTCTTGGTGTGGGGGGTGCTCACGGCGCTCGCCCTGCTGGTGACCGGCATCGTGGAGTTCATCTTCGACATGGTCCTCGACCGCACGTGGTCGAGCATCGCCGCCGGGATGATGGCCCTGGTGATGGTGCTGCTGCTCGTGGTGCTCCCCCACCGGTTGATGCTCCACGAGGAGCACGACCGACGCTGACGCCGCTCGAAAACTGCTCGCTCGCGGGACTCCCCGGTCCTTACCCTGGGACGAGTGCACCACCTGCCCCTCGACCACCCCGGCACCCCCGATCACCGCTCGCCGGGCCGGTTCTTGTGGTGGCTGGCGAAGGGCCAGCGGGCCACGCTCCTGGGCGGCATGGCCTTCGGCATCGTCTGGATGAGCTCGCAGGCCGTGATCCCGGCGGTGATCGGCCGCGCGATCGACCGGGGCGTCGCCGACCGGGACGGCTCCGAGCTCGTCAGGTGGGCCGGCCTGCTGCTCGCGATCGGCCTGGTGCAGGCCGGGACCGGCATCATGCGACACCGCTTCGCGGTGACGAACTGGCTGATCACGGCGTACCGCGTCGTGCAGCTCGTCACCCGCCAGACCGTCCGGCTCGGCGGCACCCTGCCGCGCAAGGTCTCCACCGGCGAGGTGGTCGCGATCGGCACCACGGACCTCTCCCACCTGGGCCAGGTCATGGACGTGTCGGCGCGCTTCTCGGGGGCCGTCGTCTCGTTCGTCCTCGTCTCGGTGATCCTGCTGAGCACGTCGGTGACGCTCGGGCTCGTGGTGCTGATCGGCGTGCCGGCGCTGATGCTGCTGCTGGCCCCGATGCTGGGCCCGCTCCAACGCCGCAGCGCCCACCAGCGGCACCTGATGGGGCGGCTGTCCAACACGGCCAGCGACATCGTCGGTGGTCTGCGGGTGCTGCGCGGCATCGGCGGCGAGCAGGTCTTCCACGACCGGTACCGCCGCGAGTCGCAGACCACCCGCGCCGCCGGCGTGCAGGTGGCCCGGCTGCAGTCGGTGCTCGACGCGCTCCAGGTCTTCCTGCCGGGCTTCTTCGTCGTGGTCGTGGTCTGGCTCGGGGCGCGGTCGGCCGTGCAGGGCTCGATCACGCCGGGCGAGCTGGTCGCGTTCTACGGCTACTCGGCGTTCCTGCTGATCCCGCTGCGCACCGCGACGGAGTACGCCAACAAGCTCATCCGCGGCCGGGTCGCGGCCGGCCGGGTCTGCGCGGTGTTGGCCCTCGAGCCGGAGGTGCGCGAGCCGGAGCGCGCCGCGGCGGCTCCGCCCGCGGGCTGCGACCTGCGCGACGACCGCACCGGGTTGGTCGTCCGGCCGGGCCTGCTCACCGCGATCGTGAGCGACCAGCCGGACGAGTCGGCCGCGCTCGCCGACCGGCTCGGCATGGCGGCCGGTGAGCTCGACGACGACGTCCGCCTCGGGGGCGTCCCTCTCACGGCGCTCTCCCCCGCCGACGTACGCCGACGCATCCTGGTCTCCGACACCGGCGCGATGTTCTTCTCCGGACGGCTCGGGGACCGGCTCGACGTCACCGGGCGCGGCGACGTCGCCGCCGCGCTGGAGACGGCGTCGGCCGGCGACATCCTCGACGCCCTGCCGGACGGGCTCGACACGGTCGTCGCCGAGCGCGGCCGCAGCTTCTCCGGGGGACAGCGGCAGCGGCTGGTCCTCGCGCGCGCCCTCGCGGCGGCGCCGGAGATCCTCGTGCTCGTCGAGCCCACGTCGGCGGTCGACGCGCACACCGAGTCGCGCATCGCCGCGCGGCTGCGCCACCACCGCGCCGGCCTGACCACGGTCGTCACCACGACCAGCCCGCTGCTGCTCGACGCCGCGGACGCCGTGGCCTACCTGCGCGGCGGGTCGGTCGTCGCCACCGGGACCCACGCCGAGCTGCTGGAGACCGACGCCGCCTACCGGGCGGTCGTCACCCGCGAGTCCGCCGACCTCACCGACGTCACCGACGCCACGGACCTCACCGAGGCGACCCGATGAGCGCCACGACCCAGCTGCCGGTCGCGGGCACCCCCGAGGTGCGCCGGTACGCCGTCGCGCTGGCTCGTCGGCACCCGCGGATGCTCTGGGGAGCGGGGGCCCTGCACGTGCTGGCCGCGCTGGCCGGGCTGGCCGCGCCACGGCTGCTCGGCGGCCTCGTCGAGGCGGTCGAGAAGGGCACCACCGCCGCGCACGTCGACCGGGTCGCGCTCGCGCTCGCGGGCTTCCTGCTCGCGCAGACCGTCCTCACCCGCTATGCCCGCTACCTCAGCCAGGTGCTCGGCGAGCAGGTGCTGGCCGAGCTGCGCGAGGACTTCGTCGGCAACACGCTCGCGCTGCCCGTCGGGGTCGTGGAGTCCGCCGGCTCGGGCGACCTGCTCACTCGCACCAGCCGGGACGTCGACCAGCTGGGCTGGTCGGTGCGGATGGCACTGCCGGAGTGGACGATCGCGGTCATCACCGCGGTGATCACGTTCGCCGCCGCGATCAGCGTCGGCTGGTGGGTCACGCTGCCCTGCCTGCTGGGCGTGCCGCCGCTGGTGATCGGCCTGCGGTGGTACCTCGCCCGCGCGAAGGACGGCTACCTCCGGGAGACCGCGACGTACTCCCGCATCAACGCCACGCTCACCGAGACCGTCGAGGGCGCCCGCACCGTCGAGGCCCTCGGGCTCGGGGACCAGCGGGTGCGCGCGGCCGACGAGGACATCGACGCCTCCTACCGCGCCGAGCGCTACACGCTCTTCCTGCGCACGGTGTTCTTCCCGAACATGGAGATCGCCTACCTGATCCCCACGGTGGCCACGCTGCTGTTCGGCGGCTACCTCTACACCCAGGGCCACGCCTCGCTGGGTGCGGTCACCGCGGCCACGCTCTACGTGCAGATGCTCATCGACCCGGTCGACCGGATCGTGTCGATCCTCGACGAGCTGCAGCTCGGCGCGGCGTCGCTGGCGCGGCTGCTCGGCGTCGCGCAGGTGCCGGACGACCGCGAGGTCAGCGGCCGGTCACCCGCGGGCGAACAGCTCGCTGCCGAGGACGTGCGCTTCTCCTACGTCGAGGGCCGCGACGTGCTGCACGGGGTCGACCTGTCCGTCGGGGTCGGCGAGCGGATCGCGATGGTCGGCCCGTCCGGTGCCGGTAAGTCGACGCTCGGCCGGCTGCTCGCCGGCATCCACCCGCCACGCACCGGCTCGGTGACGGTCGGCGGCGTCGGCCTGGTCGAGCTGCCGCTGGGTGACCTGCGCGGCCACGTCGCCCTGGTCACCCAGGAGCACCACGTCTTCGCCGGCACCGTCCGTGAGAACCTCGTGCTCGCCCGGCCCGGCGCCTCCGATGAGCAGGTGCGCGGGGCGCTCGCCGCCGTCGACGCGCTCGACTGGGTCGAGGCGCTGCCCGACGGGCTCGACACGGTGGTCGGCTCGGGCGGACGCGCCGTGACGGCCGCGCAGGCGCAGCAGGTCGCCCTGGCCCGGCTGGTGCTCGCCGACCCCCACACGCTGGTGCTCGACGAGGCGACCTCGCTGATCGACCCGCGGGCGGCCCGCCACCTGGAGCGGTCGCTGGCCGCCGTACTCCACGGGCGGACGGTCATCGCCATCGCACACCGGCTGTTCTCCGCCCACGACGCCGACCGGGTGGCCGTGGTCGAGGACGGCCGGATCGCCGAGCTCGGCTCGCACGACGAGCTGGTCGCCGCGGGCGGCTCCTACGCCGCGCTGTGGGAGAGCTGGCACGGGCGGAACTGACCCTTGCCTTCGACACGACCGTGACAGTTATGCTGTCACAATGAAGTTGTCGATGCCGCTGATGTACGACGGGAACCCCCGCCAGACGGCCGACCAGGTGGTCGGCCTGGAGAAGGCGGGGCTGGACACGATCTGGGTAGCCGAGCCCTACGGCTTCGACGCCCCGACGCTGATGGGCTACCTCGCCGCCAAGACCGAGACGGTCGAGATCGGCGCCGGCATCCTCAACGTCTACTCCCGCACCCCGGGAGCGCTCCTCCAGACCGCGGCCGGTCTCGACAACGTGTCCGGCGGCCGCGCGGTCATCGGCCTGGGTGCCTCGGGGCCCCAGGTGATCGAGGGCTTCCACGGCCTGCCCTACGACAAGCCGCTGGGCCGCACCCGCGAGGTCATCGAGATCATCCGGATGGGCCTGCGTCGCGAGTCGCTGGTCCACGACGGGATCTTCAAGCTCCCCCTGCCGGCCGACCAGGGCCTGGGCCTGGGCAAGCCGCTCAAGCTGCTCAACAAGCCCGAGCGCCCCGCCGTACCGCTCTGGGTCGCCGCACTCGGCGACAAGAACGTCGCGATGACCGCCGAGGTAGCCGACGGCTGGCTGCCGTTCCTGTTCCTGCCCGAGAAGGCCCAGGAGGTCTGGGGCGAGTCGCTGGCCCGTGGCAAGGCCAAGCGCTCCGCCGACCTCGGCCCGCTGCAGATCAGCGCCGGCGGCATGGTCGCGATCGGCGAGGACGTGAAGGGGATGCTCGACTTCATGCGGCCGATGTACGCGCTCTACGTCGGCGGCATGGGCGCGCGCGGCAAGAACTTCTACAACGAGCTGGCCTGCCAGTACGGCTACGAGAAGGAGGCGAAGGAGATCCAGGACCTCTACCTCGACGGCCACAAGCGAGACGCCGAGGCGAAGGTGCCGCTCGAGTGGCTCGAGGCCGGCAACCTGGTCGGCCCCGCGTCGTACGTCCAGGAGCGCATCGCCGCGTTCCGCGAGGCCGGCGTGACCAGCCTGCAAGTCTCCCCCGCGTCCGAGGACCCGGCCGCGACCATCGCACAGATCAAGGAGTGGGTGGCCTGATGCCTCCTCAGAATGCAACGCAGAAGCCGAGCATCTTCGAGCAGGAGCACGAGGACTTCCGCGGCACGGTCCGCGCGTTCCTGGAGAAGGAGGTCGTCCCGCACCACGACCAGTGGGAGAAGGACGGTCAGGTCAGCCGCGAGGTCTGGCTCAAGGCCGGCGAGCAGGGCCTGCTCTGCTTCGACGTCGAGGAGGAGTACGGCGGCGCCGGGGTCAAGGACTTCCGCTACAACATGGTGGTCGCCGAGGAGATGTGCCGGGTCGGCGCGAGCGGCCCGGGCTTCCCGGTGCACACCGACATCATCGTCCCCTACATCAGCCAGCTCGGGACGCCCGAGCAGAAGCAGCGCTGGCTGCCGGGCCTGGTCAGTGGCGAGATCATCTCCGCGATCGCGATGACCGAGCCCGGCGCCGGCTCCGACCTGCAGGGCATCGCCACCACGGCCATCGACAAGGGCGACCACTACGTCCTCAACGGGTCGAAGACGTTCATCAGCAACGGCATCCTCTCCGACCTCGTCATCGTCGTGTGCCGCACGGACCCCGACGCCGGCCACCAGGGCATCTCCCTGCTCGTGGTCGAGCGCGGGATGAAGGGCTTCGAGCGCGGCCGCAACCTCGACAAGATGGGCATGAAGGCCCAAGACACCGCCGAGCTGTTCTTCGACGACGTCGAGGTGCCCAAGACCAATCTCCTCGGCGCCGAGGGCTCCGGCTTCATCTCGCTGATGGTCAACCTCGCCCAGGAGCGCATCTCGATCGCCGTCATGGCGGTCGCCGCCGTCGAGCAGATGCTCGAGCTCTCGCTCTCCTACGCCAAGGAGCGCAAGGCCTTCGGCAAGCCGATCGGCAGCTTCCAGCACAACCGCTTCCTGCTCGCCGAGATGGCCACCGAGGCCCACATCGCCCGGGTGTTCGTCAACGACTGCGTGCAGAAGCTCAACGCCGGCCAGGTCGATCCGTCACTGGCCTCCATGGCGAAGTGGTGGACCACCGAGCTGCAGAAGAAGGTCGTCGACCAGGCCGTCCAGCTCCACGGCGGCTACGGCTACATGATGGAGTACCCCGTCGCGAAGGCGTACGTCGACAGCCGCATCCAGACCATCTACGGGGGCACCACCGAGATCCAGAAGGAGATCATCGGCCGGTCGCTGGGGGTCTAGCTCGACTCGCCGTCGTACTCGCCCAGCGCGCAGCGGAGTCGATGGTTGAGGTCGTTCAGCCCCTGCCGGACCTCCCGGTTGCCCGGGCCGGCCGCAGCGCCGTCGCGGGCCAGGCGCCTCGCGAGACGCTCAGCCCACTCGGGCATCTCTGCCCCGATCCCCGTGAGCTCGCCCTCCAGCGTCGCGAGGAGGCCGATCAGTGCGCCGAGGTCCTGCCGACGAGGAGCACGCGGCGCCAGCTCGTGCTCGAACTGCGCCGTCGCGCGGGATTGCTCACGCGGCTCCTCGCCGGGCGGCGCCCAGTGCCAGGCCCAGGTGAGCGTGCCGGCGTCGACGCCGGGGTGGATCTGCATGGGCAGAGGCGCACTCGGGTCGGCCACGAAGACCCCGGGCGCCCCCTCCCGGAACATCACCACGTCCGGGAACTCACCCATCGTGACGTGGAGGGCGGAGCCGGTGATGATCGTGTGCTCGACGTGCTGGATGCCCTCGGAGCCCACTGCCTCGTAGTCCAGGCTCAGTGCATGGTCGGTGAGTCGGCGGACCTCGATGAGGCAGCTGCAGTGGCCGCTCTCCTCGCCGTCCACGGTGCCGCGGTAGAGCCCAGGCCGGATCCGCATGAGTGCGTCCATGGTCGTCAGTAGATCACCGGAGCAGTCCACCGAGCAGGCGTGACGCTGGCCCCGCCGGCGGTGGTCGGCGGGGTGGGGGTCAGTGGATATGTCGGCTGCTGGTGACGGGGTAGGTGTGGCCGTGGGGGCTGGTCCACTCGAATGAGAGTGGGCTGAGGCGGCGGTAGGTCCAGCCGCCGGTGGTCTTGAGCCGGTGGTGGAAGCGACAGAGCGGGGCCAGGTTCCAGGTCGCGGTCGGTCCCAGGGGCCAGGGGATGGTGTGGTCGAGGTCGCAGGCCCGGGAGGGCCGCGAGCAGCCGGGGAACACACAGGTCGGGTGGGTCAGCACGGCTTGCTCGTGCTGGGCCGGGGTGGGCTCGTAGTGGTCGGTGAACAGCTCGTCGGCCAGGTCGATCACGGGTTTGACGGTCACCTTCGTGCCGGCTTGGAGGCACCATTCGGTGAGCTGGTCGAGGGTGACCCAGGCGCGGGTGTTGACCACCTCGACGATCCCGGGGCCCTCGTGGGGGCGGTGGTGGGTGTAGATCACCACCTCCCGGGTGAGGTCACCGGTCTGTTCGCCGCGGGCCAGGATGCCCAGGGCCATGGCGCGGCGCTCGTCCACGGCCAGGTCGGGGTGGGTGGTCAGGAGCCGGTGGGCGATGTCGGCGACCGCGGTCTCGAGGTCGAGGGCGTCGGCGGTGGTGAGGGTGGCGTCGAGGAACGCGGTGCCCGGGGTCTCCCCGAGGGCGGGTTTGGCGTGGGTGACCCGGACCCCGAACGCGGGCTCGCTGGCCCGGGCCAGGGCGGTTTCGGGGTCGTAGGTGGTCCGCGCGGCCTCGACGGTGCGTTCGATCTGGGCGTAGGAGCAGTGGTCGACCACCGCGGCCAGGTGGCGGTCGACGTACGCCGCGGCCTCGGGCGGCAGTGACCGGGTGAGCTGGGCGACCCGGCGGGCCCGCCACACCGGCACCTCGCAGTCCATGACCCGGGCCCACAGGCGGGGGAGCCGGTGCTTGGTTTCGACGGCGTCACCGAGGAAGTTCCGGCCCCCGGTCGGGGACATGCCGAGCGCGGCGGCCAGCTCGGGGATCGCGAACTCCGCGACCGTGGGGGCGCCGGGGCCGGCGATCTCGAGGTCGCGCTCCTCCCACGCCGCCCCGTCCTCGACCTCGTCGCCGGGGTGCAGGGCGGCCCACTCGGTGGCGATCTCGAACCGCCGTGCCTCGAGGGCGTCGAGGTCGGCCCGGATCCCCCGCGCGGCACCCAGCACCCGGTCGGCCGGGCGAGCCGGACCGGTCCGGGGGGTGTCGAGCGTGGAGGCCGTCATGTGTTCCAGCCAAGCAGGGACCGCCGACAGTCCAGGGCCGGTCGGGGGCTCAGAACCCCTATATCCACAGGGTTCTGGCGCATCCAAAGGTAAAATCTCG
>NZ_DASWVI010000248.1:0-2591 GCF_036401255.1 Nocardioides sp. | reverse complement strand
CGACCGCCTGGCCGTCCCCCGACGTGCCCGCGGGCGAGGCGCTGTTCGCGGCGGCCGCCGCGGGCGACCCGGAGGCGATCGCGGCCCGCGACCGGTTCGCCGCCGGCGTCGCCAGCGCCATCCGGGTGCTCGCCTTGTCGGTCGACCCGCGTTCGGTGGTCATCGGCGGGGGCGTCGCCCAGCTCGGCGAGCCGTTGCGCCTGGCGGTCGCCGATGCCCTGCGCGCCCAGGCCGGGTCGTCGCCGTTCCTGGCGTCCCTCGACCTCGCCGGCCGGCTGCGGTTGGTGCCCGCGAGCTACCCGGTCGCCGCGGTCGGCGCCGCACTGCTGGGGAGGTCGCGATGACCACGGTCGTCTCCGGCCTGGTCGACGCCCAGGTCAACGGCGCCGCCGGCATCGACCTGACCGCGGAGCCGCACCGGCTGTGGGAGGTGGCCGCGGCGCTCCCGGCGTACGGCGTCGTCGCGTTCGTCCCCACCGTGATCACCTCCGACCCGGCCGCCCGGGACCAGGCGCTGGCCACCCTCGCCGCCGGCCCGCCCGCCGGCTGGTCGGGCGCCGAGCCGCTCGGGCTGCACTTCGAGGGTCCGATGATCGCGCCGACCCGCAAGGGCGCCCACCCCGAGCGCTGGCTGCGGCCGCCCTCGCTCGACCTCGTCGACGGCTGGTCGCGCGAGGCGGGTGTCGTGATCGCGACGATCGCGCCCGAGCTGCCCGGGGCGCTCGAGGTCATCGAACGGCTGACCGCGCGCGGCGTCGTCGTCTCGGTCGGCCACACGGCCGCGTCGGCGGCCGAGGTCACCGCTGCCCTCGACGCGGGTGCCCGGTACCTCACCCACCTCGGCAACGCGATGCCGCCGATGCGCGCCCGCGAGCCCGGGCCGGTGGGCGCGGCGTTCGGCGGGCAGGTCGTGGCCGGCCTGATCGTGGACGGCCACCACCTCGACCCGCTGTTCGTGCGCACGGCCTGGCGGACGTTGGGCCCGGGCCGGTTCGTGTCGGTCTCCGACACCACCGCCGGGCTCGGACTGCCCGACGGCCCGGCGCGGCTGGGCGACCAGGACGTGATCGTCGCCGACGGCACCGTGCGGCTCGAGTGCGGCACGCTGGCCGGCTCGGCCGCGTCGCTGCTGGACTGCCTGCGGGTGCTGGTCGCACAGACCGGGTGCACGATCGAGGAGGCGGTGGCGACCGCGTCGACGACTCCCCTGGACCTGCTGGGGTTGCCGCATCGCGAGGAGCGGATCCGGCTCACCGACGACCTGCACCTGGCATCCGACACGGAGGTGGACTGATGGAGATCGTCCCGCTCGCGACCGAGGCCGACGTCGCCGCGCTGGCGGCCGACACGATCGAGGCGCTGGTCCGCGCGCACCCCGAGGCCGTGCTCGGGCTCGCGACCGGGTCGAGCCCGCTGCCGGCGTACCAGGAGCTGATCCGCAGGCACCGTGCCGGCACCGGCCCGTCGTACGCCGGCGTCCGCGCGTTCCTGCTCGACGAGTACGTCGGGCTGCCGGCCGGTCACCCGCAGACCTACCGCGAGACGATCTTCCGGGAGCTCACCGACGCCCTCGGGATCGCCCGCGACCGCGTCGCGAGCCCGGACCCCGCGCCCGACGCGATCCCGACGGCCGGTGCGAGGTACGAGGACGCGATCCGCGCGGCCGGCGGGGTCGACCTGCAGGTCCTCGGCATCGGCGCCGACGGCCATCTCGCCTTCAACGAGCCGGGCTCGTCGCTGGTGTCGACGACCCGGATCAAGACGCTGACCGCGCGGACCCGCGAGGACAACGCCCGCTTCTTCGACTCCGTCGAGGAGGTGCCCCGGCACGTGCTCACCCAGGGACTGGGCACCATCCAGCGGGCCCGGCACCTGCTGCTGGTCGCCGCCGGGGAGGGCAAGGCGGCCGCGATCGCCGCGGCCGTCGAGGGTCCGGTCTCGGCGTCCTGCCCCGCCTCGGTGCTGCAGCTGCACCCGCGGGTCAGCGTGCTGCTCGACGAGGCGGCGGCGTCGCGGCTGGAGCGCACGGCGTACTACCGCGAGGTGTTCGACGCGAAGCCGGACTGGCAGCGGCCCTGACCGGGCCCCCCGTCTCTCGTCGAGACACCAGAAGTGGTCGTGGATCTCGCGGCGCGGCAGCCAGTTCTGGTGTCTCGACGGCAGCCGGGCCGCGCGGCCGCGACGGGTGACGGGTCGTGTGCCCCACAACGGGCTATAGCGCGTTCTCAGGCACACGACCCGAACCCTCAGCCCAGCGCCACCACCAGGGCCAGCACGACCTCGGGGTCGTCGAGGCGCTCGCCGTACAGCTCGCGCAGCTGCCCCATCCGGTAGCGCACGGTCTGCGGGTGCACGAACAGCTCTGCGGCGACCTCTTCGCGGCGGCCCTGGTGCAGCAGCCAGGAGCGCAGCGTGTCGGTGAGCTTCTCCGCGGTGGCCGGCCGCAGGTCCGCCAGCGGGGCGAGGAGCTGCTGGCGCAGGTCGGCGCGGGCCGCCGGGTCGGCGTCGAGCACCAGCCCGACCAGGTGCGCCTCGGTGTCCAGCTCGAGGCCGGCCGCGCGGGCCCGCAGCGCCCGGTCGTACGACGCGCG
>NZ_DASWVI010000247.1:0-1696 GCF_036401255.1 Nocardioides sp. | reverse complement strand
CGTCGACGACCGCGCACGACTCGCTGCCGACGATGACCGGGTTGAGGTCCACGTCCGCGACCTGCGGCACGTCCTCCGCGAGGGCCCCGAGCTCGACGACGAGGTCCACGAGGCCGTCGACGTCGCCGCGCGGCGAGCCGCGGTAACCGTCGAGCAGCGGCCAGATCCGCAACGACCGGATCGCCCGCAGCGCGTCGCTGCGCGAGACGGGAGGCAGCATGAACGTCCGGTCCTGCCACACCTCCACCGCGACCCCACCGGCCGCGACCATCACCAGCGGCCCGAACCGCGGGTCGCGGACCACGCCGAGAGCGATCTCCACCCCGGACGCGACGTTCTGCACCAGCACCGGGACCTCGGGGTCGCCCAGCTCCGCACCGAAGCCGGCGACGGCCGCCGTGGACCGCGACCGCGCCGAGGACGCCCGGGCCGTCGCGGCCGCGCTCCTGGGCACGGCCACCGACGAGCAGGGCTGGCTCTCCGTCGCCGACGCGACCGGTCTGCTGGCGGCGTACGGCCTGGACCCGCTGGGGGAGGTCGTCGTCGGCGCCGACGCGGCCGTCGAGGCGGCCGGGTGGTTGGGCTACCCGGTGGCGGCGAAGGTCGCGGGCCGCGAGGTGCCGCACAAGAGCGACCGTGGGCTGGTCAAGGTCGGGCTGCGCACCCCCGAGGAGCTCGCGGCGGCGGTCGCCGGATTCGGCGCCGAGCTGGGCGACCCCGAGGTCCCGGTGCTCGTGCAGAACGTCGCGTCCGGGGTGGAGATCGCGCTCGGCGTGGTCCGCGACCCGCGGTTCGGGCCGCTGGTGATGGTCGCGGCCGGCGGGGTCGCGGTGGAGGTGTGGCAGGACCGGACGTTCATGCTGCCTCCGGTCTCGCGCAGCGACGCGCTGCGGGCGATCCGGTCGTTGCGGATCTGGCCGCTGCTCGACGGTTACCGCGGCTCGCCGCGCGGCGACGTCGACGGCCTCGTCGACCTCGTCGTCGAGCTCGGGGCCCTCGCGGAGGACGTGCCGCAGGTCGCGGACGTGGACCTCAACCCGGTCATCGTCGGCAGCGAGTCGTGCGCGGTCGTCGACGTGAAGGTCCGCCTGGACCGCAGCGCCGTCGTCGACCCGGGCATCCCGCGCCGGCTGCGGCCGGGCAGCTGAGCGGGCGGGCCCTCGGACCCTGGCGCTCAGCGGCGCGCGGGGGCAGGCTGGTAGCAGCGTCTCGAGGAGGTGCGGTGCCATGCCCGAGGCCCAGCCGACGCCGGTGCTGGTCGGAGTCACCGACGACGAGGACGTCCGCGGCGCACTGGCGTTCGCGGTCGCGGAGGCTCGGAGGCGCGGCGTGGGGGTCCACCTCGTGCACGTCACGCCGGTGGTGCCGCTCGGGCCCGTCGCGCAGGACGAGGTCGACGCCACCGGCCACGACCTGCTCGCCCGGGTGGCCGGAACGGTGCGCGCCGACGCACCCGACGGGCCGCCCGTCACCACCGCGCTCGTGCACGGGTCCGCCGCCTCGGCACTGGTCGAGGCGGCGTCGGGCGCCAGCATGGTCGTCCTCCAGCACCAGCGGATGGGGCGACCCGGCCTGGTCGCCACGCTCTCGGTGACCAACCCGGTCGTCGCGCTCGCGGACGTCCCCGTCGTCGCCGTCCCGGCCGGGTGGTGCGAGGACCGGCCCGGCCTGGTGATCGCCGGCGCCGACGACGGGG
>NZ_DASWVI010000246.1:0-4700 GCF_036401255.1 Nocardioides sp. | reverse complement strand
GAGCCAGGCCAGCCCGGCGCCCAGCGCCGCCGCGATCGTGGCGACCAGCAGCGTCTCGGCCCGGACCAGCCGCGAGGTCTGGCGCGGGGTGGCGCCGACCGTGCGCAGCAGGCCGATCTCGACCTCGCGCTGGGTGACGGTGATGCCGACGGTCGAGACGACCGCGGAGAGCACGATGATCGCGCCCCAGGCACCGACGACGGTGCCCATCGTCCGCAGCGTGTCCTGGTCCGCCGCGGAGACGGGGCCGGAGGCGCTGGCGGACAGGGTGGCGAAGGACCCCATCAGCGCGGTGCCGAGCAGCACCGCGACGAACGTCGCGACCGACGCGGTCGCGCGGTGGCGCAGCGAGCGCCAGGCGAGGCCGGTCATCGGGCAGCCCCGGCCACGAGGTCGGAGAGGTGGGCGAGATGGCCGGCGACCGCGTCGGCGGTGGGCCGGTCCATCCGCCCCGCGACCCGGCCGTCGACGAGGAACACGACGGTGTCGGCGTACGACGCCGCCACGGGGTCGTGGGTCACCATCACGATCGTCTGGCCGAGCGTGTCCACGCTGTCGCGCAGCAGCGCCAGCACGCCTCGTGCGGTGGTGGAGTCCAGCGCACCGGTCGGCTCGTCCGCCAGCACCACGGCGGGCGCGGTGACGAGGGCGCGGGCGATCGCCACCCGTTGCTGTTGACCGCCGGAGAGCGAGCCGGGCAGGTGGTCGCCCCGATCGGCGAGACCCACGGTCGCGAGGAGCTCACGGACCCGGTCGCGGTCGGGCCGGTGGCCGGCCAGCCGCAGCGGGAGCCCGGCGTTCTGCTCGGCGGTCAGGTAGGGCATCAGGTGGAAGGCCTGGAAGACGAAGCCGATCCGCTCCCGGCGCAGCCGGGTGCGGTCGTTCTCGTCCCAGTCGGTGATGTCGTGGCCGTCGACGAGCACGCGGCCGGCGGTGGGCGGTTCGAGGCCGGCGGCGCAGTTGAGGAACGTCGACTTGCCGGAGCCGGACGGCCCCATGACGGCGGTGAAGGTGCCGGGCGCGAACGCGAGGTCGACCCCGCGCAGCGCGGTGACCGCGCCGGGGCCTTCGCCGTACGTGCGGGTGAGACCGCGGACCTCGAGGGCGGCGGGAGCGGTGGTGGGTGAGTTCATGCTTCGACGCTAGGAGCGCCGCGGCCCGGTCTCGATGGGCCTGGACCGCCGATCGGGGTGGGGTTTTCCCTACCCCGATCGGCTCGCCCGGCGGCTCAGCTCAGCCCGCCGTGAGGTCGCGGGTGCGGAACCGCGCCGTGCCCGCGGCCACCAACGCGGCCGCGACCAGCGTGAGCACGACGAGCGGCAGGGCCGACTGGGTCTCCAGCGGGACCTGGGCGACGTGGCTGAGCGGTGAGACGTCGACCAGCGGGTCGGGCAGGTCGAGCGCGAAGCCCAGATAGCCCACCACCATCGCGTATCCGGCGACCAGCCACACCCCGTTGAGCCACCCGGGAGCGATCCCGAAGCCCACGACGCCGATGCCGAGCAGCACCGCGATCGCCGGGAGATAGAACAGCGTGCCGAGCACGACGTCCCAGAAGTGCCCGCCCTCGCCGGTCACCAGCGCCGCGGTCGCCCCCATGCCCACGCCCGCCGCGAGCAGGGCGACGACGGTCCCGACGAGCGCGGCGCCGAGGCCGGCCAGGAGCCAGCGGGGCCGGCTCACCGCCGCGGCCAGCGAGCTGCCGGCGCGCCCGTCGCGCTCCTCGACGGAGAGCCGGTGCAGCGCCACGATCGCGTAGCAGAGCACCACGTAGGCGTTGAAGAGGGCGCAGGTCGCCAGATAGCCGTCGACCATCCGGGTCGGGTCGCCGCCCATCGCGTCGATCACCATCTGGTTGTCGAGGTCCGCCAGCGACGACTGCACCGAGTCGGTCAGGCCGCCGTACAGCGCGCCGAGCACCAGCAGCACGGCCGCCCAGACGACGAGCGAGGTCCGCTCGAGCCGCAGGGCGAGCGCCAGGGGGCCCCGCAGCGCCGGCATCGCGGCGGCGTTGCCAGGACGGGTCGCCAGCAGGCCGGCGCCCAGGTCGCGACGGGCCTGCAGCCGGGACGCGACGGCGAACAGCGCGCCCGCGGCGGCGACGCCGAGCAGCAGCGGCCACCAGCGGCCGTCGTAGAACACCCGGGTCTGCTGGGCCCAGGCGAACGGCGAGAACCACGACAGCCAGCTGCCCTGGTCGGCCAGCACGTCGCCGGCGCCGCGGATCGCCACCGCCGAGCCGATCGCGAGCGACGCCATCCCCGTCGCCGTCCGGGAGTGGCCGGACAGCTGGGCGGTCACCAGCGCGATCGCGCCGAACACCAGGGCGACCATGGTCATGCTGGCGCCGAAGAGCCACGAGCCCCCGACCCCGTAGTCCGCCGGCAGGATGAAGATCGCGCTCAGCACGCCGAGCAGCAGGCTCGCCCCGACGGTCAGCACCGCGGTCACGGCCAGCGGTGCGTGACGGCCGACGGCGGCCGCACGGACCATCTCCAGCCGGCCGGCCTCCTCCTCCACGCGGGTGTGGCGCCCGACGAGCAGCACGGTCAGGAACGCGGCGCCGAGGTAGAGGTACAGCGCGTACGCGCCGGCGAACGCAGTCGCGTGGTTCGGGTCGTCCCACCCGAACCCCGGGCCGCTCATCACCGTGCCGGCCGGGCTGTCCATGAAGTCGGCGATCGCCTTCAGGTCCTCCTTCTCGGGGTAGGCGACCTGGAGCGCGTTGGCGAAGTACGACGCCATGACCGCGATGCTCAGCAGCCAGACCGGCAGCTTGACCCGGTCCCGCCGCAGCGCGAGGCGCAGCAGCGCCCAGAACCCGGCGTACTGCCTCATCGGGAGACCGCCTCGCCGGTCGCCTCGCCGGCGTACTGCCGCAAGAACAGCTCCTCCAAGGACGGCGGGTTGCTGGTGACCGTGACCAGGTCGAGGTCGGCCAGCGCCTTCATCACCGGCCCGGTGTGCTCGCGGTCCAGGCGGAAGGACACCTCGCCGTCGACGACCTCGAGGTCGTGCACGCCGGCCAGCCCGGCCAGCGCCGACGCGTCGTGGCGGGTGGTCGCGACCACCCGGCTGCGGGTGAGGTGCCGCAGCTCGTCCAGGCGCCCGGACTGGACGTTGCGGCCGTTGCGGATGATCGTCACGGTGTCGCAGAGCTTCTCGACCTCGGCCAGGATGTGGCTGGACAGGAGCACGGTGCGGCCCTGGTCGCGCAGCTCGCGGATGCAGTCCTGGAAGACCTGCTCCATCAACGGGTCGAGACCGGCCGTGGGCTCGTCGAGGACGTAGAGCTCCACGTCGGCGGAGAGCGCGGCGACGAGCGCGACCTTCTGCCGGTTGCCGGTGGAGTAGGTGCGGCCCTTCTTGGACGGGTCGAGCTCGAACCGCTCGATCAGCTCGTCGCGGCGCGTCACGCTCACGTGGCTGCGCAGGCGGTGGAGCACGTCGATCGCCTCGCCGCCGGTGAGGGTCGGCCAGAGGTGGACGTCGCCGGGGACGTAGACGAGGCGCTGGTGCAGGTCGACCGCGTCGTGCCACGGGTCGCCCCCGAGCAGGCTCACCGATCCGGAGTCGGCGCGGAGCAGGCCGAGCAGCACCCGGATCGTGGTCGACTTGCCGGCGCCGTTCGGGCCGAGGAAGGCCGCGATCTCGCCGGGCTGGACGGTCATGTCGAACTCGTCCAGCGCGCGGACGGGCCCGAAGGTCTTGGTGAGCTTCGCGATCTCGATGACAGCAGACATGGAGGTCCCTTCTCTGGGTGAGGAGGTGGGGTGGGGAGGTGGTCGAGACGACCGGGAGACGGAGGGGCGGGTACGGCGCTCAGGCGCCGGCCGCTCCGTCGGGCGGGTCCTTCATGTACGTCATGTAGGTCTCGAGCATCGAGGAGTCCGTGAGCAGCCCCTGGGTGTAGAGCTCCAGGGCCGGCAACGTCATCTGGTCGAGCCATCGCCTCATCGAGCGCTGCGGCTCGGGGTCCTCGTCGAGGGCGGCGGTCACCACGGCGCCGCCGAGCATCGCGAGCGTGAGGAAGCGGGCCCGGGCGCCGGGGTCCCGGCTCGGGTGGATGACCCCCTCGGCGACCGCCTTCTCGGTGTACTCCTCGGCGTCGGCGATCATCCGCTCGACGAACTGCCGGGCCAGCGGGCCGCCCTCGCGCATCGCCTGGATGAGGTAGCGCATCATCGGGGCATACTGCTCGAGGCTTGCGAGGTTGCGCAGCATGTTCGCGGCCGGGTCGCCCTCGAGGAACTGCTCCTCCTTGGCGGCCCGGATCTCCTCGAGGATCTGGGTGTCGCACGCCTCGCGCAGACCGGCCTTGGAGCCGAAGTGGTGCCGGATCAGGCCGAGCGAGACGCCGGCCGTCTCCGCGATCGCGCGCAGCCCGACGCCGAACCCCTCGCGCCCGAACAGGTCGATCGCGGCGTTGCGGATCCGGGCTCGCGCCATCAGGTCGTCGGCTGCTGTACGCACGTATAGCAGACTATACATGCGTACAGTCGGAGGGCAAGCCGCGACCGCCGAGGGGCCCGCCCGGTCCGGCGCTCAGCCCTCGCCGGCGCCCGGGCGGGGACCGTCTCGTCGTCGGTCTCCTCGTCCTCCACGTCTCCGGCCACGTCTCCGGCCACGTCTCCGGCGTCCCCCGGGTCCGGGGCCTCGCCGGCCGCGCCCGGGTGGCGGCGGCGGTGCCGCAGCTCGAC
>NZ_DASWVI010000245.1:0-11014 GCF_036401255.1 Nocardioides sp. | reverse complement strand
GAACATCGCCGAGCTGATCTCGATGGCGCTGCGCTACGAGGGCTGGCAGGTCGCGGCGGCCCACACCGGCTCGAAGGCGGTGGCGGCGGCCAAGGACTTCCGCCCGGACGCGATCGTGCTCGACATGATGCTGCCCGACTTCGACGGCATGGAGGTGCTGCGGCGGATCCGGTCGGCCGACCCCGACGTGCCGGTGGTGTTCCTGACCGCGCGCGACGCCGTCGAGGACCGGGTCGCCGGGCTGACCGCCGGCGGCGACGACTACGTGACCAAGCCGTTCTCGCTGGAGGAGCTGGTGGCCCGGCTTCGCGGGCTGATGAGGCGGGCCGGCGCCCAGCAGGCCGCGTCGTCGTCGAAGCTCGTCGTCGGAGACCTCGAGCTCGACGAGGACAGCCACGAGGTGTTCCGCGCCGGCTCCGAGATCACGCTGACCGCCACGGAGTTCGAGCTGCTGCGGTTCTTGATGCGCAACCCGCGGCGGGTGCTGAGCAAGGCGCAGATCCTCGACCGGGTCTGGAACTACGACTTCGGCGGCCAGGCCAACGTGGTCGAGCTCTACATCTCCTACCTGCGCAAGAAGATCGACGCCGGCCGCGAGCCGATGATCCACACGATGCGTGGCGCGGGCTACGTGCTGAAGCCGGCGACATGAGGCGGCATCTCGCCTCGCTGACCTCCCGGCTGGTGCTCACCACGGTCGCCCTGGTGCTGCTGGTATCGCTGCTGATCGGCGCCGCGACCACCCTGTCCATGCGGAGCTACCTGCTCGACCAGCTCGACCAACAGGTCCGCCAGTCGGTGCGCGTCGCGGCGGGCGGGCCCGGCAGCGAGATCGGCCAGCTCCGCGCCATCCTGCCCGACGAGGGGTCGTCCCGGGTCGAGGTGGTGCAGCCACCGTCGGCCGGCGAGCCGCCCCGCCAGGTCCAGGTCACCGGGGGGACGGTCACCGACCGGCTCGACGCGGTCCCCCGAGACGGCGAGACCCACACCGTGTCCCTCCCCGAGCTCGGGGAGTACCGGGTGCTGGCGATCACCGCCGACGGCGGCGTGGTCGTCGTCGGCCTCCCCCAGGACCAGGTCGCCAGCACCCTGTCGCGGCTGGTCTGGCTCGAGGTGCTCTTCGCGATGCTGGCAACCGCGATCGGGGCCGGCGCCGCCCTGGTCGTCGTACGCCGCCAACTGCGGCCGCTGCGCGAGGTGGCCGCGACCGCCCACAGCGTGGCGGCGCTCCCACTGGGGTCCGGCCGGGTCGACATCGCCGAGCGGGTGCCCGACCACCTGACCGACGAGCGCACCGAGGTCGGCCAGGTGGGCGCCGCGCTCAACACGCTGCTCGCCCACGTCGAGACCTCCTTGGGCGCCCGGCACCGCAGCGAGCAGCAGGTGCGGCAGTTCGTCGCCGACGCCTCCCACGAGCTGCGCTCGCCGCTGGCGACGATCGCGGGCTACACCGAGCTGGCCCGGCGCCGTCCCGACGACGCCGCGGGGGTGCGCACGGCGCTGGACAAGGTCGAGGAGGAGTCCGGGCGGATGACCTCGCTGGTCGAGGACCTGCTGCTGCTCGCCCGCCTCGACGCGGGCCGCCCGCTGGACCGGGCGCCGGTCGACCTGACCCGGCTGCTGCTCGAGGCGGTCTCCGACGCGCGGGTCGTCGCCCCCGACCACCGCTGGCGCCTCGACGTGCCCGACGACGCCGTGGACGCGCCGTACGAGGTCCTCGGCGACGAGCTGCGCCTTCACCAGGTCGTGACGAACCTGCTCAGCAACGCCCGCCGCTACACCCCTCCCGGCACCACGGTCACCGTCACCGTGCGGCGCGACGGCTTCAGCGTGCACGACGACGGCCCGGGCTTCCCGCCCGATCTCGTGGCGCACGCGTTCGAGCGCTTCGCCCGCGGAGACGCGGCCCGCACCCGCACCGGAGAGGTCGGCGTCGGCCTCGGCCTGGCGCTCGTGCAGGCCATCGTCACCGCGCACGGCGGCGCGGTCACGTTGTCGTCGGCCGCCGGGGACACGACCGTGGACGTCAGCCTTCCGGGATAGTCCCCACGACGGCGGGCAGCGACGCGGCGAGGACGTCGAGGAGCTGCTCGCGGGTGAGGCCGGCGGGGTCGGCGATCCAGGACAGCACCAGCTCCTCGGTCATCGCCGACCAGCCGCGGACCAGGAGCCGCGTGGCGGGCGTGTCGGGGAGGATCTGCCCGCGCGGGTCCTCGCGGAAGACGCGCCCGTTGAGCGCCTCGCGGGCCTCCTCGTAGATCTCGCGCAGCGTCTCGTTGCCGCCGGCCGCGGCCTTGACCAGCGAGAGGTAGCCCTCGTGGTTGGCGACGACGTAGTCGACGTACGCCGCGAGCGAGGTGACCAGCCGCACCATCGGCTCGCCGTCGGCGGGCGGCGTGGTCGTCGCGATCAGGTCGTCGGCGGCCCGGCGCACGACGGCCTCGTGGAAGTCGTGCTTGTTGCCGAAGTAGTGGTAGAGCAGGCCCCGCGAGATCCCGGCCTCCTCGGCGAGCAGGTCGATCGAGAGCTCGTCGAGGGAGCGGGTGGCCAGCAGCCGGACGCCGAGGTCGAGCAGCTGGGCGCGCCGCTGCTCGGGCGTCAGCCGGGTGCGCTGGGCACCGTGGGCGCCCTGGGCACCGTGCGTGCCCTGCGTGCTGGTGGTCACGGCCCTCACTCTATTGACGCATTTTCAATAACGGAAGTACGGTCGGCGCCATGAGCGCGTCCCCCACGCCCACTGCCACCCGACCCGGGGCGGAGCGACACGTCGACCACCTGATCGTAGGCACCGGCTTCGCGGGCCTGTGCGCGGCCACCCGACTGCAGGAGGACGGCGAGGACGACTTCCTGGTGATCGAGAAGGCCGGCGACGTCGGCGGCACCTGGCGCGACAACACCTACCCCGGCGCCGCGTGCGACGTGCCCAGCCAGCTCTACTCCTTCTCGTTCGCGCCCAACCCCGACTGGTCGATGTCGTTCTCCCCGCAGCCGGAGATCTGGGCCTACCTGCGCCGGGTCGCCCGCGAGTCGGGCACGCTCGACCGCTTCGTGTTCCACACCCGTCTCGAGGACGCCACGTGGGACGACGCCGCCCAGCGCTGGCGCAGCCGCGTCGTCGGCCCGGACGGCGAGCGCACGATCGTCTCCACGACGCTGGTCGTCGGCGCCGGGGGCCTCTCGGAGCCCAAGCTGCCCGCGATCGCCGGCATCGAGGACTTCGCGGGCGAGCTGTTCCACTCCTCCCGCTGGGACCACGGCGTCGACCTGGCCGGGAAGCGCGTCGCGGTGATCGGCACCGGCGCCTCGGCGATCCAGATCGTCCCCGAGATCCAGAAGACCCTGCAGTCCACGGGCGGGCACCTCGACGTCTACCAGCGCACCGCGCCCTGGGTGATCCCGCGCCACGACCGCCGCTACCCGGCCTGGGAGCGCGCCGCGCTGCGCCACGTCCCCGGCCTCCAGCGGCTCTACCGGACGGCCGTCTACTGGGCGCGCGAGACCTACGTCCCCGCGTTCACGCTCCAGCCCAAGATCGCGCTGCCGGCCAAGCGGGCCGCGCTGGCGAACATCGAGCGGTCCATCGCCGACCCCGAGCTGCGCGCGAAGGTCACCCCGCACTACGAGATCGGCTGCAAGCGCATCCTGATCTCCAACACCTACTACCCCGCGCTCGCCTCCGAGAACGTCGAGCTCGTGACCGACCCGATCGCGGAGGTGACCCGCAGTGGTGTGGTCACCTCCGACGGCGTTGAGCGCCCGGTCGACGTCATCGTGGTCGCCACCGGCTTCCACACCACCGAGCTGCCGATCACCGAGCACGTGACCGGCCGCGGCGGCCGCACGCTGGCCGACGTCTGGCGCGAGTCAGGCATGGCGGCGTACAAGGGCACGACCGTGCCGGGCTTCCCCAACTACTTCATGCTCGTCGGCCCCAACACCGGCCTGGGCCACTCGAGCATGGTCTTCGTCATCGAGTCGCAGGTCGAGTACCTCCGCGGCGCCGTCCGCGCGCTCCGGCACGGCGGGTACGCCGCGGTCGAGCCGCGCCAGGACGCCCACGACGCCTGGAACGCCGACCTCCAGCGCCGGATGGCCCGCACCGTGTGGAGCACCGGCGGCTGCTCGAGCTGGTACCTCGACGAGCACGGCCGCAACACCACCCTGTGGCCCAAGTCCACGGTCATGTTCCGGCGCCAGCTCGCCCACTTCGACACCGACGCCTACGACCTGACACCCGCCGTACCCGCCCGAGAGGACATGCCCGTATGAAGACGCTCGAGGACAAGGTCTGCGTCGTCACCGGCGCCGGATCCGGCATCGGCCGCGCGCTCGCGCTCAACCTCGCCGGCCGCGGTGCTCGGCTCGCGATCAGCGACGTCGACGACGCGGGGCTCGCCGAGACCGTCGGCATGGTCGAACGAGCCGGCGGCCGCGAGGTGCGCTCGGACCACCTCGACGTGGCCGACCGCGACGCGTTCGCGGCGTACGCCACCGCGGTCGCCGACCATTTCGGCCGGGTCAACGTCGTGGTCAACAACGCGGGAGTCGCGCTCGCGGGCAACCTCGAGCACCTCGAGTATCCCGACATGGACTGGATCATCGGCGTGAACTTCTGGGGGGTCGTGCACGGGACCAAGGAGTTCCTGCCGCACCTGATCGCCTCCGGCGACGGCCACCTGGTCAACATCTCCTCGCTGTTCGGACTCGTGTCGATGCCGGGCCAGAGCATGTACAACGCCTCGAAGTACGCCGTCCGGGGCATGTCCGAGGCGCTGCGCCAGGAGATGCTGATCGAGGGGCACCCGGTCGGGGTGACGGTCGTGCACCCCGGCGGCATCAAGACCGCGATCGCGCGCAACGCCCGCGTCTCCGCGCGCGAGGACAAGGACAAGACCGCGCGGCTGTTCGACGAGAAGCTGGCGAAGATGACCCCGGAGCGGGCCGCCGAGATCATCGTCCGCGGCATCCTGCACAACCGCGCCCGGGTGCTGGTGGGCCTCGACGCGCACGCCGTCCACCAGCTGGCGAAGTTCACCGGCTCGCGCTACCAGGACATCGTCGCCAAGGCCGGCAAGCGCGTGCTGCCCGAGCGCACCACGGTCGTCTGAGGCGACGCCGAGATCGCGGCTACGCGTCCTGGCCCGTGCCCTCGCGGCGTGCCCGGCGGGAGGTGCGCGTGCGCAGCGGGCCCACCAGTCGCGGACCGGCCAGGCGGCTCTCCAGGCGGTGTGCCTCCCGCTTGAGGGGTTGGGCGACGAACTCGCCGAGGATCACGCCCGAGGCGAGCGCGATCGCCACGGACGCGGCGGTGATGATCGCCAGCAATCCGGCCGACGTCTCGGATCCGCCCTCGGTGAGCAGGCTCAGGCCGCGGTAGATCGAGAGGCCCGGCAGCATCGGGACGACCGCCGGGACCACGACGACCAGCGGCGGCACCCGCATCCGGCCCGCGACGGTGTAGCTCACCAGGCCCACGAAGAACGCCGCGGCCGCGGTCGGCCAGGTCCTCCCGACCCCGCCCACCGCGCCGTACGCGGCGATCACCATCGCGACGGCCGCCACCGCCCCGATCGGCAGCAGCGAGCGCTTCGGCGCGTACGACGCGAACGCGAACGCCGACCCGCAGATCGCGGCTCCCAGCGCCATCACCGAGACCGTCTTCAGGTCCGACGCGGCGCCGGGCTCGAGGCGTCCCACGTCGACCCCGACCACCTCCGCGAGCGTGAGGCCGCCGCTGACGCCCGCGATGATGCCGGCCGTCGCGAGCAGCGCCTCGGTGAGGCGGGCGCCGGCCGTGACGTAGAACCCCGACAGCGCGTCCTGCAGGGCACCCATGAACCCGATGCCGGCCAGCAGCATGATGATGTTCGAGGTGACGGAGACGGAGGGGTCCAGGTCCGGCATCGCCGCGCCGGCGGCGACCGCGATGATCGTGGCCACCGCGCCCCCGGCCACCTGCTGGTAGAAGAACGGCAGCCGGCGACGGGCCATGACCAGCTGCAGCCGGTCGATGCACGCCGCGGCGACGAACGCGACCGCGACGATGACCGGGCCACCACCGAGCTGCAGGCCCACCCCCGCGCACATCGCCCCCCAGCCGAGGGTGACCGCCCAGCGCGGCGTCTGGTGACCCGAGGACACGATCCGGGCGAGCCGGGTGCGCGCCTCCTTGAGGTCGACCTCGCCGCGCAGCACGTCGCGCACCAGGTGGTCGACCAGCGTCAGGTCCTCGTAGTCGATGTCGCGCTGCTTGACGTGCCGCAGCAGGACCGCGGCGGGCTCCTCGGGGTCGCGCTGGTAGCTCATCGACAGCGACGTGAACGTGATGTCGATCTCGGGGTTGCGCACGCCGAGGTGCCACGCGAGCGACCGCATGGTCGCGATGACGTCCGCCGCGCCGGCGCCCGAGGACAGCAGCAGCTCGCCGACCCGCAGACAGAAGTCCAGGGTGAGGTTCAGCTGGCGCTCGGGCATGGGCGTCATGTTCCCAGCCCGGCTGGTAGACAGGGCACGTGACCCCGGCCGCGCACCCTCATCCCGGCGACCGGGTGCGCGTCGTGATGACCAAGTGGCGCGACGGGCCGCACTGGGAGTTCGACGCCGACTACCTCGGCCGCGACGAGCACGGCGACTGGCTGGGGATCCTCGCGGGCACCGAGATGACCCGCCCGGGCGCGACGTACGTCGCCCCCACCGACCAGGTCGGCCTCGTCCCCGGCCCGGGGGCCGACGCGGCACGTGGCTGGCTGGCGACCTTCCACGCCGTGGACGGACCGCTGCGGGTGTACGTCGACGTCACGACCCCGCCGGTCTGGGACGGGCGGGTGCTCCGGACCGTCGACCTCGACCTGGACGTCGTGTGCGACAACAGCGGCGCGGTCCGGGTCGACGACGAGGACGAGTTCGCCGAGCACCGGGTGCGCCTGGGCTACCCCGACGAGGTGGTGCGGGCGGCGCTCGCGTCGTGCGACCGGGTGCGCGCCGCGGTCGAGGCCGCGGCCGCGCCGTACGACGGGAGCGCTGAGGCGTGGCTCACCCGGCTGGGCGCTCTCCGCAGACCCTGAGCTGTGGAACGCTGGGGCGATGCGGATCGACTTCCACGCCTCGCCCGAGCCGACGCTCGGCGTCGAGTGGGAGCTCGCTCTCGTCGACCGGCGCACCCGCGACCTGCGCAACGACGCGACGCACCTGTTCGCTCGGGCCAAGCCTCGGCTGTCCGACCCGGACAAGCTGCACAAGGAGCTGCTGCGCAACACCGTCGAGGTCGTCAGCGGCGTCTGCCACACCGTCGGTGAGGCCATGTCCGACCTGCGCCGCACGCTCGAGGTGGTGGTCCCGGCCGGCGACGACCTGGACCTCGATCTCTACGGCGGCGGGACCCACCCGTTCGCGTCGTGGACCGGGCAGCAGCTCTCCGAGGGGCATCGCTACGAGGAGCTGATCAACCGCACCCAGTGGTGGGGCCGGCAGATGCTGATCTGGGGCGTGCACGTGCACGTCGGGATGCCGGACCGCGAGCGCGTCATGCCGGTGCTCTCCTCGCTCCTCAACTACCACCCCCACCTCCAGGCGCTCTCCGCCTCCTCGCCGATCTGGGCCGGCCTGGACACCGGCTACGCCTCCAACCGGGCCCTGATGTTCCAACAGCTGCCGACCGCGGGCCTGCCGTTCCAGTTCGAGCGTTGGTCGGAGTACGAGGCGTTCGTGAACGACGAGCTGGTCACCGGCGTGATCGAGGAGCTCTCCGAGGTGCGCTGGGACGTCCGACCGGCACCGCACCTCGGCACGCTGGAGAACCGGATCTGCGACGGCGTCCCCGACATCGCCGACCTCGCCGCGCTGGTCGCCCTCATGCACTGTCTGGTGGTCGACCTTGACGCCCGCGCCGCCGCCGGCGAGACGCTGCCGACCATGCCGCCGTGGCACGTCCAGGAGAACAAGTGGCGCGCGGCCCGCTACGGCCTCGACGCGATCGTGATCACCGACGCCGAGTCCAACGAGCGGCTCGTCACCGAGGACCTCGCCGACCTGCTCGAGCGGTTGGCCCCGGTCGCGGGCCGGCTCGGCTGCGAGGAGGAGCTGGCGCAGGTGGCACAGATCCCGGTGCGCGGCGCGTCGTACCAGCGTCAGCGCGCGGTCGCCGAACGCACCGGCGGCGACCTGGTGGCGGTCGTCGACTCCGTCGTGCGGGAGCTGCGCGACGGTCTGGGCTGAGCAGCCGCCGACGCCCCGCACCGATCTCGACGTTCACCCGCCCGAAACTCTCGGGCGGGTCAACCGGCCGAGTCGGGTGGATCGACCATCTCGAGACGGACGCCGAGCAGCCGGACGGGCCGGTCCTTCTCGACGCGGTCGAGCAACGAGACGGCGGCCTGCTCGAGGATCGCCGGGTCGTTGCTGGGCTCGGGCAGCGTCAGGCTGCGACTGACCGTGAAGAACGGGCGGTAGCGGACCTTGATGCCCACCCGCGCGGCCGGGCGAGCCTCGCGGTCGATGTCGACCAGCACCCGACGGGTGAGTGCCCGCACCTCCTCGGTGACCCGCGCCCACTCGACGAGGTCCTCCTGGTAGGTCTCCTCGCGGCCGTGGGCGCGCGGCACCCAGGGCGTCGCGTCCACCGGGCTGGTGTCGACCCCGCGACCCAGCCGGTGGTACCACGGGCCCATCGTCGGGCCGAGCTCCGCGGCGAGGATCTGGGCGTCGGAGTGGGCGAGCTGCTCGACGGTGTCGATGCCGAGGGCGGAGAGCTTCTTGGCCGTCTTGGCCCCGATGCCCCACAGGGCGGTGGTCGGCCGCTCCCCCATCACCGGGAACCAGTCGTCCTCGGTCAGCTGCCAGACGCCGCGTGGCTTGCCGAAGTCGGTGGCGATCTTGGCGCGCAGCTTGTTGTCGCCGATGCCGACCGAGCAGTGCAGCCGGGTCGCGGCCAGCACCTCGGCGCGCAGCCGCTGCGCGAACTCGCTCGGGTCGCCGAGCGGGCCATGGCCCTCGCCAGCCGCGAGGAACGCCTCGTCCCAGCCCAGGACCTCGAGGACCACGGGCACCCCGCCCCACTCCAGGCCGCGCAGCGTCGCCATCACCTCTGCCGAGGCGGCGTCGTAGGCCTCCTTGTCGACCGGCAGGAACACCGCCTCGGGACACTTGCGCGCGGCGATCCGCAACGGCATGCCGGAGCCGACCCCGAACGACCGCGCTTCGTACGACGCGGTCGCGACCACGCCCCGCTCGGTGGGGTCGCCGCGGCCGCCGACGACCACCGGCAGGCCCTCGAGCTCGGGGCGGCGCAGCACCTCGACGGCTGCGATGAACTGGTCGAGGTCGACGTGCAGCACCCACCCGGGTGCGCCCTGGTCGTCCCGCTCGCTCATCGCGGCGGCGGGGGCAGGGCGTCGGTCGACGCCATCTGGTCGAGCCCGGTGACCATCAGCAGGTCGGCGACCACCGAGCGCAGCTGCGCGAGGATCGCCTCGGCAGTGAGCAGGTCCGTGCGCTCCACCCGGCCGGTGGCCTCGCCGACGACCAGCAGCGCGTCGCGCGCGGCGGCCGCCATCCGGTTCGCCGCGAGCTCGTCGGCGACCTGGTCGGCGGCGTCCGCGAGGTCGAGCGCAAGCAGGGAGTACGACGACGGGACCGGCCGCCGGCGGTACGCCGCGACCGCGGTGTGCCGGACCAGCACCCGGGTGCTGCGCAGTGCCCGGTCGAGCGGGTCGACGAGGTCGACCATCTTGCGCAGGTCACCCTTGTGGCGGACCCGGAACGGCGAGGACTCGACGACCGACAGGCCCTCGTCGGCGGCGTCCTGGAGCTCGCGGATGAGGTAGTCGGTCGACCGTGCATCGGCCAGGAGGTCCAACGCCCGCGCCGCCTCGCCGTCGTCCATCACCTCCCCGGCCGCACGCAGCAGGGCCGCGACCTTGCGCATCACGACCGCTGCCTGCTCGCGCGGCCGACGCAACGGAGCGGCCGGCACCGCGGTCGCCGCGACGAGCGCGACCACCCCTCCGACGACCGCGTCGGTCCACCGGGTGAACGCCGCCCCGGGGTCGGGCACCAGCGAGGCGACCACGATCGACTGCACCGCGGCCTGGGTGACGAACAGCTGCCCACCGTCGAGCAGGAAGGCCGCCGACATGGCGAGCGCGACGATCAGGCCGATCTGCCACCAGCCCGACCCCAGCCCCACCACCAGGAGGTCGGCGAGGAACACGCCGACCGCGACGCCGACGGTCACCTCGGCGACGCGGCGCAGCCGCTGGCCGTAGGACGTCCCGAGCGCGACGACGGCGGCGACCGGCGCGAAGAACGGCGTCGGGTGTCCCAGGACGTCGGCGGCGATCAGCCAGGCGGCCGCGGCGGCGAGCGCACACTGCGCGATCTGCCAGGACTTGGCCTGCAGGCGCCGGACCCGGGCCCGGACCGAGGTCCGGCTCCGGGCCCGGACCGAGGTCCGGCTCCGGTCCCACATCCGGTCCAGCGGCCCCGCCTCCATGGCCGCGATCCTGCCACGGGGTCAGCCAGGGGGTCAGCCACGAGGTCAGGCACAAGGTCAGCCACGAGGTCAGCCACGAGGTCAGCCGGCGTGGGCCCAGTCCAACGCCTGCTGCAGGTCGGCGAGATCGCGGTACCAGGTGCGGACCTCGGTGCGGCAGCGCGCCCGCGCGACCTTGGTGTCGTACTCGGCGCACTCGGCCCGGGCCTCGGAGTCGGTCGGCGGATAGAGGCCGGTGCCGTCGTAGTACTGGATCTCGAAGCCGTTCGCGGCGTCGCCGGTGACCTCGACGATCGTGTCGCCGGGCGGCTCGTCACCGGTGCCGGCGGTGGCGACCGCCGCGGCCGCGCCGAGGCCGCCGCCGACCAGGACGGACGCCGCGACGGCGGCGAGGAGGACGGTGGGGATCTTCATGGGCAGCTCCCGAGGGGCTCGTGGCGCCGGCGGGTCCGACGCACGAGCGACGCTAGGAGCGGCCGGGGACCTCGGGCGTCGCGCGCGCGGCCACCTGTGGAGGGGGCGGCC
>NZ_DASWVI010000244.1:0-5776 GCF_036401255.1 Nocardioides sp. | reverse complement strand
CGGCCGGGCCCGGCGGTCCAGCACCACCTCGCCCGATGCCAGCGCGACGCCGGGCGCGAGCGGGGTCAGGTCCGGCCGGCGGGGTCCGCGGTACGACGCCGGGCGGGCCAGCACGGCGTCGACCCGTCGCCAGGTCAGGTGCGACAGGTGAGCGATGCGGCGGCCCAGCTCGCGCACGTGCACCTGGGCGGCTCCGGCGTCGGGCAGCTTCAGCCCACCCGCGAGGTCGGGCCACAGCTCGGGTGCGATCCGCTCGCTGGCGCGCCCCGCCACCTCGTGGACGACGTCGCGGACGTCGAGCAGCTCGAGCCGGGTGCGCTCGAGCTCGACGTGCGGGACGTCGACGAGCCAGGTCGCGACCAGGGCCTTGAGCACGGTGGCGTCGCGCAGTCCGCCCTCGGCCTCCTTGACGTCGGGCACCGACAGGTGCGCCAGCTCCCCCACCAGCTCGTGGCGCGACCCGACCAGGTCGCGCAGCGCGGGCAGCCGCTCGCGGGCGCCACGTCGCCAATGGGCGAGCATCGTGGTCCGCAGCCGCAACGTGAGACCGGGATCGCCGGCCAGGTGGCGCACGTCGAGCAGCCCGAGCGCGACCTTGAGGTCGGCGTCGGCGGCCGCCAGCATCTCCGGGAGCGTCCGCACGGAGTGGTCCAGCCGGGCGCCGGAGTCCCAGATCGGGTACCAGACCCGCTCGGCCACCGTGCGGATGTCCACCCCCTCGTCGCTGACGAGCACCACGTCGAGGTCGGAGTACGGCGCGAGCTCCGAGCGGCCGTAGCCGCCGACGGCGACCAGGGCGGCGCTGGCCTCGGGCCCGCCGCACTCCTCGTAGGCCCGCGCGCAGAGCGCGTCCGCCTCGGCCGCGCGCAGCAACCTCTCCTCGGCGCTCAGGGCGTCACCTCCCGATCTCGAGCCCGATCATGCTCCGGGTACGCCGAGGCCCGGCTCCTGCGTGAGGAGCCGGGCCGCGGTGCGGTCACAGGGCCGCGTCGTCCCGGTCGCCGGTGCGGACCCGCACGACGGTCTCGACGGGGCTCACCCACACCTTCCCGTCGCCGATCCGGCCGGTCTGCGCGGTCTTCACGATGATGCCGACGACGTCGTCGGCGTCGTCGTCGCCGACCACGATCTCGATCCGGATCTTGGGCACCAGCGCGATGTCGTACTCCGCGCCCCGGTAGACCTCGGTGTGGCCCTTCTGCCGGCCGTAGCCGCTGACCTCGCTGACGGTCATGCCCGTCACGCCGAAGGTCTCGAGGGCCTCGCGGACGTCCTCCCACTTGTGCGGCTTGATCACCGCGGTCACGAGCTTCATGCGTTGGCTCCTTCGGTCACGGTGCTCTTCGCCAGGACGGATCCCGTGGAGGTGTTGCCGCTGGCGAGTCCAGTGTGCAGGTCGTACGCCGACTCCCCGTGCTGGTCGGAGTCGATGCCGTCGATCTCGGCCTCGTCGGTGACCCGCCAGCCGATCGTGAGCTTGATGGCGTACGCGATGATCGCCGTCGCGACGGCCGACCAGGCGATCGCGATGAGCGCGGCCATGACCTGGTCGCCGAGCGAACCGAAGCCACCGCCGTAGAACAGGCCGTCGATCCCGCCGGGCGCGTCCGCGGAGGACACCAGGCCGATCAGCACGGTGCCCACGACGCCGCCGACCAGGTGCACGCCCACGACGTCGAGCGAGTCGTCCATGCCCACCTTGTACTTGAGTCCGACCGCCCAGGCGCACAGGCCGCCCGCGACCGCGCCGATCAGGATCGCGCCGGGGAGCTCGACGGCCCCGCAGGACGGCGTGATCGCCACCAGGCCGGCGACGATGCCGGAGGCGGCGCCCAGCGAGGTGGCCTTGCCGTGCAGCAGCCGCTCCACGAGGAGCCAGCCGAGCATCGCCGCGCAGGTGGCGATCGTCGTGTTCAGGAACGTCACGCCGGTCTCGGAGTAGAACTGCGCGATGTTCTCCTCGTCGGTGGACCCGCTGAAGACGATCGAGCCCACGTTGAACCCGTACCAGCCGAACCACAGCAGGCCCGCACCGATCATCGTCAGCGTCAGGTTGTGCGGCCGCATCGGCTCCTTGCCGAACCCGATCCGCTTGCCGATCACCAGGGCGAGGACGAGGCCGGCGACGCCGGCGTTGATGTGCACGACCGTCCCGCCGGCGTAGTCCTGGGCGCCGAAGTGCTCGGAGATGAAGCCGCCGCCCCAGACCATGTGGCCGATCGGGAAGTAGCTGAGCGTGACCCAGAGCGGCACGAACACCACCCACGAGGAGAGCTTGACGCGGTCGGCGATGGCGCCGGAGATGAGCGCGGCGGTGATCGCGGCGAACGTCATCTGGAACATCACCGCGATGTAGCCGTCCGACGTCACGTCCTTGAGACCGAACAGGTCGAACGGGTTGGCGAACAGGCCGCCCACATCGCTGGGGCCGAAGGTCATCGACCAGCCCCACAGCACGTACACGATGGCGACGACGGCCATCGCGACGTACGACATCATCATCATGTTCAGGACCGACTTGGAGCGGCTCATGCCGCCGTAGAACAGCGCCAGCGCCGGAACGGTCATCATCAGGACGAGGGCTGTCGCCACCAGCATGAAGGCGTAATAGCCGTCCACGGAACCTCCAGGGATCACATCTCGGGAGGGCGGTCACGGCCTCGACTGCGCTGTCGTCCCGGGGTCCGCCCTATTGGCAGACACCTTGTGGGCCGGAGGTTTCGACGTACGCCGCCGCGTGTTGCGGCCGCGCAACGAGATCGGACCTGGTGTTACTTCCGTGTTACGCCCGGGCGGGCGCCAGCGGTCAGCCGAGCAGCGCGTCGACGAACGCGCCCGCGTCGAACGGTGCGAGGTCGTCGGCGCCCTCCCCCAGGCCCACGAGCTTGACGGGCACCCCGAGCTCGCGCTGCACCTGGACGACGATGCCGCCCTTGGCCGAGCCGTCGAGCTTGGTGAGGACGATGCCGGTGACGTCGACGACCTCGCTGAAGACCCGGGCCTGGATCAGGCCGTTCTGGCCGGTGGTGGCGTCGAGGACCAGCAGCACCTCGGTGACCGGGGCCTGCTTCTCGATCACGCGCTTGACCTTGCCGAGCTCGTCCATCAGGCCGGCCTTGTTCTGCAGCCGGCCGGCGGTGTCGACGATGACGGTGTCGGCGTCGGTGTCGACGCCCTCCTTGACCGCCTCGAACGCGACGCTGGCCGGGTCGGTGCCCTCGGGCCCGCGCACCACGTCGACCCCGACGCGCTCGCCCCAGGTGGCCAGCTGCTCGACGGCGGCGGCCCGGAACGTGTCGGCGGCACCCAGCACGACCTTGCGGTCCTCGGCGACCAGGATGCGCGAGATCTTGCCGACGGTGGTCGTCTTGCCCGAGCCGTTGACGCCCACCACGAGGACCACGCCGGGCATGCCGTCGAGGCCGCTCACGTGGAGGCGGCGGTCCATCGTGGGATCGACCAGCGTCAGCAGCTCCTCACGGAGCACCGCGCGGACGTCCTCGTGCGCTCCCTCGACCCGCAGCCGCGTGCGCAGCCGCTCGACCAGCTCCTGGGTCGGGGCGACGCCGACGTCGGCCGTGAGCAGGGTGTCCTCGATCGACTCCCACGTGTCCTCGTCGAGGCGGTCGCGGGAGAGCAGCGCGAGCAGGCCACGGCCGAGCCCGCCCTGGGAGCCGGCGAGCCGCTGGCGCAGCCGGACCAGGCGCGAGGCCGTGCCCTCGGGCTTCTCCAGGGCCGGTGCGGCCGGGGCCTCCGGCTCGATCGTGGCGGGCGGTGCGCTGACCTCGACCGGAGGAGCGCCGGCCTCGGCCTCCTCGGGAGGCCGGACGATCACGCCGGTGTGGGTGTTCGGCAGCGGCTCCGGCTTGCGGCGCCGGGTGACCAGCAGGCCGGCGACGGTCGCGACGAGCCCGAGCGCCACGACGGCGATGGTGATGATCAGGAGGAGCACGGCATCCATGGCGTCAATCCAAGCAGAGCCGTCGTGGGCCGCCGGCCCGGCGGGTCACAGCCGGGGCTCGGAGTCCTCGTACTCCAGCTCCAGCAGGGGCACCGCCTCCGCCGCGCGGCCCATCGCCTCGCCCAGCCACGGCACGGCGGGGACCTCCTCGCCGCGGTGGGGGTAGGCGACGTAGACGACGACCAGTCCGGCGACCGCCAGGACCACGAGCATCGCGATGACGACGACGAGCACGGATGACCTCCCGAGAGCTAGGGCTTCCTCCACCCTGACACATACCCGGTAGCCGACCGGCTCAGCCGCCCGCGAGCGGCTCGACCGCGCTCCGGATCTCGGCCGGGATCGGCGTGACGGGTCGCGCCGGATCGGTGTTGTCGACGTACACGTGCACGAAACGTCCCTCGGCGGCGGCCTCGTCACCCTCGCCCTGGAAGAGCCCCACGCGGTAGACGACCGAGGAGGTGCCGACGCGTTCGACCACGAGCCCGAGGTCGACCGGCTCGGGATAGCCGACCTCGGCGAAGTAGCGGCACGACACTTCCGCGACCACGCCGATCGCCGGGAGCGTGCGGATGTCGACGCCGGTGGCCGTCGCCAGGTGGTTGTTGACGACCGTGTCGATGAGCTCGAAGTAGCGGGCGTTGTTCATGTGCCCGTAGACGTCGATGTCGGCCCAGCGGGTCGTGGCCCGCTCCCAGTGGACGTACGCCGAGCGCGTCGGTCGCTCCCGCTCCCCCATCAGGCGGACTCGGCGTCGCGCAGCCGCTGGCTGATCACCGCCGACACGCCGTCGCCGCGCATCGTCACGCCGTAGAGCGCGTCGCCGACCTCCATGGTGCGCTTCTGGTGGGTGATCACGAGCAGCTGGGAGTTCTCGCGCAGCTCCTCGTAGATCTCCAGCAGCCGGCCGAGGTTGGTGTCGTCGAGTGCCGCCTCGACCTCGTCGAGGATGTAGAACGGCGAGGGCCGGGCCTTGAACAGCGCGACCAGGAACGCGACCGCGACCAGCGAGCGCTCACCGCCGGAGAGCAGCGAGAGCCGCTTGACCTTCTTGCCGGGCGGGCGGGCCTCGACCTCCACGCCGGTGCTGAGCATGTCGTCGGGGTCGGTGAGCACCAGCCGGCCCTCGCCACCCGGGAACAGCCGCGCGAACGTCGCGTCGAAGGCCGTGCTCACGTCGGCGTACGCCTCGGTGAAGACCTGCTCGACCCGCTGGTCGACCTCGCGGACGATGTCGAGGAGGTCGCGGCGGGTCTTCTTGAGGTCCTCGAGCTGCTCGGTGAGGAACTTGTGGCGCTCCTCCATCGCGGAGTACTCCTCGAGCGCCAGCGGGTTGACCCGGCCGAGCATCGACAGCGCCCGCTCGGCGGCGCGCAGCCGCTTCTGCTGCTCCTCGCGGACGAACGGCACCGGCTCGGGGGGCTCCTGGCGCTCCTCGAGCTCGTCCGCGCCGTCCGGCAGGGGCTGCGGCACCGGCTGGTCGGGGCCGTAGTCGGCGACCAGACCGTCGGGGTCGAGGCCGAGCTCCTCGAGCGCCCGCTCCTCGAGCTGCTCGATGCGCATCCGCTGCTGGGTCCGGGCCATCTCGTCGCGGTGCACGCTGTTGACCAGCTCGTGGTGGTCCTTGTCGAGCCGGCGCAGCTCGGCGCGGACGGCGAGCAGCTGCTGCTCCCGGCCGCTGCGGGCCTGCTCGACGGCGGTGCGGGCCTCCGCGGCCCGGTGCACCGACACCTCGAGCCGGGCGAGCACGTAGGCCACCGCCACCCCCACCGCCTCGGCGGCCCGGCCCTCGCGGATCAGCCGCTCGCGACGCTC
>NZ_DASWVI010000243.1:0-5500 GCF_036401255.1 Nocardioides sp. | reverse complement strand
ATGCGCCGTAGGCGCCACCCGGAAACTGGCGCCGACTCGGCACGCCCGACAACCCGCAGCCAGGAAACTGGCGCCGACTCGGCACGCCTTACGAGGAAACTGGCGCCGACTCGGCGGGGTGGGTCACTCAAAGAGGGTCTCCACCCAGGCCCGTGGGGACGGCTTGCCGACGGGCGGGGCGGTCATGTCGGCGGTGATGCGGGGCATCGGCGCGGTGTGCTGACCGGCGTGGCGGTGCCAGTCGTTCTCGGCCTCGATGAGCGCACCCAGGTCGGCGCGGGCCAAGAAGACGCCGTGCCCGTCCGGGCACTGGCTGACCCCGCCGTCGTCCAGGGACGAGGCCAGGGTGCGCGTGACCATCTCGGCGCCGCAGCGGGGGCAGGTCAAGGTCTCCATGGAAGGACGCTACCGCCCGCCGGATGCCGGGCGGTGCACCCGGGTCGGGTTTACTGCACCTCGTGGACACGCCGCGCACCGGGTTCGCCTACCTCGACGATCCCGGTCCCGTGCTGGCCTTCGCGCACCGAGGGGGTGCCTACCACCCCGAGATCGAGGGTCTCGAGAACACCCTCGCGGCGTTCCGTCATGCGGTGGACCTCGGCTACGACTACCTGGAGACCGACGTCCACGTGACCCGCGACGGGGTGCTGCTGGCGTTCCACGACACGGTGCTGGACCGGGTGACCGACCATCGGGGCGAGATCGCCGCGCTCACCCACGCGGAGGTACGCCGGGCGCTGGTCGGCGGCCGGGAGTCCGTGCCGACGCTCGCCGACCTCGTCGACGCGTTCCCGGAGGCGCGCTTCAACATCGACCTGAAGTCCGACGGCGCCGTCTCGGCGCTCGCGGAGCTGATCGCGGAGCGCGAGCTCTGGGACCGGGTGCTCGTCGGGTCCTTCTCGCCCCGGCGGACCCGCCGGTTCCGGGCGCTCACCGGGGGTCGGGTGCCGACCGCCGCGACCCCGGCGGAGATCGCGCTGTTCCGGTTCGTGCCCAGTGCCCGGCTCGCTGCGCTCCTCAGCCCCGCGTCCGCGGCCTTGCAGGTCCCGCACCGGCGCGGCCGGATCACCATCGCGACCACCGGTCTGATCCGCCGCGCGCACGCCGTGGGCCGGCACGTCCACGTCTGGACGATCGACGAGGCCGAGGAGATGCACGAGCTGCTCGAGCGGGGCGTCGACGGCCTGTTCACCGACCGGACCGACATACTCAAGTCCGTCCTGGTCGAGCGGGACCAGTGGCGCGACCAGGGGCGGGAGACGACATGACGTCGAGCGGGATCGCGGACCTGGGGCCGCTGCGCCGGGCGCGCGAGCAGAAGGCGTGGTACTGGTACGACTGGGCCAACAGCGCCTACGTGACGACCACCGCGGCGGTGCTGTTCGCGCCGTACCTCACCTCGGTCGCCGAGAAGGCCGCCTGCGGCCGCGCGACCGACGAGGACGCGGGCTACAAGTGCACCACCGACCTGCACGCGCTCGGCGTGGACGTCTCGGCGGGGTCGCTGGTGTTCTACATCGTCACGGCCACGACGATCCTCTCGGCGTTCGTGCTGCCGGTCGTCGGTGCGATCGCCGACCGCAGCGGCCGCAAGCCCCGGCTGCTCGGTGGGTTTGCGTGGACCGGCAGCGCCATGGCGATGGCGATGTTCCTGGTCGCCGGCAGCAACTGGCAGCTCGGCGCGGTGCTCCTCCTGCTGGCGACGCTGTTCTTGGGCGCGAGCCTGGTCGTGTACGACGCGCTGCTGGTCGAGGTGGCCGAACCGGACGACCGCGACCGGGTCTCGTCACGGGGGTGGGCGCTCGGCTACCTGGGTGGAGGCCTGCTGCTCGCGCTGAACTTCGGGCTGCTCACGGTGATGAGCGACGACACCGAGCTCGCGGTCCGGATCAGCCTGTTCAGCGCCGGGCTGTGGTGGGCGGTGTTCACGATCATCCCCGTGCGGGGCATCCGGTCGCGGCCGCCGGTGAACCCGGTGGCCGAGCCGGGCGGCCTGCTCCAGGCGAGCTTCGGCCAGCTGTGGCGGACGCTGAAGGACCTGCGGCGCTACCCCGTCACGCTGACGTTCCTGGTCGCCTACCTGTTCTACAACGACGGCATCCAGACCGTGATCTACGCGGCCTCCGTCTACGGGGAGAAGCAGCTGGGGTTCGCCAAGAGCACGGTCCTCCTGGCCTTCCTGGTCGTGCAGTTCGTCGGCATCCTGGGTGCCCTGTGGTTCGGCCGGTTCGCGCGCAGCCGCGGGGCCTACCAGGTGATCCTGGCCGGCCTGTTCGTGTGGCTGGCGGTCGTGGTCGCGGGCTGGCTGACGCCTGAGGGGAGCCTGCCGCTGTTCTTGCTGCTCGCCTTCGGCATCGGCATCGTGCTCGGCGGCACCCAGGCGCTGTCGCGGTCGTTCTACAGCCAGCTGATCCCGCGGGGCCGCGAGGCGGAGTACTTCTCGCTCTACCAGGCCTGTGAGCGGGGCACGAGCTGGATCGGGACGCTGATCTTCGGCCTCGTCCACCAGTGGACCGACTCCTACCGTCCCGCGCTGCTGGCGCTGGTCGTGCTCTTCGTGGTCGGCATCGCGTTCCTGCTCCGGGTGGACCCGGAGCGCGGCATCCGCGAGGCCGGCAACCCGCTCCCCCAGGTGGTGTGAGGGCGACCACGTCCGCGATTCTCGGAATGTTCCCCTCCCCAGTACCGTTGAACGGGTTGAGACGTCGTCCGGCTGGGTACACGACATCCCGGAGTCCGGTGTCACGAACACGGGGTTCGTCCGTCTCGGTCAACGCACGGGGGACAAAGAATTCGGGAGGTGGCTCAATGGCGGAGCGCACGTTGCGTGGAGCGCGGCTCGGGGGCCAGAGTTTCGAGGACGAGCGCGGCATCGAGTTCGCGGCTCGCCAGCAGGTGGGTTACCGGTGTCCGCAGGGGCACGAGTTCGAGATCACGATGTCGGTCGAGGCCGAGGTGCCCGCGACCTGGGAGTGCCCGCGCTGCGGTGCTGAGGCACTGAGCGTGTCGGGCATCCAGCCTGAGGCGAAGGCCGAGAAGCCGGCCCGCACCCACTGGGACATGTTGCTCGAGCGTCGCTCGGAGAAGGAGCTCGAGGACATCCTCAAGGAGCGGCTGCAGCTGCTCCGCGACGGGGAGATCGGTCCGGCGCACCTGCACCGGTCCAACCAGAAGAAGCGCCGGGTCTCCTGACGGAGGCCAGGGTCGACCGCTACTCGTCGACCACCTCGCCCCGGACGACGGGCCCCTCGGGCCCGGGTCCGGGGCGAGTCACGTTGAGGAGGACCTGCCGCCCGACCAGCGTCGCCAGCAGCCGGCGGAAGACCGGACGGGTCGGCGGCAGCACCAGGAGCAGGCCCCCGGCGTCGGTGACGAAGCCGGGCGCGAGCATCAGGGTGCCCCCGATGAGGATCAGCGCCCCGTCGGCCAGCTCGCGCGTCGGCATCCGGCCGCTGGCGAGGGCCTCACGCAGCGCCGTCCACGCCCGTCCGCCCTCGCGGCGCACCAGCCACGCACCGACGAGGCTGTCGACCACGAGCAGGAGGATCGTCCACAGCGCGCCGATCGCCTGGCCGACCTGGACGATCACGTAGATCTCCAGCAGCGGCATCACGACGAAGGCGAGCACCAGGGCCAGGGCCACGGGCCGGCGCCGCCCGGTCACCGGGCGGCTCATCGGCGTCGCCGGGTCCGCCGCAGCTGGGCCGCCCGCTCGCGCACGCCCCAGGCGGTGATCCGCCGGAGCGACTCGGCGGCCACGGCGCCGCTCATCTTGGAGTCACCGCGCTCGCGCTCGACGAACTCGATCGGCACCTCACGGACGGTGAGGCCGGCGCCGAGCGTGCGGGTCACCATGTCGGTCTGGAAGACGTAGCCGGTCGACTCCACGGAGTCGAGGTCGATCTTCTCCAGCGTGGTGCGCCGGAACAGCCGGAAGCCGGCGGTCGCGTCGCGGACCGAGACGCCTAGGAGCAGCCGGACGTAGAGGTTGCCGCCGCGCGAGAGCAGCTCGCGGCGCAGCGGCCAGTTGACGACCGACCCGCCGGGCACCCAGCGGGACCCGATGACCAGGTCGGCGCCCTGGAGAGCGGTGAGGAGCCGGTCGAGCTGCTCGGGCTGGTGGGAGCCGTCGGCGTCCATCTCGCCGATCACGTCATAGCCGGCGTCGAGCGCGACGCGGAAGCCGTGCAGGTACGCCGCGCCCAGGCCGGCCTTGGCGGTGCGGTGGACCACCGAGACGGCCGCGTCGGTCGCCGCGAGGTCGTCGGCGATGGCACCGGTGCCGTCCGGGGAGCCGTCGTCGACCACGAGGACGTCGACATCGGGCTGCGCGGCCCGCAACCGGCCGACGATCCAGGCGAGATTGTCGGCCTCGTTGTAGGTCGGGATCACCACGACGACCCGCCCGAGCCCCGCGATGCTGCGCTCACTCACCTGCGGCTCGCCCTCCACTCCCTGTCGGGGCAGCGGCGGTGACGGCGGAGCCTGCCCGGCCGTCCTCGGCCCGCTGCCGGTCCCGCCTCCGACGATACGGGACACCACCTGACCACCACGTGACGAGCAGACCAACGGCGGTCAGCGCGATGAGGAACCGACCGGTCCACGCCCCCAGCCGGACCGCCGGGGTGACGGAGTCGACCAGACCCACCTGCTCGACCAGGACGCGCTGGGTCCGGGGTGCCGCGCTGGCGACCACGCCGCCGTCGGGGGCGATGATGCCGGAGACGCCGTTGGTCGAGGCGACCGCCAGCCAGCGGCCGGTCTCGATCGCGCGCAGCCGGGTGATCGCGAACTGCTGGTCGATCTGGTCGGTGTGGATGAAGGTGGCGTTGCTGGTCTGCACGACCAGCAGCTGGGCGCCGCGCCCGACCTGGGCGTAGATCCCGTCGTCGTAGGCCACGTCGAAGCAGATCGCGTCGGCCACCTCGATGCCCGCGACCCGCAGCGGGGTCGAGCGGGTGCCGCTGAGCATGTCCCGGGGGATCTCGGCGAGCCGGCCGAACTGCCGCGTGAAGAAGTCCCGCGCCGGGATGTACTCCCCGAACGGCACCGGGTGGCGCTTGGTGTACCGGTCCCCGGCACCGGTGACGGGGTCCCAGACGATCCCCTGGTTGAGCACGTGCTCGGGGCCGGCGTCGACGATGGCGCCCACGAGGATCGGCACACCGATGGCGGCGCTGGCCGCGCGGATGGCGCTGTTGGTCCGGGCGTCGCGGAACGGGTCGATCGCGGTGGAGTTCTCGGGCCAGAGCACGAAGTCGGGCCGGGGTACGGCGCCCGCCGCGACGTCGCGGGCGAGGCCGACGGTGACGTCCACCTGGTTCTGGGTGACCTGCCGGAAGTCGTAGAGGATGTCGTCGCCGTTGCCGGGGACGTCGCCCTGCACCGCAGCGACGGTCGCCTCGCCGGTGGTCTCGGCCGACCAGGGGAAGGCCACGGGCAGCGCGGTCGCCGTGACCAGGGCGATCAGGAGGCCCGCGGCGAGCCGCTGCTCGCGGGC
>NZ_DASWVI010000242.1:0-1871 GCF_036401255.1 Nocardioides sp. | reverse complement strand
CCGGGCTCGGATCGGCCTCGGCGGCGTGGCCGCGACACCGGTCCGGGCACGGAACACCGAGGCAGCGCTCGAGGGCGGCCCCTGGTCCGACGGCGCCGTACGCGCGGCCGCCGCGGTCCTCGGCGGCGAGGGCACGCCCATCGACGACCACCGCGCGAGCGCCGCCTACCGGGCCGCGATGCTCGAGCAGTCGCTGCTCAAGCTGTGGGCCGGTGCGCAGCGGGACGGCGCCGAGGGGGTGGCGGTGTGAGCGACCTGTCCGCCCGTCCCGGCGACGCGGCCGTCGGCTTGGAGGTGCCCCACGAGAGCGCGGCCCTCCACGTCACCGGCGCCGCGCTCTACACCGACGACCTCGTCGTCCGGATGCCCGGCTGCCTGCACGCCCATCCTGTGCAGGCCCCCCACGCCCACGCCCGGGTGACCGGGTTGCGCACCGCCGCGGCACTCGAGGTGCCCGGCGTGGTCCGGGTGCTGACCGCCGAGGACGTCCCGGGTCTCAACGACGCCGGGGTGCGCGACGACGAGCCGCTGTTCCCGAGCGAGGTCAGCTACTTCGGTCACGCCGTCTGCTGGGTGCTCGGTGAGACCCTCGAGGCCGCGCGACTCGGAGCCGCCGCCGTCGAGGTCGACTACGAGCCACTGCCCGCGCTGCTGTCCGTGTCGGAGGCGATCGCCGCCGGGAGCTTCCAGGGGGCCCAGCCCACCATCGAGCGTGGCGACGTGGAGCGCGCGCTCGTGTCGTCGGCGCACCTGTTCAGCGGGGTCACCGAGATGGCGGGCCAGGAGCACTTCTACCTCGAGACGCAGTGCTCGCTGGCCCACGTCGACGAGGCCGGCCAGGTCTTCGTCCAGAGCAGCACCCAGCACCCGACCGAGACCCAGGAGGTCGTCGCACACGTGCTGGGCCGGCGCGCGCACGAGGTCACCGTCCAGTCCCTGCGGATGGGTGGGGCGTTCGGCGGCAAGGAGATGCAACCCCACGGGTACGCCGCGGTCGCGGCCCTCGGCGCCGTCGTCACCGGCCACCCCGTGCGGGTCCGCCTCGCCCGGGCCCAGGACCTCACGATGACCGGCAAGCGGCACGGGTTCCACGCCCGCTGGCGGGTCGGCTTCGACGGCGACGGACTGCTGCAGGCGCTCGACGTCACGCTCACCGCCGATGGCGGCTGGAGCCTGGACCTGTCCGAGCCGGTGCTCGCCCGGGCGCTGTGCCACGTCGACAACGCCTACTGGATCCCGCACGTCCGGCTGCACGGCCGCATCGCCCGCACCCACAAGGCCTCCTCGACCGCGTTCCGCGGGTTCGGCGGACCGCAGGGGATGATGGTGATCGAGGACATCCTCGGGCGCTGTGCGCCGGTGCTCGGCCTCGACCCCGCGGACCTGCGCCGGCGCAACTTCTACGCGGCGGGTCAGAGCACGCCGTACGGCCAGACTGTGCGGCACCCGGAGCGGGCCGCCCTGGTCTGGGACCAGGTCCTGGCCGACGGCCGCATCGAGGAGCGGCGGGCCGAGGTCGCCGCGTTCAACGCCACCCATCCCGACGCCAAGCGCGGTCTCGCGATCACGCCCGTGAAGTTCGGCATCGCGTTCAACTTCAAGGCGTTCAACCAGGCGGGGGCGCTGGTCCACGTCTACAAGGACGGGTCGGTGCTGATCAACCCCGGCGGCACCGAGATGGGCCAGGGCCTGCACACGAAGATGCTGCAGGTCGCGGCCACGACGCTCGCGGTGCCGCTCGAGCTGGTCCGGCTCGCACCCACCCGCACCGACAAGGTCCCCAACACCTCGGCCACGGCCGCGAGCTCCGGCGCGGACCTCAACGGCGCCGCCGTCAAGCACGCCTGCGCGCAGATCCGGGCCCGTCTCGA
>NZ_DASWVI010000241.1:0-1701 GCF_036401255.1 Nocardioides sp. | reverse complement strand
GGCTACGCGACGCCCGGTGGAGCGTTGGCGGCGTTCGCCTCGGTCGGAGTGACCCGCCACGCCGTTCCTCGGCCGCCTTGCCACCGCACGCACCGGACGCCGCTCGCGTTCGCCCGTCTTGTTCAGCAGACTCCTAGCCGGTCTCGGCGCCGAGCGTCAGCGAGAGCGTCTTCTCCTCGCCGTCGCGCAGCACGGTGAACTCGACGGTCTCGCCCGGCTGGTGGGAGCGGATCGCGACGATGAGCGCGATGCCGTCGGTGACCCGCTCGCCCTCGACCTCGACAATCACGTCGCCCTTGCGCAGGCCGCCCTTCTCGGCGGGCGTGTCGGGCATGACCTCGTCGATCTCGGCGCCCTGACCGTCGTTGCGGCCGGTCTGCACCTGGGCCCCGATGACGGGGTACCTGGCCTCGCCGGTGCGCAGGATCTGGTCGGCGGTGATCCGGACCTGCTCGATCGGGATCGCGAAGCCGACCCCGATGTTGCCGGACTCCCCGCCGATGGCCCCGCCGGTGGTGGCGATCGCGGAGTTGACCCCTACCACCTGGCCGCGCAGGTTGACCAGCGGTCCACCGGAGTTGCCGGGGTTGATCGCGGCGTCGGTCTGCACGGCGTTGATGTAGGAGGAGTCGTTGCCCGCGTCGCCGGTGGTGACCGGGCGGTGCAGGGCGCTGACGATGCCGGCGGTGACCGTGGAGCTGAGCCCGAGCGGGGAGCCGATCGCGACCACGCCCTCGCCGACCCGCAGCGCCTGGGAGGACCCCAGCGCCGCCGGGGTGAGTCCGCGGGCCTTCGCGGCGTACAGCACCGCGATGTCGTAGACCGAGCTGCGCCCCACGACGGTCGCCTTGTAGCGGTTGCCGTCCTGGTCGACGATCTCGATCGGGCCGTTGTTCTCGTCGGCGTCGACGACCACGTGGTTGTTGGTGATGACGTGGCCCTGCCGGTCGAGCACGAAGCCGGACCCGGTCGCCCCGCCGCGCTGCCCGTCGTACTCGGCGACGATCTGCACGGTGCTCGGCAGGAGTCGCGCGGCCACGGCCTCGATCGATCCGTTGTCGACGGGCAGCGGCGCCTGGGAGACCGTGTCCACGCCCGCGAGGCCCTCGCTGACCGTCCCGGGGCCGTCGTCGGTGACCCGCTCGTAGGCGAGGCCGCCGAGGGCGCCACCCACCACGCCGAGCACGAGCGCCAGCACGCTCACGACCGGCCACAGCCAGCCCGGCACCCGGCCCCGTGGCGCCAGGTGGCGCGGGGGCGGGCCCGGAGGCGGGCCGAACGGCGGCTGCTGCGCGTAGGGCGAGGAGTACGGCGAGGTCGCGCCCGGGGGCAGGCCCGCCCAGCGGTGCGGCGGCGACTGGGTCGTCGGCGGCACCCACGTGGGTGGCGGCGTCGTCGGCCGGAGTGCCCCGAGGGGCTGGGTCGGCTCGTCGTCCCTGGGCTCGTCCTGCGTCACAGCCCTATCTTGTCGCGCCGGGCGAAATCCGGCGCTATCGCTGCTTGGCGCCGCGGGTCAGCTGGGCGACCGGGACGGTCGGGCTGGGGGTGCGGGGAGCGTCGGTGTTGGTGATCGAGGTGACCGGGGCCCGCCGGTCGATGGCGGGCGCGTCGGCCGGCCCGACACCGAACACCAGCGCGCCCATCACCGCGGCGCCGACCGCGCCGCCGCCGAGGGCGCCACCCACCACGCCGAGCACGAGC
>NZ_DASWVI010000240.1:0-4924 GCF_036401255.1 Nocardioides sp. | reverse complement strand
GGCCGTCGCGGCCCGGTCCGCGGCCCCGTCGAGCCAGGCGCCAACACCGCGAGCGGCGGAGCGGCCGGCGCGGTTGGCACCGATCGTGCTCGCGGACGGGCCATAGCCGACCAGCTGCACCCGCGGGTCGGTGACCACCGTGGTGCCGGCGAGGTCGAGCTGGATGCCGCCCTGCGCGGAGCGCAGCCGCAGCGGCGCCAGGTGACCGATGGCGGGCCGGAAGCCCGTCGCCCAGAGGATCGCGTCGGCCGGCCACAGCGTCCCGTCGGGCATCCGCACCCCGTCCGACTCGATGCGGGCGAACATCGGGTGACGCTCGTAGGCGCCGAGCCGCTCCGCGTCACGCTCCTGCTCCCGCAGCGCCAGACCGGTCACGCTGACCACGCTGGCCGGCGGCAGCCCGCGGCGCACCCGGTCCTCGACCAGGGCGACCGCCTCGCGACCGCGCTCGGGGGTGAACTCGTCGCTGCGCCACACCGGCTCGCGGCGCGTCACCCACCACGTCGCGGCAGCGACCGGAGCGACCTCGCCGAGGATCTGCACCGCGGACGCGCCGCCACCCACGACCACCAGGCGCCGGTCGCGGAAGTGCTCGGGTCCGGGGTAGTGCTGGGTGTGCAGCTGCTCGCCCCGGAAGCTCTCGATGCCGGGGTAGTAGGGCAGGTGCGGCTGGGTCCAGGTGCCGGTGGCGTTGACGATCGTGCGGGTCGTCCAGGTGCGGCCGCCGGCGTGGACGACCAGCAGCTCGCCCACGGATTCGACGCGGTCGACCCGCACCGGTCGCAGCACCGGCAGGTCGTGCTCGCGCTCGTAGGCGTCGAAGTACGCCGGGACCACGGCGTTGGCGCGCCCGGCGAGGTCGGCGGGCGGCTCGGAGTCCGGCAGCGCCGCGATGCCGTGCACGTCGGCCATCGTCAACGAGTCCCAGCGGTGCTGCCACGCGCCGCCCGGCGCCGCGTCGGCGTCGAGGACGACGTGGTCGATGCCGCGGCGCCGGAGGTGGTACGACGCGGAGAGGCCGGCCTGGCCGGCCCCGATCACGACCGCGTCGAGGATCTCCACGCCAGGTGGAACGCGCCGACCGGACCGATTAGTCCAGGCTGGTCCCCGCCGCGAGGGCGATCTCCACCATCGCCTCGAACGTCTGCTCCCGCTCCTGCGCCGACGTCTCCTCGCCGGTGACGATGTGGTCGCTCACCGTGCAGATGGTCAGCGCGCGGCGTCCGTGCTTCGCAGCGAGCGTGTAGAGGGCGCTGGCCTCCATCTCGACCGCCAGCACGCCGTAGTCGACCATCCGGCCGGCCAGCTCGGGCCGCGCGGGGTAGAACGAGTCGCTGCTGAAGATCAGCCCGACGTGCACCGCCTCGGCGAGCTGCTTAGCCGCGGCCGCGTCGTGGGCGGCCCGCAGGAGCTCGAAGTCCGCGACCGGCGCGTAGTCCAGGCCCTCGAAGCGGATCCGGTTCATCGAGGAGTCGGTGCAGGCACCCGACGCGATGACGACGTCGCGCACCTGCAGCCGCTCGCTCAGCGCGCCGCACGAGCCGACCCGGATGACCGACCGGACGTCGTACTCCCGGAACAGCTCGTTGGCGTAGATCGCCAGCGACGGCTGCCCCATGCCGGAGCCCTGGACCGAGACCCGGTGCCCCTGCCAGGTGCCCGTGTAGCCGTACATGCCGCGCACCTCGGTGTAGCAGCGGGCGTCCTCCAGGAACGTCTCCGCGATCCACCGCGCTCGCAGCGGGTCGCCCGGCATGAGGACGAGGGGGGCGATGTCGCCCGGCTGGGCGCCGATGTGGGTACTCACGTGCGACAACCCTAGAGCTAGCCTCCCCCAGGTGAGGTATCCGCACCTGCAGCTCTCGGCGAACCCGCACGACCGGACGGCGGTACGCCGGGGCGACGAGGAGTGGCTCGAGCGTCGGTGGGCCGATCCGCGGTCGCGCGTCCTGGTCGTCTCCGGCACGCGGGTGCGGCCGCGGGACGGGCGCGTCGAGTGGATCTCGCCGGCGGAGGCGCCCGAGGGCGTGCGGGTCCTGCTCGGCGAGCACGACGGCCGCGCCTGGTTCGCGGTCGTGACGGACGTGTCGCTCGCTCAGGGTGGCGACCCGGCGGAATGGACCCCGCTGCGCGGCCTGCTGCCCGGCCTGCTCGACGACGCGGCCCCGGCCGCGCCGCTGGTCTTCCACGCCCTCGGCCTGGCCGAGTGGCTGTTCGCCACCCGCTTCTGCCCGCGCTGCGGCGAGCCCCTGCAGCCCCGGTCGTCGGGCCACGAGCTCGCCTGCGACAACGGGCACACGCAGTTCCCGCGCACCGACCCGGCGGTGATCATGGTCGTCACCCACGGCGAGCCCGGGGCGGAGGACGAGCGGTGCCTGCTCGGGCGCCAGGCCGTGTGGCCCGCCGGGCGCTACTCGACCCTGGCGGGCTTCTGCGAGCCGGGGGAGACCCTCGAGGACGCCGTACGCCGCGAGGTCCTCGAGGAGGTCGGCGTCCAGGTGGGCGAGGTGGAGTACTTCGGCAACCAGCCCTGGCCGCTGCCCGCGAGCCTGATGATCGGGTTCATCGGCCGCGCCCTGACCACCGACGTCCGCGTCGACGAACGCGAGATCGAGGACGCCCGGTGGTTCACGCGCGCCGAGATGAAGGCGCAGGCGGAGGCCGGCACGCTGGCCCTCCCGGGCGGCGTCTCGATCAGCCGCTCACTGGTGGAGCACTGGTACGGCGGCCCCTTGCCGGGACATTGGTGACTGCGTCTCGCCCGCCGGCTCCGCCGCCGTTCCTGCGACCTGTCAGCCGAAACCCGCACGACACGCCGAGCCACCCCGGCGTGTCGTGCGGGTTTCACCGGTCGGCCGGTGAAACCCGCAGCCTCAACCCACCAACGCGGCGAGCTTCTCCTTGACCTGCGCGACCGAGGGGTTGGTCTGGGCCGTGCCGTCGGCGTACACCAGCGTGGGGACGGTCTGGTTGCCGTTGTTGACCGACTCGACGAGGGCGGCCGCCTCGGGGCTCTGCTCGATGTCGACGATCTCGAAGCCGATGCCCTCGCGGTCGAGCTGGCTCTTGAGGCGGTGGCAGTAGCCGCACCACGGCGTCGTGTACATCGTGAAGGAGCTCATCTGGGACTGTCGCCTCCGGCGTCTAGGGTTTGATCTGCACCCGATCCAACCACCGGCCCCCAGGAGATGTTCCCCCGCATGGCCACACCCGCCGACCTGCTCGCCGCGCTCGACCCCGAGCAGCGCCAGGTCGCCGAGGCGCTGCGCGGGCCGGTCCGGGTGCTCGCCGGCGCCGGCACCGGCAAGACCCGGGCGATCACCCACCGCATCGCCTACGGCGTCGCGTCCGGGGTCTACGTGCCCACCGAGGTGCTCGCCGTCACGTTCACCACACGCGCGGCCGGCGAGATGCGCGGCCGGCTGCGCGCCCTCGGCGCCGGGCCCGTCCAGGCCCGCACGTTCCACTCCGCCGCGCTGCGCCAGCTGCGCTACTTCTGGCCGGCCACCTACGGCACCGAGCTGCCCACCCTCATCGAGTCCAAGATCGGCCTCCTGGCCACGGCCGCGCGGCGCCAGCGCCTCAATGCCGACCAGGCCCTGCTGCGCGACCTCGCCTCCGAGATCGAGTGGGCCAAGGTCAGCAACGTCCGTCCCGACGACTACCCGGCGGTCGCCGCGCAGCGCGGACGCAGCGTCGCGGGTCACGACCACGACACCGTGGGACGGGTCTTCGGCAGCTACGAGGAGGTCAAGCGCGGCCAGGGCCGGATGGACATGGAGGACGTCCTGCTCCTCACCGCGGGGCTGCTCGCCGAGGACGAGCGGGTGGCCGCCCAGGTGCGCCGCCAGTACAAGTGGTTCGTGGTCGACGAGTTCCAAGACGTCTCGCCGATCCAGTCGGCACTCCTCGACCTGTGGCTGGGCGGGCGCGACGAGCTGTGCGTGGTCGGCGACCCCGCCCAGACGATCTACTCCTTCGCCGGCGCCAACGCCGCCTACCTGCGCGACTTCCCCAGCCGGTTCCCCGGCACGACCTCGATCGAGCTGGTCCGCAACTACCGCTCCACGCCCGAGGTCGTCGCGGCCGCCAACACCCTCCTCGGCGGCTCCTCGAGCGCGGGCGTGCAGCTGCGTGCCCAGCGCCCCTCCGGCCCGCCCGTCACCTACACCCCGCGCCCCGACGAGGTCGCCGAGGCCGAGTCGGTCGCCGCGCAGGTGCTCCGGCTGCGCGACGCGGGTCGATCCCTCGGCGAGATCGCCGTGCTGTTCCGCATCAACGCCCAGTCCGAGGCGTTCGAGGACGCCCTCGCCGCGCGGGGCCTGCCGTACGTCGTCCGCGGCGCCGCCCGGTTCTTCGACCGCCCCGAGGTCCGCGAGGCGGTCACCCGGCTCCGCGGCGCGGCCCGCTCCGGGGAGGCGGGAGACCTCGCGTCCGACATCGTCCCCGCGGTCGGCGCGATCCTGGCGGGCATGGGCTGGTCGTCCGATCCGCCCACCGCTCGTGGCCAGACCCGCGACCGCTGGGAGTCCTGGCAGGCGCTGGTCGACCAGGCGGTCCAGTTCGCGGCCGAGTCGGCGGGAGTCGCGGAGCCCGTCGGTCTCAACGCCTTCGTCGACCACCTCGACCGGCGGGCCGCCGAGCAGCACGCCCCGGTCGCCGACGGCGTCACCCTGGCCACCCTCCACGCCGCCAAGGGCCTCGAGTGGGACTCCGTCTTCCTCGCCGGGCTCCAGGAGGGCACGCTCCCGTTCTCCTACGCGCAGACCCCCGCCGAGATCGAGGAGGAGCGCCGGCTCCTCTACGTCGGCATGACCCGCGCGCGCCTCGACCTCTCGCTGTCCTGGGCGCTCTCGCGCAACCCCGGCGGCCGGGCGTCCCGCAAGCCGTCGCGGTTCCTCGACCCGCTGCTGCCCGACGACGC
>NZ_DASWVI010000239.1:0-7349 GCF_036401255.1 Nocardioides sp. | reverse complement strand
CGGCGCCGTCCTCGCTGCACGCGGCGGGTGGCCTCGAGCTGATGCCGCACCAGGCGCAGGTCGTGGCCGCTGCCGCCGCCGGGCACCGCACGTTCCTGCTCGCCGACGAGCCGGGCCTGGGCAAGACGGCGCAGGCCCTGCTCGCGGCGGAGGCAGCGGGCGCCTACCCGCTGCTGGTGGTCGTGCCGAACGTCGTCAAGACCAACTGGGCCCGCGAGGCCGGCCGCTGGACACCCCAGCGCTCGGCCACCGTGATCCACGGCAACGGGGACACCATCGACGGCTTCGCCGACATCGTCGTGGTCAACTACGAGGTGCTCGACCGCCACGTCGGCTGGCTGGGCCAGCACGGCTTCCGCGGCATGGTGGTCGACGAGGCGCACTTCATCAAGAACAAGTCCTCCCAGCGCTCCCAGCACGTGCTGCAGCTCTCCGACCGGATCCGCAGCCGCTACGCACAGCCCCTGCTGATGGCACTGACCGGCACCCCGCTCATCAACGACATCGAGGACTTCCAGGCGATCTGGGAGTTCCTCGGGTGGATCGACGAGAAGATGCCGCTCGGGGCCCTGATGGACGCGCTCGAGGACACCGGCCTGACCCCGGCCGACCCCGGCTTCTACCCGAACGCGCGACGGGCGGTCGTCGAGATGGGCATCGTGCGCCGCCGCAAGATCGACGTCGCCTCCGACATCCCCGCCCGGCGGGTCGCCGACCTGCCGGTCGAGCTCGACGACGAGGCCGGCCGCTCGATCCGGGCCGCGGAGCGTGAGCTGGCCCGCCGCCTGGTCGAGCGCTACGAGATGGCGCTGGCCACCCGCAAGGAGGGCCGCACGGTCGAGGGCATCGACCACGAGCTGGTCCGCCGGGTCGCCACGTGGGAGCGCGAGGACATGGACACCTCCTCGGGCGAGAACGTCTTCTCGATGATGCGCCGCATCGGCCGCGCCAAGGCCGGCCTCGCCGCCGACTACGCCGCCCAGTTGGCCCGCAGCGTCGGCAAGGTCGTGTTCTTCGCCAAGCACATCGAGGTCATGGACACCGCGGAGGAGACCTTCGCCTCGCGCGGCATCCTCTACGCCTCGATCCGCGGCGACCAGACCACCACGGTCCGCCAGCGCAACATCGACGCGTTCGTCAACGACCCCGAGGTCGCGGTGATCGTCTGCTCGCTGACGGCGGCAGGGGTCGGCGTCAACCTCCAGGTCGCGTCCAACGTCGTGCTCGCCGAGCTCTCGTGGACCGATGCCGAGCAGACCCAGGCGATCGACCGGGTGCACCGGATCGGCCAGGAGGAGCCGGTGACCGCCTGGCGGATCATCGCCTCCCAGACGATCGACACCCGGGTCGCCGAGCTGATCGACAGCAAGGCCGGACTGGCCGCGGTCGCCCTCGACGGGTCCGACGAGGAGATCGGGTCCTCGGTCGACATCCAGCTCGAGGCGCTCGTCGCGCTGCTCACCCGGGCGCTCACCGAGGCGCAGGAGGCCGACGCGGCGTCCGCCTGATCGCGACGTACGTCACGCCCAGCCCGCACACTGAACCGTGGGACGCGTCCCTGCGTGAAGGGGGTGGGAGGTGCGATGGCGACCGAGAGCCGCGGCGACCCGGGGAGCCCCGAGGCGCTGATGCAGCAGCTGCACGACGAGCACGCCCCGGCGTTGTGGGGCCACTGCCTGCGGCTGACCGGCGGGGACCGGGCACGCGCGGAGGACGTGGTGCAGGAGACGTTGCTGCGCGCCTGGCGCAACTTCCCGGCGCTCGACGAGTCGCACGGGTCGGTCCGGGCCTGGCTGTTCCGGGTCGCCCGCAACATCGTCATCGACGAGTGGCGCTCCAAGCGCTCGCAGAGCGAGATCGCCGTGGCCGACGTACCCGACGGTCCCGGCGAGTCCGACCGCACCGACCAGCTGCTGCTGTCCTGGGTGGTCGCCGACGCGCTCACCCGGCTCTCGGCCGAACACCGCGCGGTGCTGCTGGAGTGCTACTACCGCGGCCAGTCGGTCGCCGAGGCCGCCCGCCGTCTGGGCGTGCCCGAGGGCACGGTGAAGTCGCGCACCCACTACGCGCTGCGGGCGCTGCGGTTGGCGCTCGAAGAGGGAGGGGTGGTCGCATGACCCCGGTGTCTCCCGGCAGCTGCGAGCTGACCCACCTCGACGGCGCGTACGTGCTGGGCGCGCTCGCGCCCGAGGAGCGCCTGGAGTTCGAGCGACACCTGGCCGACTGCCCGGTGTGCGCCCGGGCGGTGCAGCAGCTCGCCGGCCTGCCCGGCCTGCTGTCCCAGGTCTCCGCCGACGTGCTCGAGTCGACCCCGGCCGACGAGCAGGTGCCCGACACGCTCCTTCCCGCGCTGGTGCGGGAGGTACGCCGTGAGCGCCGGCGTCGCCGCCGGTGGGCGGCCGCTCTCGCGGCGGCGGCCGCGGTCGTCGTCGTGACCGGTGTGTCCACCGCCGTCATCACCCACGACGACGACAGCCGGGCGCCGTCGGCGACACCCACCGCCCCGGCCCGGCAGATGACGCCGGTCGCGAGCGGCTCCGGCATCGAGGGATGGCTCTCGCTCACGTCGGTCCCCTGGGGCACCCGCCTCGACCTGACCTGCAGCTACGAAGCGCCGGTCGAGGGCTACCAGCACGCCGGCCCGCCGACGTACGAGATGGTCGTCGGCACCGCCGACGGGCGGACCGAGCGGGTCGCCAGCTGGCAGGGCCTGCCCGGCCGCACGATGACGGTCAGCGGCGCCACCGCCGCCTCGACCGACGAGATCGTCTCGGTGCTGGTGCGCTCGGCCGACGGCCACCCGGTGCTCCGGCTGACCGACTGACCGTCCGACCGACTGACCGGCTGACCGGCTGACCGGCTGACCGGCTGACCGGCTGACCGGCTGACCGGGCCGCCCGGACCCACGTGGGGCGGACCTGTCAGCCAGAACCCGCACGACACGCCGTGCCCCCTCGGCGTGTCGTGCGGGTTTCACCGGTCAGCCGGTGAAACCCGCCGGCGTGTCGCGGGCTCAGCGGGCTCAGCGGGCTCAGCCGGCTCACCGACTGAACGTCTCCAGGAACCGGTCGCGGAACGCGTCCATCGGCCACACCGTCGCGTCGGGACGAGGGCGCAGGCCCGGCTGCCAGCCCCAGGCGGCGATCCGGCGCGCGACGCGCGGGTCCTGCGCGATCACCGAGATCGGAACGTCATGGCCCGGGTCGGGGCCGGTCACGTACGAGTGCGGCTGGTGGTCGCCGAGCACGACGAGGACCAGGTCGGGGTCGCGGTAGGACTCCAGGAACGACACCAGCGTGCCCATCGTGTACTCGACCGACCGGCCGTAGCGGACCTGCACGTCGGAGGAGTCGGGCTGGGTGGGTACGCCGTCGAAGACCGATCCGTCACCGACCCCGCCCCACGGCACGAGCGCGGGGGAGGGGGCCCAGGGGTGGTGGCTGGAGACGAGGTCGATCTCGGCCATCACCGGCCGCCGCGGCTCCGGGTCGAGCTCGAGCCGGCGGAACGCCGCCAGCGTGTACTGGTCGGGCATCGGCGCGTAGCCGAACTCCGGTCCGCGGTAGCCCACGTCGCGGGAGTCGTAGAGCTGGTCGAAGCCGTAGAAGCCGGCGCCCTCGGGCCAGTCGCGGGTGTTGGCGGGTACGTCGAACACCGTGCGCCAGCCGGCCCCTGCGAACGCGGAGGTCAACGTGAGCCGGTCGGCGTCGAGCAGCTGGTCGTAGCGGCGCTGGCTGTCGACCCGGAGCCCCGACTGCAGCGTCGAGTGCGCGAGCCAGCTCGCCGCGCCGAACGTCGGCGAGGTGAGAAACGCGCTGCGCGTCCGCCAGCCGGCCGTCCGCAGCCGCCGGGTCCCGTCGTCGAGCACCGCGTCGATGCCGGGGGAGAACGTGGATCCCTGCACCGCCACCCGGCCGTAGGACTCGACGAACACGACGAGCACGTCCTTGCCGCGGAGCGCCTGCAGGAGGGAGCCCGGTGGGGTCCCGGCATAGGGATCCGCCGCGATCTCGCCCGCGAACCTGTGCCGGTCGACGAGGTCCGCGCGCACCTGGCGCACCTCGTCGACGGCGAGGCCCGCGGCGCCGGTGGTGCCGACGGGGAGACCGGTGAGTGTGCCGAGCAGCCACGCCGTGCCGAGGGCCGCCGCCGCCCGGGCGGAGCCGGCCCGGTGCGCCGCGATCACACCGCCGACGCGGATCGTCGCCAGCGGCAGCACGGTGAGCGCGACGGCGACCGCGATGCCGGCGGCGACAGCGGTCGCCAGGGCGGCGGGCCGCCCGACCGAGTCACCGAGCACGCCGACCCCGGGGCCCAGGTACACCCAGTCGCTCAGCGGGTCGACCGGTCGGTCCATGACGGCGCGGAAGCCCGCGTCCGCGATGCCGAGCACCAGCATCGCCCCCAGCCCGAGGCCGACGAGCACCGCCGCGACCCGCCTCGTCCGGGGACCGAGCACCAGGGCGAGCGCGACCAGCAGGGCCGCCTCGAGCGGCACCCGCACCAACCCGGCCGCGCCGTGCGGGAGCACGACCGCACTCCAGACGACGGCCACGCAGACGAGCGTCACGCCGCCGCCGCGGGGATAGGCGACCTGGTCGTGCGGCGGGCGGCGCGTCCGCCGGAGCCACCACACGTCGCGCCCGAACGACTCGGCCAGCAGGCCGAGCGCCACGACCAGGGCGACCTCGGCCACCGCGTCCGGGACGACGCCGGCGGCGACGACCGCCAGCGTGACGCCCTGGACCGCGGCCACCACCTTGCGCCAGCGGCGCGGCGGCACCGGACGGCGCAGCCACCGCCAGACGCGCTCCCCGAGCCACAGCAGGTAGCGAGCCGCACCGATCGCCAGGACCCACCAGCCGTGCGCGGACGCGACGTACACGCTGAGGACCGCGATCAGGAACGCGTCGGTCTCCATGTCGAAGCGGGCTCCGAACGCCGACGCCGTCGCGGTCCGGCGGGCCACCTGGCCGTCGACGAGATCCAGCACGAGCGCGACGACGACCAGCACCAGGCCCGGGCCGTGCGGGCCGATCGCGGCGACCGTCACGGCCAGGGCGGCTCGGACCGCGGTGACCAGGTCGGCCGGGTGCTGAACCAGGAGCACGGTGCCTCCGTGTGTGGGATGTGACCAGTCGTACGGACGAGCGCTCGACGGGGTTCACGGCGCGCGCCTTCTGGGTGAGTGAGCCGGGCCGCGGCGAGCTGCGCGCCGCCGAGCTCGCGGCGCCGGGCCCGGAGGAGGTGCTCGTCCGCACGCTGCACTCCGGGATCAGCCGCGGCACCGAGCTGCTCGTCCACGCCGGGCGGGTGCCGCAGAGCCAGTGGGCCGCGATGCGCGCGCCGTACCAGACCGGGGACTTCCCGGGGCCGGTGAAGTACGGCTACCTCAGCGTGGGGCGCGTCGACGCGGGGCCGCCCGACCTGCGCGGCCGCACCGTGTTCTGCCTGCACCCGCACCAGACGGCGTACGTTGTGCCCGCGGCGGCCGTGACGCCGGTCCCGGCCGGGGTGCCGCCGCGGCGCGCGGTGCTCGCGGGCACCGTCGAGACCGCGCTCAACGCCCTGTGGGACCTCGGCCCGCTGATCGGCGACCGGGTCGCGGTCGTCGGCGCCGGCATGGTCGGCTGCTGCGTGGCCAGGCTGCTGGCCCGGATCCCGGCCACGGAGGTGACGCTCGTCGACGTCGACCCGGCCCGCGCCCGCGTCGCCGCGGCGCTGGGCGTCGGCTTCGCGCTCCCGGACGAGGCGGCCGGGGGACGCGACGCGGTCGTGCACTGCAGCGCCACCGGGGCCGGACTCCAGCGCTCGCTCGACCTGCTCGCGGCGGAGGGGACGGTCCTCGACCTCAGCTGGTACGGCGACGCCCCGGTGCAGGTCGACCTCGGCGGGGCCTTCCACGCGGGGCGCCTGGGCATCCGGGCGAGCCAGGTCGGCGCCGTCGCGGCCGCCCGGCGCGGCAGCCGCACCCACGCCGACCGGCTGCGTCTCGCGCTCGACCTGCTGCGCGACCCGGCGTTCGACGAGCTGCTGACGGGGGAGTCCGACTTCGAGGAGCTGCCCGAGGTGATGGCCCGTCTGGCCGACGGCCGCCTCGACGCCCTGTGCCACACGATCCGCTACCCCGCCGACCGGACCGGGGAGGCCCCGTGTACACCGTGACCGTCCGCGACCACATGATGATCGCCCACAGCTTCACCGGCGAGGTCTTCGGTCCCGCGCAGCGCCTGCACGGGGCGACGTACGTCGTCGACGCGGCGTTCTCGGGCCCCGAGCTCGGGCCCGACGGCATCCTGCTCGACATCGGCCGCGCGAGCGAGACGCTCCGCGACGTGCTCGGCGCCCTGACCTACCGCAACCTCGACGACGAGCCGGAGTTCGCGGGGATCAACACCTCGACCGAGGTGCTGGCCCGGACGGTCGCCGACCGGCTCGCGGAGCGCGCGCCCGCGCTGGGACCGGTGACGAGCCTGCTGGTCACGCTGCACGAGTCGCACCTCGCCTCGGCCAGCTATGCGAGGTCGTGGTGAGGTCGTGGTGAGGTCGGGGTGAGGTCGTGAGCGTCCACCTGGTCCGGCCCGCGGGCATCGACGACCCGGCCCGGCCCAGCGGCGGCAACGTCTACGACCGGCGGGTCGCCGACGGGCTGGGGATGGTCGAGCACACCACGACCGCCACCGTCCCCGACGGGGCGCTCACCCTGGTCGACGGCCTGCTGTCGAGTCCGGACCTGGTCGCCGAGGCGAGCCGGCTGCGACTGGTGGTGCTGGTGCACATGCCCCTCGGCGCGGCGGCGCCGTGGGAGGGTGACGGGCTGCGCGCCGCGGCCGGCGTGATCACCACCAGCGGCTGGACCCGGGCCTGGCTGGTCGATCGCTATGCACTCGCGCCCGACCGGGTGCTCGTGGCCGAACCCGGCACGGACCCGGCGCCCCTGGCCACGGGCACCCCGGCGGGGGCCGCCCTGCTCTGTGTCGGGGCCGTGACCGCGCTGAAGGGCTACGACGTGCTCGCGGCCGCGCTCGACCGGCTCGGCGACCTGGCCTGGACCTGTCGGGGCGTCGGGTCGCTCGGCGTGGAGCCGGAGCTCGCCCGGCGTCTCGGCGGCCGCGTCGACCTCGTCGGACCGCAGACGCGGGCCGAGCTCGACGTGACGTACGCCGAGGCCGACCTGCTCGTGCTCGCCTCACGGGCCGAGACCTACGGGATGGTGGTCACCGAGGCACTCGCGCGCGGACTGCCGGTCGTCGCCAGCGACGTCGGCGGGGTCCGCGAGGCGCTCGGCGGCGGCGGCGTTCTGGTGCGCCCGGAGGACCCCGACGCGCTGGCGGCCGAGCTGCGCCGCT
>NZ_DASWVI010000238.1:0-3470 GCF_036401255.1 Nocardioides sp. | reverse complement strand
GCCTCGGAGAGGTCCTTGCCGACCTTCTTGTCGTCGACGTCGAACGCCGCGACGAACTCCACGTCCTTGACGTGGTAGTCACCGAAGGTCACGTGCATCAGGCCCGGCACCGTTCCCGTCGGGTCGGCGTCCCGGTAGTAGTGCACGCCCTGGACCAGGGAGGAGGCGCAGTTGCCCACTCCCACGATTGCTACACGAACCGAACCCATCGGGCTGTTCCTTTCCGTCGTCCGCCACGGTGGTCGGACTGCTCGTCTGAGGCGAGGCGCTACTTCTGGCCGCTGACCTCGGGGGGCTGCACCGCGGCCGGTTCTGCCACGGTGGGGTTGGCGGTCAGGTTGCCGCCGGTGGTGGTGCTGGAGTTGGTGCTGGTGTCGTGCTCGCCGCTGCGCTCGGCGTTGATCAGGTCCGAGAGCCAGCGGACCTCGCGCTCGACCGACTCGACGCCATGGCGCTGCAGCTCGATGGCGTACCTGTCGACCTCCTTCTGGGTCATCGACAGCTGGCTCTGCACCCGGTCGAGCCGCTCCTGGAGGCGAGTACGGCGTCCCTCGAGGACGCGCAGCCGGATCTCCATGTCGGTGCGGCTGAAGAACGCGAAACGGATGTCGAAGTTGTCGTCCTCCCACGCGGTGGGGCCGACCTCGGTCATCAGGCGCTCGAACTCACGCTGCCCGGACTCGGTGAGCTGGTAGACGATCCGCGGCCGCCGGGTCACGGGCGTGACCGTGGTGGCGGCCTCCTCGATCAGAGCGCCGCGCAGCATCTTCTTCAGGGTCGGGTAGAGCGACCCGTAGGAGAGGACCCGACCCCATCCGAGCATGAGGTTGAGCCGCTTGCGGAGCTCGTAGCCGTGCATCGGTCCCTCGTGCAGCAGCCCGAGGACTGCCAGCTCGATGGTCTCCGCACGACGTGCCATGCGACCTATCGTAGCGATATATCCGCGCGTTGCGAACCGGTGACCGGTACGACGGGCCCATGAGACGCGGCTCACGCTCCCCCGGCCAGATGTTGGGCGGTCGCGGAGGGGGACCGTACGCTGGCGAGGATCTCGACCCCGACCAGCCCCCGACCAGCGGAGCCAACGACTGTGAGTGGTAAGCGCAGGGCCGACGGCCCCGCCAGCAAGACGACTTCGGGCAAGCCGCCCAAACCGGGCAAGCCGGGCGCGAAGCCGAAGCGTCCCCTCACCCGCAAGCAGAAGGTCCTGCGGGTCGCCAAGTGGGCCTCCATCGTCGGCCTGGTCTGCGTGCTGCTCGCGGTCGGCGCGTTCGTGGTGCTCTACCGGGCGATCGACATCCCGGACCCGAACAAGGACTTCAAGGCCCAGACGTCGTTCGTCTACTACGCCGACGGCAAGGACGAGATCGGCAACTTCGCGACGCAGAACCGCGAGTCGATCCCGCTCAAGCAGATGCCACAGACCCTCCAGGACGCGGTCGTCGCGGCCGAGAACCGGTCGTTCTGGACCGACAAGGGCATCGACCCCAGGGGCATCCTCCGGGCGGCCTTCAGCAACGCGAAGGGCAACTCGACCCAGGGCGCGTCGACGATCACCCAGCAGTACGTGAAGATCCTCTACCTCAACCAGGAGCGCTCCTACACCCGCAAGGTGAAGGAGGCGATCCTCTCGCTGAAGATCCAGCGGACCAAGAGCAAGTCGGAGATCCTCGAGGGCTACCTCAACACCATCTACTTCGGACGCGGCGCCTACGGAGTCCAGGCCGCCTCGCGCGCGTTCTTCAACAAGGACGCCGAGGACCTCTCCCTCAAGGAGTCCGCGGTCCTGGCCAGCGTGCTGAACAACCCCTCGCGCTTCGACCCGGCGAACGGCAAGGCCAACCGCGCCGCGCTCAAGGAGCGCTACGACTACGTCCTGAGCGGGATGGCCGACGCCGGCAACATCACCGCCGACCAGGCGGCGAAGGCCGAGAAGTCGCTGCCGAAGTTCCCGAAGATCGAGGCCCAGAGCAAATACGGCGACCAGCGCGGTCACATGCTCAAGCTGGTCCGCGACGAGCTGCACGAGCTCGGCTACTCCGACGCCCAGATCGACAGCCAGGGCCTGCGGATCACGACCACGTTCACCCAGAAGGCGATGGACGCGGCCGAGGCCGGGGTCCTGGAGCAGCGGCCCGAGGGCTTCAAGGACAAGGAGCTGCACATCGGGGTCGCCAGCGTCGAGCCCGGGACCGGCGCGCTGCGCGGCTTCTACGGCGGCCAGGACTTCCTCGACTCCCAGATCAACTGGGCCGCGACCGGCGGCATGGTCGGCTCGACCATCAAGCCGCTCACCGTCGCGACCGCCCTGGAGAACGGCTTCTCCCTCAAGGACACCTTCGAGGGCAACTCGCCGTACCTGTTCCCCGACGGGCACCCCGTGGTCAACGAGGGCCCCGGCGATGGCAACGACTACGGCGCCAAGGTCAACCTGGTCTACGCGACCGAGCAGTCGATCAACACGGCGTTCGTCGACATGTCGAACTCGATCCCGGACGGCCCCGAGAAGATCCTCGAGACCGCCAACAAGGTCGGCATCCCGCCGCGCGAGCCGACCCAGAAGTACCCCGGCATCCCGGACAAGAGCATCGACCTCGAGCCCGACTCGCTGATCACGCTGGGCAAGGCCCGGATCAGCCCGATCAACATGGCCAACGCCTACGCGACGATCGCGAACGGCGGCGAGCGCGCCGAGGTGCACGTCATCGACAAGATCGTCAGCCGCAAGGGCGAGGTGCTCTACCAGTACAAGCAGCACACCACCCAGGCGTTCGACGACTTCGCCGAGGGCCAGGACATCACCACCGCCACGGGCGAGAAGGCGACCGGCGAGGACATCGCCGCCGACACGTCCTACGCGATGCAGCAGGTGGTGCAGAACGGCACGGGCCGCAACGCGCTGGCGCTCGGCCGGCCCGCGGCCGGCAAGACCGGCACGGCCACCAACGACGACGGCAACGTCTCCTCGTCGTGGTTCGTCGGCTTCACCCCGCAACTCGCGACCGCCGTCATGTACGTCCGCGGCGACGGCGACAACGCGCTGGACGGCTGGCTGCCGTCGTACTTCGGCGCGGACTACCCGACCCGGACCTGGGCCGCGGTGATGTCCCGGGCGCTGGAGGGCACCGACGTCGAGGACTTCCCGGAGCCGGCGAACGTCGACGGCGAGGCGCCGGCCGACGGCCACGAGCCCTACACGCCGCCGCCGGCGCCGACGAAGACCCCGAAGCCCACGAAGACGCCGTCCGAGACGCCCAGCGAGACGCCCAGCGAGACGCCGAGTGAGACGCCGACGCCCAGCGAGTCGCCCAGCGACACCTGCGGCGTGCTCGGGTGTCCGTCGCCGTCCGACTCGCCGACGTCCTCCGGCAGCCCCAGCACGCCGCCGAGCGGTGGCGCCGGTGGTGGCGGTGGTGGTGGCGGCCAGGGCGGCGGTCGCGGGCGCGGGCGCCGCGTGCGGCGCGGCTGAT
>NZ_DASWVI010000237.1:0-1830 GCF_036401255.1 Nocardioides sp. | reverse complement strand
CAGGCCGCGGCCCGGGCGGCCGGCCGGCACCTGGGCGGCGACCCGGCGGTCGACCTCGGAGTCGACCGGGTCGCCGAGGCGCAGCTCGAGGCGGGTGCCGAGCAGGTCGCGCATCGCGGCGCGGAGGTCGGCCCACCGTCCGGTGCCGACCAGCACGTGCAGCCCGAAGGTCAGGCCGCGGGAGGCCAGCTGCTGCAGCTCGACCTCGAGGTCGTCGAAGTCCGCGCGGAGCGTGCTCCAGCCGTCGACGACCACGAACACGTCGCCGTACCCGTCGTCGGCCCGCCCCGCCGCCCGCCGCGACCGGTAGGTCTCGACGGAGTCGATGCCCTGCGCGCGGAAGTACGCCTCCCGCCGGTCCAGCACGCCGCGCACCTCGGCGACGACCCGGCGGACCACGTCGGGCTCGGCGCGCGAGCCGATGCCGGCCACGTGCGGCAGGCGGGCGTACGGCGCGAACGTGCCACCGCCGAAGTCGAGCACGAAGAACTGCGCCTCCTGCGGGGTGGTCGTCAGCGCGATGCTGGCGACCAGCGTGCGCAGCAGCGTGCTCTTGCCGCTGCGCGGCCCGCCGACGACCGCCACGTGTCCGCCCGCTCCGGCGAGGTCGACGGTGAGGGTGTCGCGCCGCTGCTCGCGCGGGCGGTCGATCGTGCCGAGCGGCACGACCAGCCGGCCGGCGTCTCGCCAGCGACGCGACACCAGGCCCAGCCCGGGGTGCGCGTCCAGGTCGGGCATCAGGTCGCCGAGCCGGTCGGGCTCGTCGAGGGGTGGCAGCCACACCTGGTGGGCGGCCGGGCCCCGGCCCGCCATCCGGCGTACGGCGAGGTCGAGCACGGACTCCCGGTCCGCCGATCGCTCGATCGCCGCGGGCTCGGGCGCGGGCCCGGCATCGTGGGGGACGAGCACCTCGGAGACCGTGAACGGCAAGATGCCCGGCGGGTCCGTGCCCTCCTCACGCCGCACCGGCGTCCGGCCGCGCGGCGGTCCGGAGACGTGCGCGGCCCGGAACGCGATGAGCGTGGCGGGGTCCGGCCGCAGGTAGCCCAGGCCGGGATCGGCGGGCAGCTCGTAGGCGTCGGGGACGCCGAGCACCGTCCGGGACTCAGCGGCGCTGAACGTGCGCAGGCCGATCCGGTAGGACAGGTGGGACTCCAGGCCGCGCAGGCGTCCCTCCTCCAGTCGCTGCGAGGCGAGCAGCAGGTGCAGGCCCAGCGAGCGACCGAGCCGGCCGATCGCGACGAACAGGTCGATGAACTCGGGCCGGGCCGTGAGCAGCTCGGAGAACTCGTCGACGACGATCAGCAGCGAGGGCAGGGCCGGGAGGTCGGGCCGGGTCGCCCGGGCCGACTCGTAGTCGCGGACCGACGCGAGGTTGCCGGCCTCGCGGAGCAGCTCCTGGCGCCGGACCAGCTCGCCGGCCAGCGCGTCCTGCATGCGATCGACGAGCGTCAGCTCCTGGGCGAGGTTGGTGATCACGGCGGACACGTGCGGCAGGTCGGACATGCCGGCGAACGTCGCGCCGCCCTTGAAGTCGACCAGCACCAGGTTGAGCTCGTCCGGCGGGTGGGTGAGCGTGAGGCCGAGCACCAGGGTGCGGAGCAGTTCGGACTTGCCCGACCCGGTCGCACCGATCACCAGCCCGTGCGGGCCCATGCCCTGCTGGGCGGACTCCTTGAGGTCGAGCTCGGCGACGGTGCCGTCGGCCGCCAGCCCGAACGGGACGCGGAGCCGGTCCCGGGCGGGCCGGCGACGCCAGGAGCGCGCCGGGTCGAGGGCGTGCACGTCGCCGAGCGACAGCAGGTCCAGGAGGTCCGGCGTGCCGGGCTG
>NZ_DASWVI010000236.1:0-1636 GCF_036401255.1 Nocardioides sp. | reverse complement strand
CGTCGACGACGCCGTCGTGCACCTCCCAGGTCCACTGGCAGACCTCGTCGAGGAACCAGCGGTCGTGGGTGACCACCAACAGCGCGGAGGTACGCCGGGCGAGGTGCTGGGCCAGCCAGGCGACGGCCTCGACGTCGAGGTGGTTGGTCGGCTCGTCGAGGACCATCAGGTCGTGCTCGCCGAGCAGCAGCGCGGCCAGCGAGCAGCGGCGGCGCTCGCCCCCGGAGAGCCCGAGCACCGCCCGGTCCAGCGCGACGCCCGCCAGCAGCACCTCGACGACCTCGCGGGTCCGCGGGTCGGCGGCCCACTCGTGGTCGGAGCGGCCGCCGAGCACCGCCTCGCGCACCGTGTGGGAGTCCTCCAGCTGGTCGGCCTGGTGGAGGAACCCCACGTGCAGCCCTCGGCTCCGCGACACCCGCCCCGCGTCCGGCTCCTCCTGGCCGGTCATCAGCTCGAGCAGCGTGGTCTTGCCGTCGCCGTTGCGTCCCACGATGCCGATCCGCTCGCCGGCGCCGATGCCGAGCGAGACGTCGGTGAGCAGCGGGCGGACGCCGTAGGACTTGGAGACCCGCTCGAGGTTGACGAGGTTGGTGCCGGGGCTAGGCATACGAGACCAGGTGGGCGCCCGAGACGGGGCCGTTCGCGGCGAGGACGACCGGGTGGCCGGCCCCGGAGAGGTCGGCGGCCAGCGAGCGGGCGTGGTCGGCGGAGCCGCACAGGAACACACACGTGGGTCCGGACCCGGACACCAGCCCGCGCAGCGCGCCGGCCTGCTCGCCCTGCTCGATCAGCCGGCCCAGCTCGGGGCGCAGGTCGATCGCCGCCGCCTCGAGGTCGTTGTGCAGCGCATCGGCGAGCGCCCACGTGTCGCCGGAGGCGATCGCGCCGAGCAGCGCATCGGCCGGCACCGGCTCGGTGGGCGCATCGGGGAACATCTTGTCGAAGTGCCGGTAGACCTCCGGCGTCGGCAGGCCCACGTCGGACGGCACGACCACCCACCACCAGGTGCCGCGGTCGTGCACCGGCGTGACCAGCTCACCCCGGCCGGTGCCGAGCGCGGTGCCGCCGAGCAGCGCGAACGGCACGTCGCTGCCGAGCTGTGCGGCCAGCGCGAGCAGGTCCTCGTCGGTGGTGTTCAGGCCCCAGAGCCGGTCCAGCGCGACCAGCGCGGCGGCGCCGTCGGCGGACCCGCCGGCCATGCCCCCGGCGACCGGGATCGCCTTGGCGATGTGCACCTCGCCGAGCCGCTCGACGCCGTGGTGGGCCGCGAGCAGGTCGGCGGCGCGGTCGACGATGTTGTCGCCGGCCAGCGGCACGGCGTCGTCGTCCATCCAGTCCGGCAGGCTGACGCCGAGGCTCCAGTCCGGGGCCATCCGGGCCGTGACGTCGTCGTAGAGCCCGACGGCCTGGTAGACGGTCACCAACGAGTGGAAGCCGTCCTCGCGGGGGGCGCCGACCCCGAGGTGCAGATTGATCTTCGCGGGCGCGCGCACGGTCACCTCCACGGCCCCTCCCCCCACGGCAGCAGCTCCGCGATCTGGGCGAAGTCGGTGACCGACAGCGACTCGCCCCGGGCGAGCGGGTCCACGCCGGCGCCGGCGAGCGCGGCGTCGACGGCCTCGGCGGGCGCGAGCGA
>NZ_DASWVI010000235.1:0-11818 GCF_036401255.1 Nocardioides sp. | reverse complement strand
CGCCGAGGGCCGCGAAGCTCGCGATCCGGTACGCCGGGGCCGGGGTCTGGGCGTTCCAGCCCCGCTCGGCCAGCAGGTGCAGGGTGGTCTGGATGGTGTCGGACCCGACGCCGATGAGGTCACCGGCGACGGGGGTGAACGTCGGGTCGTCGGCCTCGGCAGCCGACGCCGCTCCGGACGACAGGACGACCGCGGAGCCGGCCAGGGCGGCCGTGATGACGCCCGCGAGGGACTTGCGTACAAACATGTGTCGTTCGCTTCCTGTGAAGGTGGTGCGTTGTCTGTCGTGAAGACGCCGCCCCGAGACGGCACAGCTGGTCAGATCAGGTTGGGCAGCAGTCGCATCACCACATCCGTGGAAGCCCAGGACAGTGCGATCGCTAGGGGGCTGGCGAGCACCCACACGAGCACCGTCGACCATCGCTGACGGGCGGCGACGACCCCGAGGGTCAGCGCCAGGAGCAGGGCCAGGCACAGGGCGAGGAGCGGCAGGGCTCCGTCGTCGGCGGCCATCGCCTTCTCCGAATCGGGGACCGCGCCCGGCCGGCCGGGCGGGGCGGGGAACGCCTGGGTCGCGTCGGCGTCGACGTAGACCGCCGACTCCGGCGCGATCGCGCCCAGGCGGCCGCTGCCCTCCGCGGTCACGAGCGTGAGCCGGCCGGCGCCCTCGGCCACCGGCTGCGGCAGCGGGTCGCCGGCCCGGCGCACGCCGAGGACGGTGTACGTCGTCGAGCCCTGGGCGCCCACGACGTCGATCTCGTCGCCGGCGCTCAGGTCGGTGAGGTCGGCGAAGGGGGCGCCGTACGTCGCCGCCCGGCCGTAGACGACCGACGTGCCGACCTGGCCCGGCAGCACGGTGTCGCGGCGGTGGCCGGGGCCGGCCAGCAGGTCGCCGGAGGCGGTGCCCTCGACCACGACCTGCTCGAGCCCGATGCTCGGGATCGTGAGCAGCGCGACCGGGTCGCCGACGGGGACCACCGGTCCGACCGGCGCGGTCGCGCCGGCCAGGTCGCCGCGCAGCTCGCGGTAGAGCAGGTCCTGGGCCCGGTGCTGCGAGATCGACCCGAGGAACAGCAGCTGTGCGGCCATCCAGAGGCAGACGATCGCGATCATCGTGAACGACGTGGAGAGCACCGACGAAGCGCTGTCCGCGGTCGTCGGCGGGCCGGGCGGTCGCGGCGCCGGGCGGGGCCGCCGGTCGACCTGCTTGCGACGGGCTCGCGTGGGCCTCTCGAGCGTCACGGTCATCGCCGTCTCCGGACCACGGGCGCGGCGACCCGCAGCGCGGTCGCGGTCACGCAGCCGATCGCGCCGAGCAGGATCAGCAGCGGGAGCAGGCCGCCGGCGAGGTTCGACCCGACCGGCTCGGTGGCCGGCATCTCGACGGCCATCGGCGGGGTGGTCGGCGCCGCGGACGGCTCGGGTGCGGTCGACGGCTCCCCGTCCTCGGGGACGCCCGGGGGCGTGACGCCACCGCCGCTGCCGCCGTCACCGGAGCTGGCGCTGGGCCCGTCACCGGGACCGGAGGGTGCGGAGCGCTGGGCCTCGATCGCGTCGGCGGTCTGCTGCGCCGCGTCGAAGAGCTTCGCGGTCACCCCGGTCTTCTCGATCGGCAGGAACCCGCCCGGCAGCTCGCCGTTGCCGCTGCCGGGCTCCTGGCCCTCGGTGGTCGCGACCCGGACGAACTGCGCGACCCTCGCGGCGTCGTCCTTCGCCAGGTTCTGCAGCCGGGCCGCGGTGTAGACGATCATCGTCCCCGGGTAGGCGCGGCCCGACCTCCGCACGTCGCCCTGGTCGAGGACGAACGGGTGGTGGACCTTCTCCTGGCGGGCCAGCTGCACCGCGGCCGCGAGCGACCGGGTGTCGGGCTCGACGTACGTACCCGGCTTGGCCTCGAGCGCCGCGGAGCGCAGGCCGTACCGGTCGGCGTCGCCGAGGCTGACGATGCCGAGCATGAACCGGGATCCGTAGGACTGCCGGTCGATCCGGCCGAGCTTGTAGAGACCGGTGCCGAGGTCCTTCTCGCAGCGGGTCTGGACGTTCGGCCACGAGTCCAGGAGCGCGTCGGCGATGTCGCGCATCGTGCTCACCGGCGCGGCCAGCTGGCTGAAGTACACCGCCGGGTTGTCCTGCCGGCAGCTGTTCTGCGTCTCCGGCACGTACGTGTCGAGCATCGGCCAGTCGGCGCGCGGCATGTCGATGTTCTTGTACTTCGGGTTGACGACCATCCCCCACGGGTCCGGCTTGCCGTGGATGAACGCCATCGCGTCCCGGTCGTGGGCGACGTAGTCGGTCAGCTGCTCGATGACGTCGGAGGAGTTCGACAGCGACAGGACCGTCGCGCCGGCCTCCTGGGCGTTCTGGCTCAGGCCCGGGTTGAGCTTGATGAACTCGGGGTCGGCCATGATCGCCAGCGGGTTGTCCCCGATGCCGGGGTGGCCGCGGCCGAGGTCCGAGCCGAGGTAGGACTGGGTGAGCAGCTTGGCGATCAGCCGGGCGTTGAGCCGCAGGTGCGTGTACTCGCCGGCGTTGTCGGGCTTGTCGATCTGGTAGCCGATCGCGAACCCCGTCACGGCGGTGGGCGCGTAGCCGACCGGGTCCGGGCCGGTGCGCGGGTGCTCGGAGGACACCTCGGCGGCCACGCCGTTGCCGCTCTCCATCAGCTTCCAGCCCGCGATGTCCGGCATCTGGTTGAGCTGGAACTTGAACCGCTTCTCGTTCAGGCAGTACGCCGGCGCCCACTGCAGGGCCGCCTGGGCGAGCAGCTCGGAGCCGTAGAAGCCGGTCGGCGGCCGGGGGTCGAGCAGGTCACAGGTGTCCGGCGGCAGGCCGAACGTGATCGGGATCGAGAACCGGTTCTTCCAGTTCGACGGCGACCACCACAGCGCGGGCGAGACCGCCTGGTCGGCGCCCTCGTTGGCGAAGTTGCTCGACCCGGCCGGGAAGCGGCCACCCTTGCGGCACGCCTGGTCGGACCTGGTCATCGGCGCCGACGGCTGGTCGCAGGAGAGGCCGACGATCGGGATGACCACGATCGAGCACGCGACCTTGTCGTTGCAGCCGAGCGACTCGTTCTCGACGTCGCTGCGCACCTCGAACTGAACCGACCCGGTGCCGTCGGTGTCGGTGAACGCCGCGATCTCGGCGGGCGGGAAGGCCGCGTCCACCGCCGCCTCGGGCGGCATGTGGTCGGCGTCGCAGGCCGTGAACGTCTGGCCCTTCGCGGTGACGAACGGCGTCAGCTTCGTGAAGTACGGGTCGATGTCCGCCGCCGGGCACTCCTCCGCGGTCGGGAACGGGTCCAGGCCGGAGAGCCGGCCCTTCTGCTCCTCCGTCGCGTCGAGGTCGTGGACCCAGCTCGCCTCGCCCTCCGAGCGGGTGACCTGCGAGCGCTGCACGACCGAGGCGGTCCAGCAGGTCTCCGGCCGCAGCTGCTTGCGCTGGGGCAGCGAGGGGTCGTCGATGCCCCGGCACTGCATGACGACCACCGGGTACTCCTGATTGAGCCCGTTCTCGCCGTACGGGTTGCTGGCCCGGCCGCCGCTGGGCTGGGCGCCCTTCCACGTGATGAGGATCCGCTGCCGGCCGCGCAGGTTCGTCGTCTGGTCGGCGGTGACCGTCACCGTGCTGCTCGGGAAGGAGTACGTCGAGCCGTCGGGCTGCACGAACTGGCGGGTGAGCGTCTTCGTCGCACGCCAGCCGTCCCGGGGCGTGCGCGCCTCCCGGTGGTTGAGGTGCGAAGGCGCGCTAGCGCCTGAGCCTCGAAACCCCTCGACCCCGGCGTCCCCCGCGGGCTGCGCCCCGGCCGCCGCGGGCGCGGCGAGACCGAGCAGGGCCAGGCCGATCAGCACGACGCGCCTCACGGTCGTCCCCCCGCCTTGGTCGCGCGACGCCGCCGCAGGGCCGCGACGTAGAAGCCGGGCAGGAGCACCAGCGCGCACAGCTCGAGCACGGCCAGCCAGCCGAACGTGCGCTGGTCGACGGCGCGGTTTGCCACGAGCTCGGTGGGGTTCGCGTAGACCGCCTCGCCCGAGGACGTGGTCGCGTCGCCTGCGACCGGGAGGCCCGTGTCCGGGTCGATGGCCGTGGGCGCGTCGCCCGCGGCTGCGGGGCCTCCCGCCCCGTCGGAGCCGCCGGTGTCACCACCGGTGGCGCCGCCGCCCTCGCCGCCACCGGTGTTCTCGTCGGTGCTGGGCTGGTTGGTGCCGGTCGCCGTGCCGCACGGCCCCGCGCCGACCTTGTCGCAGGCCGCGGGCTGCGGCGCCTTCTCGGCGAGGACGTTGTGGCTGAGGTTCTTGCCGTCGAAGGTCGGGTTGTTGCACGACTTCACGTCGCGGTCGGTGAGGTCGACGGCCCCGTCGGCCTTCTTCAGCTTCGCGATCTGGTCGAAGCCGGCCTGGACGAGGTTCAGCGGGAGCGGTGAGTAGCCGTACGGCCCGGCCTTGGTCTGTCCCGAGCACAGCGAGTAGTACATGAAGTCCGCGAGCGTCTGCCGCTTCGCGGTCGTCATCCGCGGGTCGTCGTCGCCCGTCGGGATGATCATGTAGGAGTACGACGAGATCGGGTACGCCCGCGGGTCGGGGTTGGTGTAGACGTCGTCGAGGATCTGCGTCAGGTAGAGCTGGCTGCTCTTGTCCTGGTTGATCTTGGCCCTCGTCAGCGCGACCGCGGTGTTGTACTGCGTCGGCTCGACGAAGTAGCCGGCCTTGTTGAGCACCTTCACGACCGGGTAGTCCGCGTTGAGCGGGTAGGAGTACTCGACGTACCCGATGGTCCCGTTGCCGGCGAAGCCCTTGATCGTGTTCATCACCTGGTCCGAGCCGGCCTGGCTGATCATCTGCCCGCCGTTCTTCGGGTAGTACGACGTCAGCCCGGACTGGCCGAAGTAGGGCCGCCAGATGCTCGGGTACTCGTGGTCCATCCAGGTGGTGAACTGCGCGGTCGTGCCCGAGCCGTCCGAGCGCACGACGGGCTTGATCGGCATCGAGGGGAACTTGCGGCCGTTGTTGTCCTTGGTGATCGCCGGGTCGTTCCAGTTCGTGATCTTGTTGGTGAAGATCTTCGCGATCGTCTCGCCGGAGAGCCGCAGGTTGCGCACCAGCTCGCCGCCGATCTTGAGCTGGTAGGTGAACGCGGTCCCGCCCGCGACGATCGGCAGGTAGGCGTAGTCGCGACCGTTGCTGGTGTCGGCCTGGCCCTGCTCGTCGGTGCCCTGGTAGGGGATCTCGGAGATCGCGAAGTCCGTGCTGTCCTGGGCGAAGTCCTTGCGGCCCTTGGTCGAGCCGCCGCCGGTGTACACGACCTTCATGCCGTTGGCGTCCACGTCGGCGATCCACTGCTGGACGATGAGCTCGGACCAGGTCGAGCCGGTGCCCTCGATCTGGGCGTAGACCGTCGCGTTCGCGGCGCCCGGCAGTGCGGCCACGCACGCCAGCGACAGCGCGAACGCCACGACCGTTCGGATCAGGCGGGTCACGGGATCTCCTCGTTCGGGGCGGGCGGGTACTTCGTGGCGAGGTCGTCGGGAGCCCGCACGGGGCCGGCCAGCACGAGCGGGTCCCCGCGGCGCAGGTTGAGGCCGAGCCGGTTGGTGCCACCGGTGAGCCGGCGGCTGGCCCTCGTGCGCTTGGCCCGCTTCGGCCGGGCGAGCAGCCGGGCGACCACGAAGAGCACGAGCACCACGACGAGCAGCACGGTGGCGGCGGCGAAGGCGCGGGCGATCGCGTTGGGTTCTCCGGAGCGCACCAGGGAGTAGACGAACAGCGGCAGCGAGTTCATGACGCCGTCGGTGGGGTTGGTGACGAGGAACTGGGCGTTGCCCGACGTCAGCAGCACGGGGCTGGTCTCGCCGACGCCGCGGGCGACGCCGAGGATGCAGGCGGTGGCGAGGCCGGGCCGCGCCGTCGGCAGCACGACGTGCCAGACGGTCTTCCAGCGGCTGGCGCCGAGCGCCAGGCTGGCCTCGCGCAGGCCGCTCGGCACGACCCGCAGCACCACGTCCGCGGCGCGGGCGATGATCGGCAGCATCATCACGCCGATCGCGAGGCCGGCGGCGAGCCCGGACCTCGGGTAGCCGAGCGCGACGATCAGCACCGTGTAGATGAACAGGCCGGCGACGATCGACGGCAGCGCGGTCATCGCCTCGACGACCGTGCGCACCACCCGGGCGAACCGGCCACCGACCTCGCTCATGAAGACGGCCGTCCCGATGCCGAGCGGCAGCGTGACCGCGACCGCGATGCCGACCTCGATCAGCGAGCCGACGACCGCGTGCAGGACGCCGCCGCGGTCGAACGGGTCCTTCGGGCCGACCCCGGACATGTCGTCGACGAAGAAGTTCAGGTGGGTCAGTGGCTCCCAGCCCCGGACGAACACGAACACGATCGCGCTCAGCAGAGCGGCTCCGACCACCATCGCGCCGGCCGTGATCACCGCGCCGGCGACCCGGTCGCGCACCTCGACGAGGCCACCGGACATCCCGGCGGTCGCCGCGGTCACCAGCAGCCCGCAGCTGAACCAGACGAGGAGGAACCACGGCAGGCCGGCCAGCGGCAGCAGCCGCTGGGTGATCAGCCAGGCCATGGCGAAGCCCGCGGCCCAGGAGCCGACCCGGGCGAACAGCTCGTCGGTCGTCAGCCGGCCCAGGGCCGCTCGGGGCACCGCGGGCGGCGCGTCGTCGTCGTACCGCGGCAGCGAGGTCGTGCCGACGGTGCCGCCCTCGGCCGGGCCGAGGGTCTGGTTGCCGCGAGTTTGGGGCGCGAGCGTCATCAGGCGTCCGTCCCGGCGCCCGAGCGGCTGCGGTTGACGATCACGGAAGCCACCGTGTTGACGGCCAGGGTGATGAGGAACAGCACGAAGCCCGCGGCCAGGAGCGCCGAGAGCTGGGTCGGGTCGGCGTCACCGAAGCGACCCGCGATGAGCGCGGAGACGGTGTTGCCGCCGATCTCGAGGACCCGGCCCTTGACGTCGAAGGACGGCGAGAGGATCAACAGCACGGCGATGGTCTCGCCCAGCGCCCGGCCCAGACCGAGCATCGTGCCGCCGATGATCCCGCCGCGACCGAAGGGCAGCACGACGGTGCGCACCATCCCCCACTTGGTGGCGCCGAGCGCGAGCGCGGCCTCCTTCTCGCCCTCCGGGGTCTGCGAGAACACCTGCCGCATCACCGCGCAGGCCATCGGCAGCACCATCATCGCGACGGCGATGCCGGCGCAGAACATGCTGAAGCTGTACTGCGAGATCACCGTGTCGACGACCGCGGCGTCCGGGTCGGCCCCGCGCACCTCGAAGACCGGGATCCAGCCGAGGTTGCGCTCGAACCACATGGCGAGCTCGGCCGCGTGCGGCATGATCAGGAAGAAGCCCCAGAGGCCCCAGATGATCGACGGCACCGCCGCCATCAGGTCGACCATCGAGACCAGGACGTTCTTGAGGAACGCGGGCGCGTACTCGCTGATGTAGAGCGCGGTCAGCAGCGCCAGCGGGAACGCGACGACCATCGCGACCATCGCCACGCAGAACGTGCCGGTCAGCACCGCCGCGATGCCGATGATGTCGGCCTCCGGCTGCCAGCGGTTCTCGGTGAAGAAGCTCCAGCCGTAGTGGTGCAGGGTCGGGTAGGCCTGCCAGCCGAGGAACAGGCCGACGCCGCCGGTGATGACCAGGACGACGGCACCGACGGCGCGGATGGAGTGCACGAAGACCGCATCGACACCCGTCGCCTTGCGGGAGATCTTGCGGGGGCCGACCTCGGTGGAGGCGTACGGCACAGGTTGGGTGGTCACGCGGTGCTTTCTGGCGATGCGCTCGGTGGAGCGGGGTGCTGAATCGCCTGAATCTTCAGGACGTCACCGGAACGGCGGGTCCGTGCCCGGTGAACGTCGCGCGAACAGCCACGCCCCGTTTGCCGAACTCCTCGGCCCGCGGGGTTTGCGCTGGTCAGAACGGGTCATAGGGGCCGGTCACCGCCTGGCCCGAACGGGCCAGGGGTGGGTTCGGCCGGTCGTTCACCCGTCGTTCGTCGCGGTCGTCGGCCGCCGCCGGATGCCGAACGCCTCTCCCCCGTGTTGGGTATCTCCCGGCGGGGCCCGTCGGGCCGGTCACCGGGCTTCTAGGTTGCGGTCATGAGCATGGTCGTGGGCTACGCACCGGGTGTGTACGACCTCTTCCACGTGGGTCACCTCAACGTGCTCCGCCTGGCGCGGGCGCACTGCGACCACCTGATCGCCGGCGTCGTCTCCGACGAGATGTGCGAGCGCGCGAAGGGCACCCGGCCCGTCATCTGCCTCGCCGAGCGCCTGGAGATCGTCCGCCACATCGACTACGTCGACTCCGTGCACGCCGAGACGCTCCCGGAGAAGCTCGACACCTGGGAACTCCTGCACTTCGACCGGATCTTCAAGGGCGACGACTGGCGCGGGACGCCGAAGGGCGACAAGCTCGAGCGCGACTTCGCCTCGGTCGGTGTCGAGGTCGTCTACTTCCCGTACACCGTGCACACGTCGAGCACCCGGCTGCGTCAGGCCCTCGCACGCCTCGGCGACGAGGTCGAGCTGAGCAGGCCCTGGCCGGCGCTCGAGCGGGTCTGAGCACCCGCCCGGGCACACCGGGCCGCGACGTCGGCGATCTCGCTGCGGTAGCGCGCGACGCCGTACGCCCAGCGGGCCGCCCGCCGGCCGGCGTCGCCGAGCAGCAGCGCCAGTCCCGGGTCCTCGACCAGGGTGCCGACCGCGTCGGCCAGGGCCCGGGGGTCGCGCGGTGTCACCAGCAGCCCGGTGACCCCGTGCCGGATCGTCTCCAGGTGGCCCGGCACCGCGGCCGCGACCACCGGCCGCCGCGCCAGCTGGGCCTCGACGACCGCGTTCCCGAACGACTCCCCCAGCGAGGGGGCGAGCAGCAGGTCGGCGCGCTCGAGGGCCGGCCAGACCGGGGCCACGTAGCCCGCGAAGGTCACCGCGCCCCGCAGGTCGGGCCGCTGCGCCCGTTCCCGCAGCCCGGCGGCGTAGTCCTCCTGGCCCGGCGCCGGGGTCCCGCACAGCTCGAGGTGGACGTCGTACCCGCGGGCCCGCAGCAGCGCGGCCGCCTCGAGTGCGGTGTCGGGCGACTTGCGCCGCGAGAGGCGCCCGACGGTGACCAGGCGGACCGCGGCACCGGGGTCGTCGTGGCGAGGCAGGCGCGGGGTGCGGGGCGGGCCCGGGATCCCGTTGCACACCAGCCGGAGCCGGGCGGCCAGGGCCGGCACGGACTCGAGGAGCGACTCCTGCGTGGTCCGGCTGTTGGCGACCACGGTGTCCGCGAGCAGCAGCGGCAGCGCGAGGGCGCGTCGTACGGCGGGCGGGTCGGCCGCCTCCGCCTCGTGGACGTGGCACAGGGCGGGCACCCCGGTGCCCCGCGTCGCCAGCAGCCACCAGGGCAGCGTGAGCGTGTTGACGTAGACCAGGTCCGGGCGCACCTCACGCACCAGGCGACGGATGCCCGGCAGCGCGCGGCCGGCGGCCTCCGCCAGGTGCGCGAGCCCGTGGACCGACGCGGCCGAGCGGCACAGCACCGGGTAGTCGAGCAGCCGGATCTCGGCGCCGAGGTCCCGCAGGCCCGCCACGAGCGGGCCGAGCGCGGGGACCACGACCACCACCCGGATGCCACGCTCCCGGAAGGCGGCGACGCTCTCGCGCATCTGGAGGTCCGACCCGTAGACGTCCGCCGACGGGTTGGCCACCAGGATCGTCCGCGGCTGCTGGTCACTCACGAGTGCATTCGACGCGCGCCCGCCTCCGTCCGGCCCGCCGGTCGCGGCCCTTCACCCAATATTGGCGACCGGTCCCGCACTCCGCCCCGGCCGCCGGCGGCCGGCCCTACGTTCCGGTCAGGAGCGAGACACGGGGGGAGACGTGAGCGCCACCACGACGGGCAGCCGACACGACGGTGCGGTGCGCCGGGGCTATCGCGCGGACCTGGCGGCGCTCGCCGCGGCACAGAAGCCGCCGCGGGGGACGGCGGCGTACTCACGTTCGGTGAACCGGCCGGCGGCGCGGCGGGTCGCGGCGGCGGTGCACCAGGTCGGCATGACGCCCGACGTCGCGACCGCGGTCAGCGCGACGCTCTCGGCGGCCGGCCTCGCGGTCGTCGCCCTGGTGCGGCCGTCGTGGGCGAGCGGGCTGACCGTGGCGGTGCTGCTCGCGCTCGGCTACGTCATGGACTCCGTGGACGGGCAGCTGGCCCGGTTGCGCGGCCGTGGCTCGGTGTCCGGCGAGTGGCTGGACCACACGGTCGACTGCGTGAAGACCTGCGCGGTGCACCTCGCCGTGCTGATCTCCTTCTACCGCTTCGCGCCGGTGTCGAGCGAGGCGGTGCTCCTCCTCCCGATCGCCTACCTGGTCGTCGACGTCACCTGCTTCTTCGGGATCGTGCTGCTCCCCCACCTGCGGTCGCCGGTCGCGCCGGAGACGGTGCCTCGTCCCGAGGGTCCCTGGCGGCGCTGGCTGATCCTCCCGAACGACTACGGCACCCAGTGCTGGATGTTCGTCCTGCTCGGCTGGGGCGCGGCGTTCGTCGCGGCGTACGCCGTGATGCTCGCGGCGAACGCCGGCCTGCTCGCCCTGGCCTGCCGCAAGTGGTGGCGCGAGCTGCGCGCCCTGGACGCGATCGCCGCGCGATGAGGATCGCGATGATCGGGACGCGCGGGGTCCCGGCCCGGTACGGCGGCTTCGAGACCGCCGTGGAGGAGATCGGCCGGCGCCTGGTCGGGCGCGGCCACGAGGTCACCGTCTACTGCCGGGGTGCGCAGGCCCCGCGGCCGTGCGAGCACCTCGGGATGCGGCTGGTGCACCTGCCGGCCGTCCGGTCGCGGTCGCTGGAGACGCTGAGTCACACCGCGGCCTCGGTGGCGCACGTGTGGCACACGGGCGGCCACGACGTGGCGGCGGTGTTCAACGCCGCGAACGCGGCGTTCCTGCCGGCCCTGCACGCGGCCCACCTGCCGGTCGCCGTGCACGTCGACGGACTCGAGTGGCAGCGCGCGAAGTGGAGCGGCGCCGGCCGCCACTACTACCGGTGGGCCGAGTCGCTCGCGGTCCGGTGGGCCGACGCCCTGATCGCCGACGCCGCGGGGATCGCCGACTACTACCGCGCCGAGTTCGGCGTCGCGACCGAGCTGCTCACCTATGGCGCCCCGATCCTCCAGGACCCCGGCACCGGTCGGCTCGCGGGGCTGCGGCTCCGCGCCGGCGCCTTCCACCTGGTCGTCGCGAGGTTCGAGCCGGAGAACCACGTCGCCGAGATCGTCGCCGGCTACCACCGTTCCGCCGCCCGGCTCCCGCTCGTGGTCGTCGGCTCCGCGCCGTACGCCGACCGCTACACCGCGCGGATCCGCTCGATCGCCCGGGACGACCCCCGGGTCGTCCTGCTCGGCGCGGTCTGGGACCAGGACCTGCTCGACCAGCTGTACGCCGGCTGCTCGACGTACCTCCACGGGCACAGCGTGGGCGGCACGAACCCCTCGCTGCTGCGGGCGATGGGCGCCGCCGCGGCCGTGGTCGCCTTCGACGTCGGGTTCAACCGCGAGGTGGCCGGCCCCGCGGCGGCGTACTTCTCCGTAGCGGAGGAGCTGCCCGCGATCCTGGCGCGCGCCGAGGCCGACCCCGGCCGGGTCGCCGAGCTCGGTCGGCGCCTGCAGGAGCGGGCCGCGTCGAGGTACCGCTGGGACGACGTCGCCGACGGGTACGAGAGCCTGCTCGAGCGGCTGGCCGCCGGCGAGTCGGTGCGCGGCAGTGCCAGCGGCCGGCGCGGCCGCCGGACCCGCCCGGTCGGTGTCCCGTGCTCC
>NZ_DASWVI010000234.1:0-3704 GCF_036401255.1 Nocardioides sp. | reverse complement strand
GCCCTGCAGCTGGCCCGGGTCGGCATCCTGGTCAAGGAGGCCGCCCCCGGCGTACCCAAGGTCGCGACGGTCTCCCCCGACCAGGTCAAGGACTACCTGGTCGCCTCGGCCCTCGCCCTCGCCACCCGTTGAGTTGGGGATTGGTGACCTGCGAATCGGGGCTTCGCGACCGTTGAGTCGGGGAGTCCCGTCGCCGGGGTGACACGAATCCCCGACTCAACGGTCGGGAATCCCCAACTCAACGGGTGGGGTCAGCGCTCGAGGATGGCGGTGACGCCCTGGCCGCCGGCGGCGCAGATCGAGATCACGCCGCGACCGGAGCCCTGCTGCTCCAGAAGCTTGGCCAGGTTCATCAGGATCCGGCCGCCGGTGGCGGCGAAGGGGTGGCCCGCGGCGAGCGAGGAGCCGTTGACGTTCAGCCGGGCCCGGTCGACCGCCCCGAGCGGGGCGTCGAGGCCGAGACGCTCCTTGCAGAAGATCGGGTCCTCCCAGGCCTTGAGCGTCGCGAGCACCTGCGAGGCGAAGGCCTCGTGGATCTCGTAGAAGTCGAAGTCCTGCAGCGAGTAGCCCTCGCGCGACAGCATCCGCGCCATGGCGTACGCCGGCGCCATCAGCAGGCCCTCCCCGCCGTGCACGTAGTCGACGGCGGCCGTCTCCGAGGCGGTGAGGTAGGCCAGCACCGGGTGGCCGTGCTCCTTGGCCCAGTCCTCCGACGCGAGCAGCACCACGGACGCACCGTCGGTGAGCGGCGTGGAGTTGCCGGCGGTCATCGTGGCCGCCTCGCCCTTGCCGAACACCGGCTTGAGCTTCGCGAGCTTCTCGGCCGTCGAGTCCGGGCGCAGGTTGTTGTCGCGCTCGACGCCGCGGAACGGCGTCACCTGGTCGTCGAACCAGTGCTCGTCGTACGCCGCCGCCAGGTGCTGGTGCGACGCGGCGGCGAGCTCGTCCTGCTCCTCGCGGCCGATCTGCCACTCCAGCGCGGTCAGCGCGGCGTGCTCCCCCATCGACAGCCGGGTGCGCGGCTCGCCGTTCTGCGGGATCTCCAGCCCGATGTCGCCGGGCCGGATCGCACCGAGCGCGAGCACCTTGCCCTTGGTGTCGCGCGCCGCGTTGACCTTCATCAGCTTCTTGCGCAGCCGGTCGCTGATCGCGACGGGCGCGTCGGAGGTGGTGTCGGTGCCGCCTGCCAGCCCTGAGTCGATCTGCCCGAGCGCGATCTTGTTGGCCACCTGGATCGCGGCCTGCAGACCGGTGCCGCACGCCTGCTGGATGTCGGTCGCGGGCGTCTCGGGGGCGAGCTTGGAGCCGAGCACCGACTCCCGGGTCAGGTTGAAGTCGCGGGCGTGCTTGAGCACCGCGCCCGCCACGACCTCGCCGAGCCGCTCGCCCTGCAGCCCGAACCGCTCGACCAGGCCGTCGATCGCGGCGGTGAGCATGTCCTGGTTGGACGCGTCGGCGTACACGGTGTTGGACCGTGCGAACGGGATGCGGTTGCCGCCGAGGACGGCGACGCGACGGGTGCTGGCCTGGGTCCTGGCCTGGGTCTTGGCGGGGGTCCGGCCCTGGGTCTTGGCTGCCATGGGGTTCATCCTGCGTCGGTCGGGGAATCGAGAGAAGGACATGAGGGCCAGATCACGAAATCTGGACTCCCAGTTACACAAGGAGTTACATACCCGCCATGAGCGACTTCTACCAGGGGTTCACGCAGTCCGCGATCGGCAAGCAGGTCACCAGGCTGCTCGGCCTGCCCACCCCCGCCACGCTGGAACGGTACGCCGAGGGCGCGCCGCTGGTCGACGGCACCGTCGCCGTCGGCGGCCGGGGCCGGCTGGCCGAGTCGCTGGTCGGGATCCTCGACACGCTCGGCATCGCCGCGACCGACGAGACCGGCGCGGACACCGGCGGCGAGGCCAGGTTCAAGGGGCTGGTCTTCGACGCCACCGGCCTGACGAGCTCCGCGGACCTCGTCGCCCTGCGCGACTTCTTCACCCCGCTGCTGCGCCGCCTCGACCCGTGCCCCCGGGTCGTCGTGCTCGGCACCCCGCCCGAGCAGGTGGCCGACGGCGAGCGGGTCGCCCAGCGCGCGCTGGAGGGCTTCACCCGCAGCCTCGGCAAGGAGATCGGCCGCGGCGGCACCGTCCAGCTCGTCTACGTCGCCGACGGCGCCGAGGGTGCCGTGCAGAGCACGCTCGCGTTCCTGCTCTCCCCCAAGTCCGCCTACGTCTCCGGCCAGGTGATCAGGATCGGCGCGCACGGCGCCACGGACGCCGAGCCGGTCGACGACTGGCTGCGCCCGCTGGAGGGCAAGGTCGCGCTGGTGACCGGCGCCAGCCGCGGCATCGGCGAGCAGATCGCCCGGGTGCTGCACCGCGACGGCGCGACCGTCGTCGGGGTCGACGTGCCCCAGGCCGCCAGCGAGCTGCAGGGCGTGATGAAGGGGCTCGACGGCGACCACCTGGTGCTCGACATCACCGCCAAGGACGCACCCCAGCGCCTCGCCCATCACCTGAAGACCGAGCATGGCGGTGTCGACGTCGTCGTGCACAACGCCGGCATCACCCGTGACAAGAAGCTCGCGAACATGGCCGAGGACCGGTGGGAGTCGGTGATCGCGGTCAACCTGACCGCCCCCGAGCGGATCACCCGCGAGCTCCTCGACCAGGGCGTGATCCGGCCCAACGGCCGGGTCGTCGGCGTCGCATCGATCGCCGGCATCGCCGGCAACGTCGGCCAGACCAACTACGCGGCCTCCAAGGCGGGCGTGATCGGGCTGGTCGACTCCCTCGCCGACGAGCTCACCGACGGCATCACGGTCAACGCGGTCGCGCCCGGCTTCATCATCACCCAGATGACCGCGGCGGTGCCGTTCGCGACCCGCGAGGTCGGCCAGCGGCTCAACGCGATGGCCCAGGGTGGCCTGCCGGTCGACGTCGCCGAGACCATCGCCTGGTACGCCAACCCCGCCTCGACCGCCGTCAACGGCAACGTCGTGCGGGTCTGCGGCCAGATGATGCTGGGGGCCTGAGATGGCGTGGCCCGACCGGCTCCCCACGATGGCCCGCGCGGCGCTCCCCGCCGTGCCGGGCGTCAACCTGCTGCCCGGCGTACGCAAGACGGGCGACGCGCTGCCCGAACGCACCCTCGAGCGCCACGACGTGCCGCTCGACGCGGCCCACGTGGCGCGGTATGCCGGCCTGTGCGGCTTCCCGCGCAAGGACGTGCTGCCGCTGCCCTACCCGCACCTGCTGGCGTTCGGGCTGCACATGGAGATCATGACGGCGAGCGACTTCCCGTTCCCCGCGATCGGCACCGTGCACCTCGAGAACGCCATCACCCAGCACCGGCCGATCGGGCTCGACGAGCAGCTCCAGGTCACGGCGTACGCCGAGCACCTGCGTCCGCACGCCAAGGGCCAGGTCTTCGACATGGTGACCCGGGTCCACTCGCGCGCGGAGCTGGTGTGGGAGGAGACCTCGACGTTCCTGCGCCGGGGCCGTGGGTCGGACGACGCTCCGGAGGGCACCGTGTTCCCCGATGCCCCGCCGACCGGCACCACGTGGCGGCTGCCCGGCGACCTGGGCCGCCGCTACGCGTCCGTGTCCGGCGACCACAACCCGATCCACCTCTACGGGCTGACCGCGAAGGCGTTCGGGTTCCCCCGCCAGATCGCCCACGGCATGTGGTCGATGGCGCGGTGCGTCGGC
>NZ_DASWVI010000233.1:0-18608 GCF_036401255.1 Nocardioides sp. | reverse complement strand
GTCGGCGAGCACGCCCTGTGGGCCCTCGTCCACGTGGCGGCGGTGCGCGTGCTCGTCGTGGCCGCGGCCCGGCGCAGCGTCACGGCCCTGCTGGCGGCGTACCGCGGCGCCTCCTGCGCTCCACGGCCACGGCCCCGGGCCACCGGCTTCGCCCCCGTCCCCCGCCTGGACCGTCCCGCGGTCTCCCGGCGCGGCCCACCCGTCCTCCTCGCTTCCTGACACCCACGGACCCGCCCGTCGGGCCGGTCCGGCGCGCTCCCGCGCGCCCATCCCCTGAACGAGGAGTACCCATGTTGAACACTGCTGCGCGCCGCCCCTGGACGCGCACGCTGCTGCCGGCGGTCGCCCTGGTGGTCGCCCTGGCCGGCCTGGCCGGCTGCGGCGACGAGGCGGAGCCCGCCGCCGCCGCGGAGCCCGGCACCGTGACCATCGAGGACCCCTGGGTCCGCGCGACGGTCGGGTCCGAGGACCCCACCATGACCGGGGCGTTCCTGGTCGTCGACAACAACACCGACGAGGACGTCACGCTCGAGACCGCGTCCTCCCCCGTGGCGGGCATGGCCCAGCTGCACGAGATGGCGAAGGTCGACGGCGAGATGGTCATGCGCGAGACCGACGGCGGCATCGTGGTGCGGGCCGGAGGGGGCCAGCTGCTCCAGCCCGGCGGCTACCACGTGATGCTGATGAAGCTGAAGCAGGAGCTCGCACCCGGCGACGAGGTCGAGCTCACCCTCGGCTTCTCGGACGGGACCACGCTGGAGGTGACCGCGCCGGTGAAGGAGTTCACCGAGGAGGCCGGCCACTACCACTCGCCCGGGACCGCGGAGCACGGCCACTGATGTCCGGACCCGAGACGCCCGCTCCCGCCGAGCCCGGCAAGCCCGGCAAGCCCGGCAAGCACGGCATCGGACGGCGCGGATTCCTCGGGTACGTCGGGTCGGCGGTCGCGGGTGCGGCCGCCGGCACGGCGGGCGGTGCCGCCTGGGCCGGGGACGGGGATTCCGAGAGCCCTGCTCCGGTGGGGCTCGGGACCGAGGTGGCGCCGTACGGCGTGCACCAGCCCGGCGTCGCCACCCCGATGCCGGCGGTCGTCGAGGTGGTCGCGCTCGACCTGCTCCCCGACACCGACCGGGACGCACTCGGACGGCTGCTGCGGGTCTGGACCGGCGACGTGGAGGCGCTGACCACCGGCCGGGCGACGCCGGGCGACACCGAGCCGTGGCTGGCCGCGGCGCGGGCCGACCTGACGATCACCGTCGGGCTCGGCCCCGGTGCCCTGGCCGCGGCCGGACTCGACGCGCCGACCGGGTTCGAGGCGGTGCCGCCGATGCGCCACGACCGGCTCCAGCCGCGGTGGTCGGGCGGTGACCTGGTGCTGGTGGTCGCCGCCCGCGAGGGCACCACGCTCGCGCACGCGGTCCGCCAGCTGGTCCGCGACGCGGTGCCGTTCGCGCGGCAGCGGTGGCGCCAGAGCGGGTTCTGGAACGGCACCGACGCCGACGGGCGCCCGATGACCGGACGCAACCTGTTCGGCCAGGTCGACGGCACCGCCAGCCCGCGGCCGGGCAGCGCCACGTTCGACGAGACCGTGTGGATCCGGGAGCCACCGTGGACCGGCGCGACCACGCTCGTCGTACGCCGGATCAGCATGGACCTCGACACCTGGGCCGAGCTCACCCGCGACCGGCAGGAGGCGGCGTTGGGCCGCACCCTCGACACCGGGGAACGGCTCAGCGACCCCGGGCCGCGGGCCCACGCCCGGCTGGCGCACCCGATGGAGAACGCCGGCGCCCGGATCGTCCGCAAGGGCGCGAACTACGCGACCGAGGACGACAGCGGGTTGCTGTTCATGAGCTTCCAGGCCTCCGTCGCCGGCCAGTTCGTGCCGATCCAGCGCTCGCTGGACCGGGCGGACTCGCTCAACACCTGGACGACCGCGATCGGATCGGCGGAGTTCGTGGTGCTGCCGGGGTTCGAGCGCGGCGACTGGCTGGGCTCGGGGGTGCTGGGGTCCGGTACGCCGGGCTGAGCGGCCCCGACGACGCCGGCCCGCCCGAGGACCTCGGGCGGGCCGGCGGGTCGGGCCGATCGGTCACCAGCCGCCGTGGCGGTGGAGCCGGATCCGGTCGTGGTCACGGTCCTGGTCGCGGTCCTGGGCGTGGATCCGGTCGCGGTCGCGGTCCTGGGCGTGCACGCGGTCACGGTCCCGGTCGCGGTCACCCACGCCGGTGCCGTCGCACTCACCGTCGTGGAGCCGGTCGCGGTCGCGGACCTGGTCGCCGGCACCCTGGCCGGCCCCCTGGCCGACTCCCTGGCCGACACTGCCGGACGTCGGGCCACCGCCGGGGCCACCGGCCAGCGCCGGCGCCTGGACGCCGAGCACCGCCGCCGTGGCCAGGCTGAGCACGACCAGCGAACCCTTGCGCACTGCGTTGTTCATCGTCTCGCCCCCTCGGGCAGGTCATGACCGGCTGGTCCGACCCCGGTGGCCGGATCCGGCCGATCGTTGCTACGGGAACGACGCTGCACCCGGCGGGTGAGACCGTGGTGAGGCTCGGATGAGAGTGCTCTCACCGGCTCCAGGCGCGCAGCCTCCGGGCGGGGGCCTCGGCACTCGGTGACTGGGTCTGCGCCCACACCCGGCGCCACTGCGCGACCTTCGGCCCGGTCGGGTCGGGGGTCGCTCCCGAAGCCGCCCGGCGCCGGGCCTCCCACCAGGTGGAGGAGTCCTCGTCGAGCAGCGCGGCCACGGCGTCCTTGACCCGCGCGCTGAAGTCACGCACGGACTCCTCGGCCCCGGCCACCACCGGCTCACCGAAGCGGATCGTGAGCTGTCGTCGCCCCGGGGAGGGCCACCCCTGCCCGCGCGGCATCGCCGCGAACGTGCCGCGGTGGGCGACCGGCACGACCGGGACGCCGTACTCCTTGGCGAGGAACGCCGCGCCCATCCGGAACCGGCCGACCCAGCCGTCGGTCGACCGGGTGCCCTCGGGATAGATCACCAGGCTCCAGCCGTCGGCGAGCACCTCCCCCGGCGTGGCCGCCATCGAGCCACCGCGCCGGTCGATCGGGAAGGTGTTGAACAGCAGGGACGATCCGACCGCGCGCCACCAGGTGTCGAAGAAGTAGTCGGCCGCGGCCGCCACCGCCGTACGCCGGCGCCACTCGTCGGGCAGGGACAGCAGGATCAGCGGGGTGTCGAGGTGCGAGGCGTGGTTGGCCACGAAGATCACCGGTCCCTCGGTGCGCTCGAGGACGTCGAGGCCCTCGACCCGGGTGCGCACCTGGGAGCGGAACAGCGGCTCGAGCCCGGCCTTCTGGGCGATCTCGCGGGCCGCCATCGCCGGGCGCCGGCGCGACCAGTCGGTGTGGAACACCGTCGACCGGGCCGCCGGCACCCATTCCTCCGCCGAGCGCGGCACCTGCGGGCGGCGTCCCCAGCGCCAGCCGCGGGCGACCAGCCGGACGTCGTCGGCGGTCTCCTTGAGGAAGCTCATCGCACCGTCACCGCACGTCCGCGAGCAGGTGCGGCGGGTTGTGCAGGTAGGTGATCGACGGGCTGGTGCCGACCGTCCCCGACGCCATCTCGAGGGCGTCGGCGAGCGTGCTCGCCGCGCGGAAGCCGAGCCGGGAGGCGACCCGCCGGTCGGCGCCGACCCAGATCACCTCGTCGACGTGGTCCATCGCGTGCGCCGCCCAGTACCACATGTAGAACGGGTGCACGCCGTGGTAGGCGTGCGAGGTGCGGTAGAGGTGGATGTACCAGGGGTCCTGGGCGAACTGCTGCTCGTACTTCTCCCCCACCACCGCGGGATCGGTCGACTCGGCGAGCACCTCCTCGTAGAAGTCGACGTACGACGGGTGGTGCAGCTGGTTGAACCCCTCGTCGAGCGGGTGGTACAGGATCACCGCTCCGCCCTTCCGGACGACCGGCTGGCCGCGGTAGGAGTTGAAGTAGTAGCCCAGCCCCATGCAGGTCGCGAGGATCGGGTTCATCGACGAGTTGACGTTGTAGGGGCCGAGGTAGGGCACGCCCATCACGAGCACGTCGGACTGGCCCTGCACCTCCACCAGGTGCTGCTGGTGCACCTTCTGGAGCGTCCGCTCGTGCACGGCCTCGACCTCCCCGGCGTTGACGCCGGTCAGGCCGTAGACCGAGCGCAGGTCGTGGAACATCTTGTGCCGCATCTTCTGCGGCGCGACCGCGAGCCCGCGGCGCACCCCGAGCATCGTCGCCTGGTCCTTGACCGACCATTCCCACTCGCGCTTCTGGAGGAAGTCGAACGGCCTCGGGAACACGTCGTTGTTCAGCGTGGTCTCGATCTGGAAGACCCGGACGTGCTCCTTGATCAGGCGCCCGATCCGCCACGCGGAGTGGTGCATCTCGGAGTGCTTGTGGTCCATGAACGAGCGCGAGTGGACCATGGTCTTGGCGTTGTGGTGGTGGCGCAGCGAGCGGTACGACGCCAGGCCGATGCCCACCGACTTGTGGCCGCCGTCCATCGCGACCAGGTTGACGTTGACGTAGACGAGCAGGTCGGACTCGGCCGCTCGCTTGCTGATCTCGACGTCCTCGCCCTTGTCGGTGGTGCCGAGGTGGGCGAGACCGTCGCGGTCCTCGGCGTCGAAGTTGTAGAGGTCACCCTGGGGGTAGAAGGACCGGAAGACCCGCTCCCCGACGATGTGCTTCAGCTCGGCGGCGGTCATCCGGCGGTGCAGTGCGTTGGCGGCGATCAGCTGCACGTCGTCGACGCCGGCCTCGGCGGCCATCGTCAGCACCTGCTCGATGATCCGGCCGCGGATGTCCGGGGCCCCCATCGTCGGCAGCGGCAGCGAGAGGTCGTCGAAGGCGATCGTCAACCGCATCCCGGGTCGCAGCAGCGCCGGCAGCGGCTCGCTGTCGTGCGGGTGCAGCAGCGCCTCGCGGATCGCGTCCTCGACGTCCGGCACGGCCGGGATCGACTCGGGCGGGTAGACCACGCGGGTGCCGAGCGGGAAGCCGTCCTCGAGCCGGAACCCCAGCCCCTCATGCACCACGAGCGGCGGGGTACGGTCGTCGACCTCGAGGACGAAACCGGGACGGCTCATGAGCTGCTCCTAGGGTCAAAGGCCACCTTGACCGTGCCGAGCCGGCCGGCCGAGTGGGCGTGGTCGAGTGCCTCCCGCCAGCGGTGTAGCGGGTAGTTGGCGACGGACTTGGCGAGCTGCTGGACCGCGTCGCCGGCCACCAGCTCGGTGGCCCGCGCGAACGCGTCGTCGGCGCGCGCCGAGGCGTAGGTGCCGACGACCTCCAGCTCGCGGAACCAGGCGGCGGAGAGGTCGGCGCCCGCGGGCATACCGGAGAGCACGACCCGGCCGCCGGCCCGCGTCGCCTGGAGCGCCGACTCGAGCGAGGGCCGGCTGCCGACCGCGTCGACGGCGACGTCGACGCCCCCGAGGAGGTACGGCGAGGAGAACTCCGGCTCGAGCTGGAAGGCGCCCGTCGAGCGGCGTACTCGTCGCAGCACCTCGCCCGGAGCGACGACCTCGGTCGCCCCGAGCTCGCGGGCCAGCTCGCGCTGGTGGGGGTGCTTGGCGACCACGATGATCTCGCCGGCCTCGGTGAGCTCGCGCAACGCGAGGGTGGCGAACAGCCCGACGGACCCGGCGCCGCTGACGAGCACCCGGTCGCCGGCCCGGACCCCGGCCCGCAGCGCGGTGTGGACGGCGCAGGCCACGGGCTCGATCAGGATCGCCTGCTCGTCGGAGAACCCGTCCGGCACGGGGTGGAGCTGGCTGCGGTGGGCGACCAGCTGCTCGCCCCACCCGCCGCCGGTGTCGTGACAGAACCCGGTCTGCAGACCCGGCGAGAGGTGGCCGACCGTGATCCGGGCGCAGCGGTTCGTCGCCCCCTGGGCGCAGGCCTCGCACGGCTCGACCCCCCGGGCGGCGCACGCCAGCACCGGGTCGATGACGACGCGGGTGCCGGCCGGCAGGTCCTCGCAGTCGTCGAGCAGCTCGGCGACGACCTCGTGCCCGGGCACGAACGGCAGCGACACGACCGCGGAGAAGTACAGGCTGGTGCGCCCCGAGAGGGCGCCCAGGTCGGAGCCGCAGATGCCGGAGAGCCGGGTGCGCAGCCGCGCCCAGCCGGGTCGCGCGACCCGGGGCTCCTCGACCGTCACCAGGCGCAGCGGTGCCGCGAAACCCGACAGTACGCCGGGCATCCGGCCGCCGATCGCCTTGCCGGCCATGGTCCGCGACACCGACCGGAACATCTCGAGCGCGAGCATCATCAGGTCAGTCCTCCCGCGGGGTTGAGGGTGCGGGTGCTGGAGGTGGAGCTGGCCCAGTCGACGATCGTCCACCGGTTCGTGCGCGCGTGGCGGTACAGCGGCACGTCGGGGCGTACGGCGACCGGGCGGCCGACCGCCTCGAGGAGCGGCAGGTCGGAGTGGGAGTCCGCGTAGCCGTACGACGAGCCCAGGTCAAGCCCGTGGCGCGCGGCGTACTGCCGCATCCACGCGGCACGCGACTCCCCCACCAACGGGGACGAGGCGAGGTAGCCGGTGCACACCCCCCGGTCGTCCACGGCCAGCTCGGCGGCCTCGATGTGGTCGAACAGCGGCTCGAGCGGGCGGGTCAGCGGCCGGATCGCGCCGGTGATCAGCACGGTGTGGTGGCCGGCCGCGCGGTGCTCGCGGATCCGGCGTACGGCGTCCGGGGAGAGCCGCGCCAGCACGTGGTCGGTCAGGTGCGCGTCGGCGACCGCCTCGAGCTCGGCCAGGCTCGCCCCGGCGTACTCGCGATAGACCGAGCGCAGGAACGCGCTGCGCTCGCGCCGCTCCGCGCGCACCAGGCCCGGCAGCCGGGCCGCGACCCGGCCGAGCTCGGTGAGCCGCTCGGAGCCGGACTGCTCGCGCAGCCGCAGCCACAGGTAGGTCTCGATGACGTTCGAGGACAGCAGCGTGCCGTCCATGTCGAAGAACGCGGCGACGCCTTCGCCTGCCGGCGGTTGAGGTGCGAGCGCTGCGAGCCTCGAAATCCCGGCACCCGAGCTCCGCCGCTTGCGTCTCGCCTCGTCCATCCGGCGCACGGGCGCGGTGACCGCCGGGCAGTGCACCTCGCGCAGGTAGTGCTCCCAGTCGACCACCGCGGTGTCGAACGCGAACCGTCGGCGGTCCTCGGCCGAGAGCGACTCGTGGAGCGCCAGCGTGTGGGCGTCAGAGAACCGCAGCTCGGCCTGGGCGTACTCGTGGTAGAGGTCGAGGTAGCGGCGCAGGAACTCCAGGCGCCGGCCCTGCTGGTCGAGCTTGCGGGCCAGGTCGCGCGCGCGGTCGCTGCGCGGCGTGCGGCCGACCAGGTAGTCGGCGACCTTGTGGGCGCGCTCGCTGGTGCTCAGCAGCCGCTCGACCGACTGGGCGCCGGGGAAGCGCCAGTCGGGGAGCCGCGCGGCGCCCCGGTCGCCCGCGATGAACGGGTGCTCGTCGAAGTAGGCGCGCACGTTGTCGTAGAGCCGGCGGAACGTCAGCGGGTTGCGGTCTCCGGAGGAGACGTGGAAGTACGCCGGGGCCCCGGCCTCCGGCGGGTGGGCGAGCACGGCGACGATCGCGGCGACCACGTGGTCGACCGGCACGATGTCGACGATCGTGTCCGCGGCCGCGGGGAACTCGGGGAGCTCGCCGCGGCCGTAGGCGAGGATCAGCGGCTCGGCCATCTTGAAGCCCTCGATCCAGCCCGGGTGGGGCGTGACGAGCGCGGACTCGATGATGCTCGGCCGGACGATCGACACCCGGGCCGTGGCGGCATGGGCCTCGACGACCCGCTCGCCGAGCGCCTTGGTGAACGTGTAGCAGTCGGTCCAGCCGAGGCTGCGGGCCCGCTCGGTGCCGACCCGCACGAGCTCGCGCTTGACCCAGTCCTTGCGGGCGGCCTCGGTCGCGCCGGCGGCGGTGAGCAGCCCGGCCCGGCTGTGCGCCTTCTCGGCCTTGCGGCGCTCGCGCTCGAGCACGAACGCGCTGCGGCTCTGGTGCTCGATCTGGCGGCGCTGGGCCAGCCCCCAGGCGAGCTCGGCCTCGAGGTCGACGTCGTGGTCGACCGGGCCCTCGGGGATCGAACCGCGCCGGCGGCCCGCGACGTACGCCGTCGAGATGTGCACGTAGTGGAGGTCGAGGCCGGTCTCGCGGATCCGCCCGATCAGGTCGCGGGTGCCGAGCACGTTGGTGCGGAAGCCCTCGTCGACCGGCGGATCGAACGAGACGTCGCCCGCGCAGTGCACGACGGCGTCGAGGTCACCGGGCAGGGGCGGTAAGTCGGCGAGGTCGCCCTCGAGCACGGCCACCCGCTCGGCCATCAGCGCCTCGACGCCACCGGCGGCCTCGACCACGGCGGCGAAGATCGGCTTGCCCAGCAGCGCCGCGGTCCGGCTGGCCCCGCTCGTCGAGCCCTTCGGCCGGACCAGCAGGCTGACCCGCACCCCGGGCACCTCCGCGAGCAGCAGGTGCAGCAGGGCCTCACCGACGAATCCGGTCACGCCCGTCAGCAGGACGTGTCGTCCCGAGAGTCGATCGGCCACCGATGCCAACGTCACCCGAGGGATTGTGCCATCGCCCACATGTCGCGTGCGTCACAGGTGTCGGTCACAGGTGTTTGGTCACAGGTGTTTGGTCACAGATGCTTGGTCGCCTCGCGCCGGGACAGTCCGGAGAGCCGGTCGCCGAGCCGGTCGACCTCGGCGCGGACCCACTCGGGGTCGGTGCGCGCGTAGTCGCGCAGCGCCCACCCGACGGCCTTGCGCAGCCAGAACGCCCGGTCCGCCACGTTGGCCTCCACGGCATGGCGCAGCAGACCGACGTCGGTCTGCTCGCGGTGGCCGAGCTGGCAGATCACCGCGGTCCGGCGCAGCCACAGGTCCTCGTCGGTGGCCCACCGGCGCACGACGGGGGTGACCTGCGCCCGGTCCGCCCGCAGCGCAGCGCCGACGACGTGCACGGCGGTCTCGTCGACGAGGTCCCACCACGCCCCGGTCACCACCAGGTGTCCGGCCAGCGGCAGGACGCCGGCGTCGAGCCACGCGGAGGCCCGGCGGTGCCGGGCGATCGCGAGAGCGGCGTACCGCTCCTCGCGATGCTCGGCGTCGTCCCACAACGACCGAACCGTCGCCTCCCAGGAGGACCGGTCCACCGGCGGATGCTCGCGCAGCAGCGGTCGCAGCGCACCCCTGAGCTCGGGTGCCGACAGGCCCCGGTAGGGCATCGCCGACCTCATGTACCGCTGCTGGGCCGCGGCCCGGTCCGGGTCGGCGGCCGCCGCGAGCGCGGCACGGATCGCCCCGACCAGGTCGGTGTCGGGTCCCGTGGGCACGATCCGAGGTTAGGGCGTCACGGCCAGGAGCGGCGGGCCCCGGCGCGCACCAGCAGCTCGGCGACCTCGCGGGTCTGCCAGGACTTCGCGTCGGGCGATCCCCAGCCGCGCAGCGCACTCAGTGCCGCCTCGGCGAGCAGGTCGGTGTTCATCGTGACCGAGCGGATCTCCGCGACGGCCTGGTCGACCGGGATGTCGAGCTGGACGAGGCGCTGCGCGCAGCCGTGCAGCCGCCGGATCGTGACCCGCAGCGCGTCCGCGTCCGGCGCGAGCCGATCTTCGAGCGGCAGCACCACGGTCACGCACTCGACCTCCTCCCGTCCGGAGTCGCCGATGACGAGCTCGGAGAGGCGCCGCGAGTGCCGCGCACCCACGACCAGGAGGTCGGCCTGGCGCCGCGCCCGTTGGAGCCACTGGTCGATCGCCGCGTCCTCGACGACCAGGCGGACGTCGACCCCGGGCCACCGGGTCCGCATGTCGCGCACGAGGTCGCTGAGCAGCAGCCGCTCGAAGCCGAGCAGCGAGGGGCCGAGGCTGGCCTCCATCCGCGCGGTGGCGTCCATCAGGCCGATGTCGCGCGGGAACGGGTCGGCGGGCGGGTCGGGGAGGCAGTGCACGACGGTCAGCGGCAGCCCGCGGCGATCGGCCTGGCCCCAGGCGTAGGCGAGGATCGACTGCGACTCCGGCGAGCCGTCGACGAGCACGACCACGCCGACGCCGGGGCTGCGTCGCAGCCGCGGGACGACGACCGGGCAGCCGGCCCGGGCGCGGACGAAGCCGAGGGCCGAGGACAGCGGGGAGCCCTCTTCGGCCGGCATCGTGCGGGAGCCGACCACGAGCATCGCGGCGTCGGCGGAGAGGTCCAGCAGCGCCTGGTGCGGATCGGTCAGCCGCAGCACGTGGCGTACCTCGACCGCCGGGGCGACCCGGTCGACCTCGGCCTGCGCCGCGTCGAGGACCTCACGTCCGGTGGCGGTGGTCGCGTCGATGACGTCGCGGAAGTCCATGGTCTGGAAGTCGACCCACGACGAGAGCGCCGCGCCCACCCCGTGGACGAGCGTCAGGGGCGTCTCCTCGTGCACCGCCTCCTGGATCGCCCAGGCGAGCGCCTCGGCGGCGGCCGGGGTCTGGTCCACGCCGACGACGATGGTCCCACCCGGGACCGTCTCGTTCGTGATGGCAGCCACCTCCCTGTGCGCGCCGATGTCAGTCCTGACGCCGTTCTCTTCGGCGGCGCGGGCGGAGTCCTTAAGGGTCGTCTGGACGGGTGGGCCGGGCCACACCCCGGGAGGAGACGGACCGTGGGCAGACCGTGGGCAGACCGTGGGCGCAGAGGGGATCGAACCCCCGACCACCTCCTTGTAAGGGAGGTGCTCTACCGCTGAGCTATACGCCCGACACGCTCCCGGACGACGTCCGGAGCGGGGCACACACTACGCAACGCGGCGGCCCGAAATGAAGTTGAACCGCAGGCGTCTCGGGTCACCTGCGGTTCAACAAGGTCAACTGTAGAGGGGTCGTTCAAGCGGTGTCGTCCGAAACCTCGATTCGCGCCACAGTGGTCTAGACCGGCGTCACACGACGGCGGTCAGCTGCTTGAGGTGCTCGTCGAGGTCGCGCCCGTCCGGCATCGCGTGGTGGACCGCCCAGCGCACCAGGCCGTCGCGGTCGACGACGTACGACGAGCGCCGCGGGCACCCCTTCGCCTCGTCGAACACGTCGTAGGCGCGGGCCACCTCGCCGTGCGGCCAGAAGTCCGAGAGCAGCGGGAAGTTCAGCCCGTCCTGGTCGGCGAAGGCGCGCAGGGAGTACATCGGGTCGCAGGAGATCGCGAGGACCTCGGTGTCGAAGGTCAAGAAGTCGGCCAGCCGGTCGCGGATGCCGGCCATCTCACCGGTGCAGACCCCGGAGAACGCGTAGGGGAAGAAGAAGATCGCCACGGCCTTGCGGCCTCGGAACTCCGACAGCGTGACGTCCTGGCCGAACTGGTCGCGCAGCGTGAAGTCCGGTGCCGCTCCGCCCAGCTCGAGTCCACCCATGGCGCCATCCTCGCACCCGGCACCGACGGTCCTTCACCCGGTGCGACTCACCCGGTGCGACTCACTCGGTGTCGAGCTCGCGCTTGAGGACCTTCCCGGTGGCGTTGCGCGGCAGCTCGTCGAGGAAGACGATGTCGCGCGGGACCTTGAACCGGGCGAGGTTCTCCTTCACCAGGTCCTTGAGCTCCTGCTCGGACACCTCGCGGTCGACGACGACGAACGCGCGCAGCCGCTTGCCGAAGTCGGGGTCCTCGACGCCGACCGCCGCCACCTCGACGACCGCGTCGTGGCGCATCAGGCAGTCCTCGACCTCCTTGGGGAAGACGTTCTCCCCGCCGGAGACGATCATCTCGTCGTCACGCCCCTCGACGTGCAGCCGGCCGTCCTCGTCGAAGCGCCCCACGTCGCCGGTCGACATCAGCCCGTCGACGACCTCCTTGTGCCCGCCGCCGGTGTAGCCCTCGAACAGCAGCCCGTTGCCGACGAAGATCCGTCCGGTCTCCCCCGGCGGCAGCTCGCGTCCGTCGGGGTCGAGGATCTTCACGATCGTGGCGTACGGCGGCTTGCCGGCCGCCGCCGGCGCCTCGCGCAGGTCGCGCGGGGTGGCGATCGACGCGTACGCCACCTCGGTGGAGCCGTAGATGTTGTAGAGGTTCTCGCCGAAGTGGTCCATCCAGTCGGTCGCGAGGTCGCCGGGGAGCGCGGACCCGGACGACGCGACGACCTGGACCCGCGAGAGGTCGTAGCGCCTCAGCGTCTCCTCGGGCAGCGCCATCATCCGCTGCAGCATCACCGGGATCACCACCAGCGAGTCGCACCGCTCGTCCTGGGTGGTCCGCAGGCAGGTCTCGGGGTCGAAGCGGCGGTGCAGCACGACGGTGGAGCCGAGCAGCATCGCCAGCGCCAGGTGCGCGAACCCCCAGGTGTGGAACAGCGGCGCGGCGATGTGGGTGCGCCAGCCGTAGCGCAGCGGCATCCGCGACAACAGCGAGACGGCCGCCTCGATCCCCGCCTCGCTGCGCGGAGCGCCCTTGGGGGTGCCGGTCGTGCCGGAGGTCAGGATCACGATCCGGCCGTGCCGGGCCGGCGGCTCCAGGTCGCCGGTGGGACGACCGGCGATCAGCGACTCCAGCGTCGGATCGCCGGACGTGGTGTCAGCGCCGGGCTCGGAGTCGGTCCAGGCGAGGACCGAGGTGCCGACGTGCGCCTTGGCGAGCAGCCGGGTGAACTCCTCGTCGTGCACGACCAGCACGGGCCGCTCGCGATCGATCACCTCGACCAGCTGCGGGCCGGCGAAGGCGGTGTTGAGGTAGAGGATGTCCGCCCCGAGCTTGGCGGTCGCAATCGTCGCGTCGACGAAGCCGCGGTGGTTGCGGCACATCACCGCCACGCTGTCGCCCTCGCCGACGCCCAGCTCGGCGAAGGCCCGGGCCAGCGCGTTGGACCGGCGCCGGAGGTCGTCGTACGTCAGCGACCCGAGTTCGTCGACCACCGCGGTGCGGTGCGGGTCGAGCAGCGCGGCCGCCGTGAAGCCGCCGGCGGGGCCGGTGCCCCACTGCCGCAGCACCTGGGCGACGCGGGCGAGCGCCAGCGGGTTGCGCGGCCGGATGACCCCCGCCTCCCCCAGGACCTTGAGGGTGGTGCCGGTCGCGGAGGCGCCGGCGCGGGTCTTCTGGAGCACAGCGTGGAGCACGGAGCGTCACTTCCTGACGGTCGGACAACAGCTCGGAACGACCGGTGCAACGACCGGCGGACCCGATGGTCTCGCCGTCGGCCGGGTGATCGGGCTTACGCCGGGGTCTTCGGCGCGAGCAGCCGGGTCGCGGACCAGTCCTTGCTGACAGCCGCGGTCGTGGTCTGAGCCAGGCCCGCGATCGGCGCGGCCTCGGCGATGTCGGCGGGGTCAACGGCGTTGGGCCGGCCCACCTTGGGGGTGAGCAGCCAGATCGCGCCGCCGCCCACGAGATCGGTGAGCGCGTCGACGAGGCCGTCGACGAGATCGCCGTCCTCGTCGCGCCACCACAGGAGCACCGCGTCCACGACGTTGCCGTAGTCACCGTCGACCAGGTCGGCGTCGATGCGGTCCTCGATCGCGACGCGCAGCTCGTCGTCGGCGTCGTTGTCCCAACCGAGCTCCTGGACGACCATGCCGGGCTTCAGTCCCAGGCGGTCGGCCGGGCCAGTCGCAGGTCCGTCTGTCTGGGTGGACCCGCCACCCGGGGTCGAGCTCAAGTGCTGCCTCCATGTCTCGCGTCGGACTGACTGTCGGACGAACTGGGGAGTAGTCCACCGTGGAATGCGGGCGGGACGCAACCCATGTTCCCCAAGCATGCGCTGCCAGGTGACCGGAACGTGGCACTACCGAAGGGTAAATTCGTCGCCTCCCACGGCCGTGCGACCATGGACCCGTGACCGAAGACCTCACCTTCACTTCTGGCACGGACAACTTGCGGAGCGGCGCCATCCCGACCGTCATCCACGAAGGCTTGCCCACCCAGCTGCCCGACATCGATCCCGACGAGACCAACGACTGGATCGACTCCTTCGACTCGCTCGTCGACGAGCGCGGCCGCGAACGCGCGCGCTACGTCATGCTGCGCCTGCTCGAGCGCGCCCGCGAGATGCAGGTCGGCGTCCCCGCCCTGCGGAGCACCGACTACATCAACACGATCCCGCCGGAGCGCGAGCCGTGGTTCCCCGGCGACGAGGAGACCGAGCGCCGGATCCGCGCCTTCATCCGCTGGAACGCCGCCGTCATGGTCTCCAGCGCCAACCGCAAGGGCCTCGAGGTCGGCGGCCACATCGCGACCTACCAGTCCTCCGCGAGCCTCTACGAGGTCGGCTTCAACCACTTCTTCCGCGGCAAGGACCACCCCGGTGGCGGCGACCAGGTCTACATCCAGGGCCACGCCTCCCCCGGCATCTACGCGCGGGCGTTCCTCGAGGGCCGGCTGACCGAGGACCAGCTCTACCGGTTCCGCCAGGAGGTCCAGCACGGGCCGCACGCCGGCCTGTCGTCGTACCCCCACCCCCGCCTGATGCCGGAGTTCTGGGAGTTCCCGACCGTCTCGATGGGCCTGACCTCGCTGAACTCCATCTACCAGGCCCGGTTCAACCGCTACCTCCAGAACCGCGGCATCAAGGACACCTCCCAGCAGCGGGTGTGGGCGTTCCTCGGCGACGGCGAGATGGGCGAGCCCGAGTCGCTCGGCGCGATCCGGGTCGCCGCCCGCGAGGAGCTCGACAACCTCGTGTGGGTCGTCAACTGCAACCTCCAGCAGCTCGACGGGCCGGTCACCGGCAACGGCAAGATCATCCAGGAGCTCGAGGCCAACTTCCGCGGCGCCGGCTGGAACGTCATCAAGGTCGTGTGGGGCCGCGAGTGGGACCAGCTCCTGGCCCGCGACGTCGACGGCGTCCTGGTCAACCGGATGAACACCACCCCGGACGGCGCGTTCCAGACCTACTCCGTCGAGTCCGGCGACTACATCCGCGAGAGCTTCTTCGGCGCGGACCCGCGGCTGCGCAAGATGGTCGAGCACATGAGCGACGAGCAGATCCGCAAGCTGCCCCGCGGCGGCCACGACTACCGCAAGGTCTACGCGGCGTTCGACGCGGCCACCAAGCACGTCGGGCAGCCGACGGTGATCTTGGCCAAGACCATCAAGGGCTGGACGATCGACGCCCTGGAGGGCAAGAACGCCACCCACCAGATGAAGAAGCTGACCCAGGACGACCTCAAGAAGTTCCGGGACCGCCTCTACCTGCCGATCTCCGACCGCGACCTCGAGCGCGCCTACGAGGAGACCGGCGCCGCGCCGTTCTTCCACCCCGGCGCGAACGCGCCCGAGATCGAGTACATGCTCGAGCGGCGCCACCAGCTCGGCGGCTCGATCCCCAAGCGCGTGGTGCGCGCCAAGCCGCTGCAGCTGCCCGGCGATGCCATGTACGCCGACCTCAAGCAGGGCTCCGGCAAGCACGCGATCGCCTCGACGATGGCCGTGGTGCGGTTGCTCAAGGACTGGATGAAGGACCCGGAGATCGGCAAGCGCATCGTGCCGATCGCCCCGGACGAGTACCGCACGTTCGGCATGGACTCGATGTTCCCGAGCGCGAAGGTCTACAACCCGGGCGGTCAGCAGTACGAGTCGGTCGACCGGAAACTGTTGCTCTCCTACAAGGAATCCGCCCAGGGCCAGCTGCTCCACGAGGGCATCTCGGAGGCCGGTGGCGTGGCGTCGGCGACCGCCGCGGGGTCGGCGTACTCCACCCACGGCGAGCACATGATCCCGTTCTTCATCTTCTACTCGATGTTCGGGTTCCAGCGCACCGGAGACTCCATCTGGGCGATGTCGGACCAGCTGGCCCGCGGGTTCCTCATCGGCGCGACGGCCGGCCGGACCACGCTCACCGGCGAGGGCCTCCAGCACGCCGACGGCCACTCGCCGCTGCTCGCGGCGACCAACCCCGCCGTCGTGCACTACGACCCGGCCTTCGCCTACGAGATCAGCCACGTGATGCGGTCCGGCCTCGAGCGGATGTACGGGCCCGACGCCGAGGACGTGATCTTCTACATCACGGTCTACAACGAGCCCGTCCAGCAGCCGGCCGAGCCGGAGAACGTCGACGTCGACGGGATCCTGCGGGGCATCCACCACGTCGAGGCCGGCGAGCCCGGCGGGCCGCGCGTCCAGCTGCTCGCCTCGGGCGTCGGCTTCCCGTGGATCAAGGAGGCCCAGCGCCTGCTGCGCGAGGAGTGGGGCGTCAGCGCCGACACCTGGTCGGTCACGTCGTGGAACGAGCTCGCCCGCGACGGCGCCGCCGCCGAGGAGTGGAACCTCCTGCACCCGGGCGAGGCCCCGCGCACGCCGTACGTCTCCGAGAAGCTGCAGGCGGTCGAGGGGCCGGTCATCGCGGTCTCCGACTTCATGCGGGCGGTGCCGCTCCAGATCGCCCGCTGGGTGCCGCGCGACTACCGGGTGCTCGGCGCCGACGGCTACGGCTTCGCCGACACCCGTCCGGCGGCGCGCCGGTTCTTCCACATCGACGCCCAGTCGGTGGTCGTCCAGGCGCTCCAGGCGCTCGCCGACGCCGGCCAGATCGACCGCTCGAAGGTCGAGGAGGCGTTCGCGAAGTACCGCATCGACGACCCGACCGCCGTCGCCGGCGTCAAGCAGGAGGGCGGCGACGCCTAGTCCTCACCGGCGGTCGAGCTCGTCGAGACCCCGGGACTGACGCAGGGCGGTGACCGACACGGTCACCGCCCTGCGGCGTCTCACCGGGTCTCGACAGGCTCGACCAGCGATGGCTACGCCGTGTCGGACGACACCGAGCGCAGGCGCGGGGTGTTGCCCCCGGAGCGCAGCAGCGCACGGAAGCGCGCGCGGGAGTACGTCGCCGGCTCGGTGGTGCGGATGAAGTCCTGGACGATGCGCGCGAACCGGTGCGGGTGGTCCTTGTGCGGGAAGTGGCCGGCGTCCGGGATCACCTCGACGCGGGCGTTCGGCGCGAGCGCGGCGGCGTGGTTGGCGTGCCGGACCGGGATCACCCGGTCGTCGCGGCCCCACACGACCCACATCGGCATCGCCTCGGTGAGGTAGGCGCGGTCGGCCATCGTCACGATCTGCCCGCGCCAGTCGACGACCGCCCGCACCACGTGCCGGATCGCGTGGCGGGCCTGGGGGTCCTTGAAGGTGTCGTAGATGTCCGCGACCTCGTCGAGGTCGCGGGTCAGCTTCCACGGGCCGCGGGCGACCGTGCGCAGCCCGGCCATCCCGAGGTGGCGTACGCCGGGCAGGGTGAGCACCCCCATCACCTGGTGGAACCCGGGCGTGCTGATCGCGCGGATGCCGGGCGAGACCTCGGGACCGAGCCCGCCGGAGGCGACCAGCATCAGCCGCTCGGTCCGCTCGGGGAACTGGTAGGCGAACTGCATCGCCACCCCGCCGCCGAAGCTGTGGCCGATCACGGTGACCTTGTCGATGCCCAGCACCGTCAGCAGGTCGCGCATGCCGTTGGCGTAGCCCCCGAGCGTGTAGTCCGCCCGCGGCTTGTCCGACTGCCCGTGCCCGAGCAGGTCGGGGGCGATCACGGTGTAGCGCCGCGCGAGCGCGCCGATGACCGGCTCCCACGTGGTGTGGTCGCAGCCCAGCCCGTGCAGCAGCAGCACCGCGGGGCCGCTGCCCGTCTTGACGTAGGCGCGGCGGTGGCCGTGGATGGTCACGAACTCGACGTCGTACCCGCTGGTCGTCACGTCGCCTCCCCATGTGGACGTTGGCCGCGATTCAACCACGCATGCCGTGGCCCCGTGGGGCCGATCGCCCTGCGTTACCGGGGTTTTACCGGGTTTTACGTGCGCCCGCGGCGGCGACTAGCCTCGGACGGTGACCCCCGGGCAGGCCGCGGCGACCCACCGGCGCGCCGCCGACGCGCTCCAGCGGGCGACCGGCGCCCTCAGCACGGCCGCCATGTCGCGGATGGAGCAGGACCTGGCGTGGTTCCGCGACCTCAGCGCCCAGGAGCGGTCGTGGGTCGCGATGATCGTGCAGGCCGGCATCCGGGGCTTCGTCGACTGGTACCGGCAGGCCGGCGACAAGCCGGCGCCGGGCTCCACCGAGATGGTCGCCTCGGTGTTCGGCGCCGCGCCGCGGACGCTCGCCGGCGTGATCAACCTCCAGCAGACCGTCGGCCTGGTCCGGCTCTCGATCGAGGTCGTCGAGTCGAACGTCGACCAGCTGCTCGAACCGGCCGACGCCGCCGACGTCCGGGCGGCCGTGCTCCGCTACGCCCGCGAGGTCGCCTTCGCGACCGCGGAGGTCTACGCCCGGGCAGCGGAGATGCGAGGCGCCTGGGACGCCCGCCTCGAGGCCCTCGTGGTGGACGCGGTGCTGCGCTCGGAGCCCGACGAGACGCTGTTGTCGCGAGCGAGTGCCCTGGGCTGGGCGGCGCGCGGCGAGGTCACCGTGGTGCTGGGCAGCGTGCCCGACGCGCGCAGCGAGTCCGACACCTTCGACGAGGTACGCCGGGCGGCCCGGGCGGCCGGGATGGACGCCCTGTGCGCGGTGCAGGGCGACCGGCTCGTCGTGGTGCTCGGCGGCGTCGAGGACCCCCGGGCCTCGGCCGAGACCGTGAGCGACCTCTTCGGAGAGGGCCCCGTCGTCGTGGGCCCGGTCGCTGCCGACCTTGCCCAGGCGCACGCGTCGGCGCGGGCGGCGCTGTCCGCGCACC
>NZ_DASWVI010000232.1:0-16152 GCF_036401255.1 Nocardioides sp. | reverse complement strand
CGGCCAGGTGGTCGGCCACGCGGTCGCCAGCGTCGTCGGCGACATCGCCGAGCTGCAGCGGATCGCGGTCGCCCCGGCGCACCGCCGCGGCGGCCTGGCCACCGAGCTCCTCGACGCGGTCGTCGAGCGGGCTCGTGCGGGAGCCGCCGACCGGCTGCTGCTCGAGGTGCGCGAGGACAACGCCGGCGCGCTCGCGTTCTACGCCGCCCGCGGGTTCGTCGAGGTCGACCGGCGCCGCCGCTACTACCGCGACGGCGCTACGGCCGTGGTGATGCGCCGCAGCCTCGTCCGAGGCTGCGGCGCATCGGCCCGATCACCTGACGGTCAGGGCAGGTAGTACGTCGGGTTCGGCAGCTTGACCGCCCGCTGGGAGAACCCGCCCTTGAGGTCGCTGAACTGGTCGCCGAAGTTCGCGACGATGTGCAGCCCCAGCTCGTCTTGCACGTACTTGCGCGTCGAGGCCTTGTAGTCGATCGTCGAGCACTTCGTGGCGTCGCCGTCCAGCCCGCAGTCGACGTACGCCGGCGGCGTGTCGCTGCTCGTCCACTTGGTGAAGTAGAACGCCGACTTGAAGTACGGGTTGCCGTCGGCGTCGTGGTAGTAGCGCGCCAGGTTGTCGAGGGTCGCGACCCGCTGGCCGTTGTTGCGGCCGGTCAGTCCGACGATCTTGCAGCCGGCCTTCGCGGCGGCGCGCACCACACCGGGCATCCGCGGCGTGGCCGGGAACCGGCCCTCCTGGACCCAGGTGTTCTGGAGGGTCGGGTCGAAGTTGAACTTCATCGCCCCGTCCTCCATGTCGTAGGTCATCAGCGTGGTGTCGTCGGCGTCGAAGACCACCGCCGGCCGCTGCTTGGCGCGCGCGCCCTTGGTGCAGATGCTGGAGAGCCGGTGGCGCCACTTGGTCGCGATCCGCGTCATCTGCGAGATGTACGGCGAGGCCGTCTTGTTCGCGATGCCGTTGGTGGCGCCGTAGTAGGCGCGGATCTCGGCCTTGACGTTGTCGATGTTCGGGATCTCGTCGCCGGGGGTGGTCAGCCCGCTGGACCCGTCGGCGGCCATGTCGAACTGGGTCGGCAGCACGAGGTCGGCGTCCGTGGCCGGGGCGCCCTCGACGTTCGGGCTGGGCAGGTAGTAGGTCGGGTTCGGCAGCTTGACGCTGTTCATCGCGTGGCCACCCTGGAGGTCGGAGTACTGGTCGCCGATGTTGAGGGCGATCGTGTAGCCGAGGGACTCGATGTGGGCGCGGGTGCCGGACTTGTACTCGACGGTGTTGCACTTGGCCGGGTCGTCGTTGGGGTCGACGCTGGCGTGGCAGTCGAGGTACGCCGGCGGCGTGGCCGGTTTGGTGTAGAAGTTGTCCGCGTCGAACTCGTCGTAGCCGACCTTGGTGAGGTTGTCGAGGGTCGCCTGCTCCTGGGCCTCGCCCCGGCCGGTGATGCCGAAGACGTGGTAGCCGCGGCGCTGGACCTCGTCGACGAAGTCGACCATGCCGGGCGTCGCCGGGAACCTGCCGGGCATCACCCAGTCGTCGTTCTGGACCTTGGGGTCGAAGTTGAAGTGCATCGCCCCGTCCTCCATGTCGTAGGTCCAGAGGGTGGTGTCGTCGGCGTCGAGGACGACGGCGAGGTCGGCCGTGGGCGCGGGGTCGGGGAGCTGGCTGAGGATCGCCTGCTCGATGCCGGTGATCTCGGCGATGTAGGGCGAGCTCGTCTTGTCGGCGATGCCGGCGCTGCTCGCGTTGTAGTACTTGCGGATCGTCGACTTCACCGAGTCGATGTTGGGGATCGCCTCACCGTTCGCGGCCGGCCGTGGCGTGCTGCCGTCCGGGTTGAGCGGGTGCACCACGAAGTGGGTGCGCGGGGTGAGCTTGGCGTCGTCGGTGCGGGCGTCGGCGGCGGCCGCCGTCCCCACCAGCAGGGTGATCGCCGAGGCGGCCGTGACGAGGGCGCGGGCCCGGGACTTTCCCGAGGGTCGCATGCGTGCTCCTAGAGGGGAGTGCGAGGTTGACCGGGTCAACCTACGCCCGGCCGGGGACGCTGGGAACCTGCCCTTATGGGTGGAGTCGGGACCCCTTGACGATCTTGTCGACGGCGTTGCGCGGGGCGTGGACGGCCAGCCCGACCAGGTCGAGGTCGTCGGCCGCGACCGCCCGGACCGCCGCCCGATTGTCCTCGTCGTTGCCGGTGCGGAACAGGTCGGCGGTGAACACGCCCACGGCCAGCTCGCGTCGCAGGGCCCGGGCGTGAGCCGCACGCAGCGCGGCCGCGTCGCCCTCGAAGACGAGCACCGGTTGACCGAGCATCGCGAGGTACGTCGTGCCGTCGGCATCGGCGTACGGCTCCCCGACGAGCTGGGGCCAGGCGGCCGTCACGCCGCTGACGAGGAACGCGGTGGCGTTGAGCCGCTGCCACGGGGCGAGGTCGTCGCGGAGCAGCACCGCGATCTTGGTGTCGAAGGCCATGTCGTGATCGTCGCGGCGTCCGGGGTGGGGCGTCTTGTACGTTCCTTGCATGGCAGGGCAGGCGCCGGGGCCGACGATCCGGGCCTGGCGACCCGCGGTCGCCGGGGTCGCCGAGGTGCTGCACGCGACGTTCCCCGAGCACGCCTACCCAGCCCACACCCACGACACCTGGACGCTGCTGCTCGTCGACTCCGGCACGGTCCGCTACGACCTGGAGCGCCACGAGCACGGCGCACTGGGCGATCGGGTGACGCTCCTGCCGCCGCACGTCCCGCACGACGGCCGGTCCGTGGAGGCGACCGGGTTCCGCAAGCGGGTCGTGTACCTCGAGGAGGAGACGATCGGGGCCGACCTGATCGGCGCCGCGGTGGACCACCCGGGCTGGGTCGACCCGGTGCTGCGCCGACAGGCGCACGAGCTGCACGCGGTGCTCGACCGGCCGGGCGACGGCTTCGAGGGCGAGGTGCGGCTCGCGCTGCTGAGCGACGGCCTGCGCCAACGGCTCGCGGGCGCGACCGAGCCGTCCGGCGTACGCCGCGACCGGCCGCTGGCCCACCGGCTCCGGGCACTGCTCGACGCCGACGTGGTCGAGGGCCTGACGCTGGTGGCCGCCGCGGACTCGTTGGGTGCGCACCCGGCCCACCTGGTGCGGGCCTTCGGCGCGGAGTTCGGCATCCCGCCCCATCGCTACCTCACCGGACGGCGCCTGGACCGGGCGCGCCGGCTGCTGCTGGCCGGGTCCCGCCCGGCGGAGGTCGCGGTCGCGGTCGGCTTCCATGACCAGGCCCACCTGACCCGGCACTTCCGCCGGCTGCTGGGGGTCACGCCGGCGGCGTACGCCCGGTCGGCACAATGACCGGGTGAGCGAACCGGTGAGCAACGACCGCAACGCGCCCCTGGTGCTGGGCATCGAGACCTCGTGCGACGAGACCGGCGTCGGCATCGTCCGCGGGCACACGCTGCTCGCGGACGCGGTGGCCAGCAGCGTCGACGAGCACGCGCGCTTCGGCGGGGTGGTGCCCGAGGTGGCGAGCCGCGCCCACCTCGAGGCGATGGTGCCGACGATCGAGCGGGCGTGCGAGACCGCGGGCATCCGGCTCTTCGACGTCGACGCGATCGCGGTCACGAGCGGGCCGGGGCTCGCGGGCGCGCTGATGGTCGGCGTGGCCGCGGCCAAGGCGCTCGCGGTCGGGCTCGGCAAGCCGATCTACGGCGTCAACCACCTGGCCGCGCACGTCGCGGTCGACCAGCTCGAGCACGGCCCGCTGCCCGAGCCGTGCCTGGCGATGCTCGTCAGCGGCGGCCACTCCAGCCTGCTGCGCGTCGAGGACGTCACCGCCGGCGTCGACCCGATGGGCTCGACGATCGACGACGCGGCGGGGGAGGCCTTCGACAAGGTCGCCCGACTGCTCGGGCTGCCGTTCCCGGGCGGCCCGCACATCGACCGTGCCGCCCGCGAGGGCGACAGCGTGTACGTCGACTTCCCGCGCGGGCTGACCAGCCGCCGGGACCTGGAGCGGCACCGGTTCGACTTCTCCTTCTCCGGTCTCAAGACGGCCGTCGCGCGCTGGGTCGAGGCGCGGGAGCGGTCCGGCGAGCCGGTGCCGGTGGCGGACGTCGCCGCCAGCTTCCAGGAGGCGGTGTGCGACGTGCTCACCCGCAAGGCGATCGACGCCGCGGCCAGCGAGGGCATCGAGGACATCCTCATCGGCGGCGGCGTGGCCGCGAACTCCCGCCTGAGGGCGCTCGCCGAGGAGCGGGCCAGCGCCCGCGGCATCCGGGTGCGGGTGCCCCGCCCCGGCCTGTGCACCGACAACGGCGCCATGGTCGCCGCGCTCGGCGCCGAGATGGTCGCCCGGGGCCGCACCCCGTCCCCGCTCGACCTCCCCGCCGACTCCTCGCTGCCGGTGACCGAGGTCCTCGTCTGAGCGCTCCGGTCAGGGAGTGCCGGCGTGCGTGGGCGGGTCGGTGACGTCGGAGAGCTCGTGGGCCTTCTGGTCCTCGTGGCCCGGCCACCACGCGGTGTGCCCGATCAGCGCGGTCAGCGCCGGGGTGAAGAACATCGACATCACGAACGCGGCCACGAAGATGCCGAAGGACAGCGCGAAGCCCATCGACTGGATCAGCGTGTTGCCGCCGAGCATCAGCGAGGCGAACGTGCCGGCGAGGATGACGCCGGCGGCCGCGATCGTCGGTCCGGCGTGCTTGACCGCCTCCGAGGCCGCCTGGTGCGGGTCGCGGCCCTCCCGGGCCTCCTCGCGCAGCCGGGCGATCATCAAGATGTTGTAGTCGGTGCCGAGGGCGGTGACGAACAGGTAGATGTAGATCGGCAGCATGAAGATCAGGCCCTCGTGCCCGAGCACGTCCTGGAACATCACCACGGTCGCACCGAGGGTCGCGGCGAAGCCGAGGCCGACCGCCGCCATGAGGTACCACGGCGCGACCAGGCTGCGCAGCAGCAGCGCGAGGATCACCATGATGATGAGCGCGGCGACCGGGAACACCACGGAGTAGTCGCGGGCCATCGCCTTCTGCAGGTCGGCGAAGACCGACGGCGTACCGCCCACATAGGCCTCGGTGCCGTCGGGCGCCGAGTCGTGGGCCGCGTCGCGGACCGGTCCCTTGACGTCGTTCAGCGCGGCGTCGGAGGCCGGATCGTGGTCGAGGACGACGCTGAACTGCGCGGCGGTCCCGTCCTCCGAGAGCTCGCCCGGGTAGACCTGTGACACGCCCTGCGCGCCCTCCAGGTCGGTGCGGTAGGTCTCCAGCGCGCCCTGGTCGAGCGGACCGTCGTCGGAGACGAGGACCACGGGGATCGGCTCGCTGGCGCCGGCGGCGAAGTGGTCCTGGAACACCTCCAGGCCCTGCGTGGACTCGACGTCCTTGGGCAGGCTGGAGTTGAAGTCGAACGACGGGTTGAAGCTGAGCGCGAAGGCCGCGAGGGCGACCATGACCGTCCCGGAGGCGAGCGCGAAGCGTCCCGGGTGGCGGCCGAGTGCCGCCCCGACCCGCCCGAACCGGGCGGCCTCGGGCTCGCGGCGCCACTTCTTGCTCGGCCAGAACAGCGCGCGGCCGAGCACGGTGACCACCGCCGGCACGAGCGTCAGCGCGGCGACCAGCGTGACGGCGACCGCGATCGCCAGTGCCGGCCCGATGGCCCGGAACAGGCTCAGCGAGCTGAGCAGCAGCGCCATGAACGCCACGATGACCGCGCCACCGGCCGAGGCGATGGCCTCGCCGGCCCGCTCGAGGGCGTGCACGACCGACGCACGCGTCTCCTCGCCCTGGCGGAGCCGCTCGCGGTAGCGGAACAGGAAGAACAGGATGTAGTCGGTGCCGATGCCGTAGAGGACGACGACCAGGATCGTCTCGATCGAGGAGTCGGCCTTGAGGTCGAAGATCTCGTTGGCCCAGCCGATCAGGCCGGTCGCGACCGAGGAGGCCAGCGTGACCACCAGGATCGGCATCAGGCAGATGATCACGCTGCGGAAGATGATCCCGAGCAGCACGACGATGAGCACGACCGTGGCCAGGAACACGATGGCGAGGGTCTTGTCGCCCTCCTCCTGCGAGTCGAGGCTCTGCGGGACCGACCCGGTCGTGAGGACGTTGAGGTCGGAGCCCTTCATGAGCGGCTCGAGCTCCGTGCGCAGGTCCTTGCCGTCCTCGATGGCCTGGTCGTCGAAGCCCGTGGCGTTGTCGGCGAGGCCGATGACGCCGATCTGCACCAGGCCGTCCTGCGAGACGTTGGGGTTGCCCTCGGGATCGGTGGTGGTGACCTGCTGCACGAAGGTCTTGTCGTTGAGCTTCGGCCCCAACTTGGCGGCGACCTGGTCGATCGACGCCTGGTCGTCGGCGGTGAGCTTGTCGCCGTCCTTGCGCTCGAAGACCAGGATCGCGCCCGGCGTGGTGGCGCCGGGGAACTTGTCGTCCTGGATCTTGGCGGCCTTGATCGACTCGTAGTGATCGGGCAGGAAGTCCGACTCGTCGGACGTCGTCTGCAGGGCAGGCGCGAAGACGATCACGAGGCCGGCGAGCAGCACCCATGCGCCGATGACGTACCAGGGACGACGGGACACGAAGCGACCAAGGGCGGCGAACACGTCTCACGACCCTAGCGAGGTTCGGTCTCGCTCTGCCTCCGACTTAAGTACCCATCGGATCAATCCCACCGTACGTACCCATCGGGTCAATCGGAGAGGACGAACTCCGCGACCCCCTCGGGGTTGCCGCCGGCTTGTTCGGGTACGACGACCTCCGGGTCGTCCCAGCCGAGGCCGACCCGCACCAGCGACCAGGTGCTGTCCGTCCAGTCCGTCCGGGCGACGAGCACGTGCGTCGCGTCCGCCCAGGCGGCGCGGCTGATGACGTCGCCCTGCCCGGACGACGCGAAGCTGCCGACGGGCTGGAGGTCCAGGTCGAGGATCGTGCCCTCGCCGTACATGTTGTTGTCGCCGCGCAGGCTGAGCAGGTGCTTGCCGTCGGGGGAGAACGTCAGCCTCGCTGCCTCGCAGTTGCGCGCCAGCATCGTTGCGGTCTCGGGGTCGTAGAGACCCGCGCAGCCTTCCTGCGAGTCCGGGCCGCCGTCGTACTGCACGGCCCAGAGATCGCCGTCGGGGCTCACGTCGGTGACCCGGAGCGGCTCGCTGGTCGTCAGCTCCTGCTTGCCCTGGGGCCTCACCACCTCCGAGGTGGTGGAGTGGTCGCCCACCAGGACGTGGTCCGCGTCGAGGACGGCGTCGATGCTGCCGGGGGACTCGCCTCCGGGCGAGGGCGGACCGTCCATCGTCACCAGCTCGGCGGCGCCGCTGCGCAGGACCGACGTCCGGTAGTCCTCTCCGACCCACGCGGCCACGGTGTCGTCGGCGCTCATGACGACCACGTTCGCCTGCACCGGGTACTCCGCCCGGATGCTGCCGTTGCCGGCGTACACCCGCACGACGTAGGGCTCCTGCAGCGCGACAACCACCCGGCCGTCGGTCAGCACCCCGAAGTTGGTGACGTTCGCGTTGTCGACGTCGACCGGCACGGTGCTGCCGTCGGGGCGGGTGACCACGCCGTCGTGGAGCACGGACGCGCCCGGCACGGTCGGGATCGCCGGCGCAGGCTCGGGGCCGTCGGAGCGGTTGGTGCCACCGGTCAACACGGTCGGCACCAGGATCGCGGCCGCGACCACCGCCGCCACCGCGCCCGCCACGGCGGTCCGGCGCCGCCGGCGGATGCCGTGCGCCTTGCTGCGCACGGCCTCGAAGGTGAGCGGCGCACCGTGCACGACATCCGCGCGGCGCTCCAGCTCCCGGACGAAGGTCTCCTCGGTCATCGCTCCTCCTCCCGGTGGATCGGGTTCAGGTCGGCGGGCGTTCGCTCGCGCAGCGCGGCCAGCGCCCGGCTGGTCTGGGACTTCACGGTGCCGACCGAGATGCCGAGCACGTCGGCGGTCTCGGCCTCGGACAGCTGCTCGTAGTAGCGCAGCACGACCACCGCCCGGGCCTTGCGCGGCAGCGTCTGGACGACCGCCCAGACCGCCGCGCCGAGCCCCTCGTCGTACGCGTCGTGGACCGGGTTGCCCTCGGGCACCACCTCGGTGGGCGACTCGCGCCGCTTCCAGCCGCGCCGCCACAAGGAGTTGTTCTCGTTGACCATGATCCGGCGGACGTAGGCGTCCACCGAGCCGCGGTCGCGGACCTTGTCCCAGGCGAGGTACAGCTTGGCCAGCGACGTCTGCAGCAGGTCCTCGGCCTGGTGCTGGTCGCCGGTGAGCAGGTAGGCGGTCCGGAGCAGGCGGCCCTGGCGGGCCTCGAGGTACGCCGTGAAGTCGGCGTCCCGCTCCGTCATCGTGGCTCCTCGTTCCTCCGTCAACACACCCCCAAGACGCGTCCGTGCCCGGAAGGGTTGCAATTGTTCGCCGACCGGACCCCCACCGGGGGTCCTTCGGCCCTGTCGGGTGCCCGGCCCCGCCTGCGAGCCTGCGGGTCTGCGACCGCCGCACCCGACGTGAGGAGAGCCTGTGCCCGGTACGACGCCGTCCATCATCCAAGGTGGGATGGGGGTCGGTGTCTCCTCGTGGCAGCTCGCCCGGGCGGTCGCCCGGACCGGGCAGCTCGGGGTGGTGTCGGGGACCGCGCTCGACGCCGTCCTCGCCCGCCGCCTGCAGGACGGAGACCCCGACCACCACGCGCGCCGCGCGCTCGCGGACTTCCCCGACCAGACGATGGTCGCCCGCGCGCTCGATCGCTACTTCCTCCCCGAGGGTCGCGAACCCGGCCGCCCCTACCGCCCCACGCCCAAGCCGGCGCTGAAGCCGAGCCGGCATGCCCAGGAGCTGACCGTGCTCGGCAACTACGTCGAGGTCTGGCTGGCCAAGCAGGGCCACGACGGCAGCGTCGGGATCAACTTCCTCGAGAAGATCCAGCTCGCCACGCCCGCGGCCGCGCTCGGCGCGATGCTCGCCGGGGTGGACGTCGTGCTGATGGGTGCCGGGGTGCCCCGCGAGATCCCGCAGCTGCTGACCGACCTCGCGGCCGGGTCCGTGGCCGGGGTCGGGGTCGACGTCCACGGCGCCGAGGAGCGGTCCCGGATCGAGGTCGACCCGGTCCACCTGCTCGGCGCGCACCTGCCGCCGCTGCGCCGGCCGCGGTTCCTCGCGATCGTCTCGGCGACCGTCCTCGCGGCGTACCTCGCCCGGGACGAGTCGACGCGACCCGACGGCTTCGTGATCGAGGGCCCGGTCGCCGGCGGCCACAACGCGCCGCCGCGCGGCACGCTCGTGCTCGGTGACGACGGCGAGCCCGTGTACGGCGCGCGCGACGCGGTCGACCTCGACAAGGTCGCCGCCCTCGGCCTGCCGTTCTGGCTCGCCGGCGGCCACGGCACGCCGGAGGGACTGGCCGCGGCGCGGTCCGCCGGAGCGGCCGGGGTCCAGGTCGGCACCCTGTTCGCGCTGGCCGCCGAGTCGGGCCTGCGCCCCGAGCTGCTCGACCAGGTCCGCACCGGACTCGGGTCCGACTCGCTGCGGGTGCGCACCGACGTGCGGTCCTCGCCGACCGGCTTCCCGTTCAAGGTCGCCCGGCTCGACGGCACCCTCTCCGAGCCCGAGGTCTACACCGAGCGCGAGCGGCTCTGCGACCTGGGCTACCTGCGTACGCCGTACCTCACGGCGGCCGGCCGGGTCGGGTACCGCTGCCCGGGCGAGCCGGTGGCGGCGTACCAACGCAAGGGCGGCGACGTCGCCGACACCGTGGGACGGATGTGCCTGTGCAACGCGCTGACCGCGGACGTGGGTCTGGGCCAGACCCGTCCGGACGGCTACCAGGAGCCTGGGCTCGTCACGCTCGGCACCGACCTGGACGGTCCCCGACGCCTGCTCGAGCGCCATCCGGACGGCTGGACCGCCGCGGAGGCGGTCGCCTGGATCGAGGGTCGATGAGCGCCAGTTCCACCGCAGACCGGCCCCGACGGGGCATCCTGGGGTTCATGACGCTTCCCGGACCGAGCGCGGCCACCACGACCGAGGCCTGGTTCCGGCGGCGACCGCCGGTGACCTGGGCGGCGGTGGCGCTGCTCTTCGCGGGCATCTTCGCCCTGCGCATCTCCGGAGGGACCGTCGAGGACGCCTACTCGATGCTCTACGTGTTCCCGGTGGCGCTGGTCGCGTTCGCCTTCGGGCTGCGCAAGGGGGCGGCCGCCGGGGTGTTCGCGGTCCTGCTGATCGTCGTGTGGGTGATCGTCCGCGACGTCTCCCTCGACCCGGTGGGTTGGGTCTCGCGCGTGCTGCCGATCCTGCTGCTCGGCATCCTGCTCGGCGAGGCCAGCGACCGGCTGCGCCGCAATGAGGCCGAACGCCGCCGGCTCGAGACCGCCGCGCTGCTGCACCGCGACGCCATCGAGATCAACGACTCGCTGATCCAGGGCATGGCCGCGGCCAAGTGGTCACTGGAGGCCGGGGACGTCGAGACCGGCCTGAACACGCTGAACGCGACGATCAGCCAGGCCCAGGAGTTGGTCTCCGGCCTGATCCGGCAGGCCGGCATGGGCGGACGCACGGAGCGCCCGGCCGACCGGGAGTAGCCGCGGCGCTTCGCCCGTCACCGGGCATGCTGTTGCATGGTCCCCTCACACCCGTCCGGCGAGAGGGAGCAACATGCAGCAGGTGAAGGCCGTGGTCGCCCGGTCCCAGGGGCGGCCCGTCGAGGTGACCACCATCAACGTGCCCGACCCTGGTCCGGGCGAGGCCGTGGTCAAGGTGCAGGCCTGCGGGGTCTGCCACACCGACCTGCACTACCGCGAGGGCGGCATCAACGACGAGTTCCCGTTCCTGCTCGGCCACGAGGCCGCGGGCATCGTCGAGGCGGTCGGCGCGGGAGTGACCGCGGTGGCGCCGGGCGACTTCGTGATCCTCAACTGGCGCGCCGTGTGCGGCGAGTGCCGGGCCTGCCGCCGCGGTGAGCCGTGGTACTGCTTCGCGACCCACAACGCCACCCAGAAGATGACGCTCGCCGAGGGACCCGACGCCGGCACCGAGCTCACACCGGCCCTCGGGATCGGCGCGTTCGCCGAGAAGACCCTGGTCGCCGCCGGCCAGTGCACCAAGGTGGACCCGTCCGCGCGTCCCGCGGCCGTCGGGCTGCTCGGCTGCGGGGTGATGGCCGGACTCGGTGCGGCGATCAACACCGGCGGCGTGACCCGCGGGCGTTCCGTCGCGGTGATCGGGTGCGGCGGCGTCGGCGTCGCCGCGGTCGCCGGCTCCGCGCTGGCCGGCGCGTCGCCGATCATCGCCGTCGACATCGACGCGAAGAAGCTCGACGCCGCCCGGCGGATGGGGGCGACCCACGTGGTCGACTCCAGCGGCACCGACCCGGTCGCCGCGATCCAGGAGCTGACCGGCGGCTTCGGCGCGGACGTGGTCATCGAGGCCGTGGGGCGGCCGGAGACCTGGAAGCAGGCGTTCTACGCCCGCGACCTGGCCGGCACCGTGGTGCTCGTCGGCGTACCCACTCCGGAGATGACGGTCCCCGACCTGCCCCTGATCGACCTGTTCGGCCGGGGTGGGTCGCTGAAGTCCAGCTGGTACGGCGACTGCCTGCCCAGCCGGGACTTCCCGATGCTCGTCGACCTCTACCAGCAGGGCCGGCTCGACCTCGACGCGTTCGTCTCCGAGGAGATCGGCATCGACGACGTCGAGGCGGCGTTCGGGCGCATGCACGAGGGCGGCGTCCTGCGCTCGGTGGTGGTCTTCTGATGGCCGCCCGGGTGGACCACGGGGTGTCGTCGGGGACGTTCAGCCTCGACGGCGAGACGTTCGAGGTCGAGAACAACATCTGGGTGGTCGGCGACGACGCCGAGTGCATCGTGATCGACGCGCCCCACGACGTCGCCGACATCCTCGCGGTCGTGGGGGACCGCAAGGTCAAGGCGATCGTCTGCACCCATGCCCACGACGACCACGTCCGCGTCGCGCCCGCGCTGCGCGAGGAGGTCGTCGCGCCGATCATGCTGCACCCGGCGGACCGGCAGCTGTGGGAGCTCACCCACACCCGGTACCTGTGGGACCTCGACCTCGAGGACGGGTTCGAGATCGAGGTCGCGGGCACCCGCCTGCGGGTGCTGCACACGCCCGGGCACGCGCCCGGCGCGGTGTGCCTGTACGCCGAGGACCTGGGCTGCGTGTTCACCGGTGACACGCTCTTCCAGGGCGGCCCGGGCGCCACCGGGCGGTCGTTCTCCGACGCGGATCTGATCGTGGAGTCGATCCGCGCGAGGCTGTTCGCGCTGCCCGACGACACCGTGGTGCACACCGGGCACGGCCCGGACTCGACCATCGGTGCGGAGCGGACGGGACTCGGGACCTGATCGGGGCCGGGACAGGTCCCGGTCCCGAGGACGCCGAAGGTCCCACTAAATGGGGACCGTAGGGCCCCCTATCGCGAGGACTCCGGCCCTGATTGGTTCAGGGTTCAAGTTCATACGGTGAAGCCACCAAAGCAGATGTGGCGGAGACACCGCCCCGAACTAGGAGTCACCACGATGCGATCTGCATTCGACAAGCTCATCTCGTGGACGGGCCTGGCTCTCGCCGCCGTCCTTCTCGTTGCAGGTGGCCTGCTCACCTGGGCGAACACCTTCATCGGCGACCAGGTCCACGACCAGTTCGCGATGCAGGACATCGTCATGCCGGAGGGCGACGCCCTCGCCAGCCTCCCCAAGGCCGACGCGGACGTGCTCAAGCAGTACGCCGGCAGCCCGCTCGACAGCGGCCCCGAGGCCAAGGCCTTCGCCGACCACTACATCCTGGCCCACATGAACGCCTCCTCCGAGGAGCTCGCGGGCGAGGTCCTGTCCTACTCCCAGGCCAGCGCCAAGGCCCGTGCGCTGGGCGCCGCGCTCGCCGAGAACCCCAACCCCACCCAGGCTGAGCAGGACGAGGCGGCCGCATGGGCCGGCCTGAAGGCCACCCTGCTCGACGGCAACACCCTGCGCGGCCTGCTCCTCTACGGCTACGCGTTCGCCACCATCGGCACCATCGCCGGCATCGCCGCGGTCGTCGCCTTCATCGGCGCCGGTGTCCTGCTGGTCCTCGCCGGCCTCGGCATCTGGCACGCCCGCCGGGTCGAGAAGACCGCCCCGCTGGGTGCCCGGGCCGCCACGGTCTGAACCCGGACGGTCTGAGCGTCACCGATACTCATCTCCCGGGAGCCCCCTTCGGCTCCCGGGAGATGGTGCATTTCGGGAGGCTTCCGGTGGTCGCGGGGCTGTCGGGCTGTTCGGTGGTCGAGTAGCCGTCGCGAGGGACGAGCGGCGGCGTATCGAGACCGTTTCGGGTGGGGGTCTCGATACGCTCGCTGGCGCTCGCTACTCGACCAACGAGTCGGGGTTCGGTGGTCGAGTGGCCGTCGTGGGGGACGAGTGACGGCGTATCGAGACCCGCTGCGCGACTGAGGTCTCGATACGCCCGTCGCGACCTCCTCCGTCGGTCGCGGGGCTACTCGACCTGGCTGCTGTCTCCCGGCCTTCGCAAGCTCAGGCCGGGGCAGCTCAGAACGGCCGGACCAGCAGCGCGGTGCCGTGGCCGGCGACGCGGGTGAGCACGATCGTTGCCTCCTCGTCGCCGCTGAGGTCCAGCTGTCGACGCAGCTGCTCAGGCACGACGTCCACGCCGCGCTTCTTGATCGTGAGCCGGCCGATGCGTCGTTCGCGGAGCGCGGCGCGCAGGGCCTTCTCGCGGTAGGGCAGCTCCTCGAGCACCTCGTACCCACGGGCGAACGGCGTCCGGTACGACGCGTCCGAGGCGACGTACGCGATGTGCTCGTCGACCAGGCGGCCCTCGACGCCCGCGGCGACCGCGGTCACCAGGCCGGCCCGGATGACCGCGCCGTCCGGCTCGTAGAGGAACCGGCCGACCGGCCCGACGCCGGCGCCCGGGTCGTCCTCGTCGGTGAGCGTCGTCAGGCCGCCGTCGCCGATGACGGTCGCGCGCCGTGCCGTGGTCGCGAGCCGCCCCGACCAGAGGGCGGCCTCCTTGACGTCCCCGTGGTCGCTGACCCACTCCGCCTCGACGCCCGCGGGCACGAGCTCGTGCGGGATGCCGGGGGCGACCTTGACACACGCGTCGCGGGCCAGCAGCCGCTCGACGAACGGCCACGGCGGCGTCCAGCCGTCCACGTCGAAGGTGCGGCCGCGCGCGGTACGCCGGGCCGGGTCGGCGAACGCCACGTCGAACGGCGTGGTGTCGAGGGCGGTCGCGTCGGCCACCATCACCGCTCCGGCCAGGCCGAGCGCGTCGAGGTTCGCCCGGGCGACCGCCACCCGCACGGGGTCGAGGTCGACGCCCGCCGCGGTCAGGCCGGCCCGGGACGCGGCGAGCAGGTCGCCGCCGATCCCACACCCGAGGTCGACGAGGGTCCGGGCGGACGCGGCGACCAGCCGGGCCGCTCGGTGCTCGGCCACCCGGTGCCGGGTGGCCTGCTCGAGCCCCTCCGGCGTGAAGTACATCCGATCCGCCAGCTCGCCGAACTTCTCGCGGCCGCGGACCCGCAGCGTGGCCTGGGTGAGCGCGGCCGCGACGTGCGCCGGGTCGGCGGTACGACGCAGCCGGGTCTGGGTCGCCAGCGGGTCCTCGTGCGCCGCGACGGCCTCCGCGGCCGCGTCGAGGAGGCGCTGGCCGTCGCCGGTCAGCAGCCAGCCGAACGCGTCGAGATCCACCCCCGGATCCTGTCACCTCGGGCGCGCTGGCACTCAGTTGGCGAGAGTGCTAGTTTCTGAGTTGGCACTCTCGATGCGAGTGTGCCAGCGCTTGTCATCCGGTGCGACCCCCGCGACGGCGTACCGGTCGGCAGGCACCAGACGTGCATCACCCACCAAACTCGAAGCACCAGAAAGTGGAGGTTGATCAGGAGTGTCGGTCAACATCAAGCCCCTCGAGGACCGGATCGTCGTCAAGCCGCTCGACGCCGAGCAGACCACGGCCTCGGGCCTGGTCATCCCGGACACCGCCAAGGAGAAGCCCCAGGAGGGCGAGGTCCTCGCCATCGGCCCGGGCCGCATCGACGACAACGGCAACCGCGTCCCGCTCGACGTCAGCGTCGGCGACAAGGTCATCTACAGCAAGTACGGCGGCACCGAGGTCAAGTACGCCGGCGAGGAGTACCTCATCCTCTCCGCGCGCGACGTCCTCGCCGTCGTTTCCTGACGCACCTGGCATCCCGGCTGGCAGCGTTGCCGCCGCTCGACGACCGCTCCGCTCTTCAGGTCGCCTTCGCGGCGGCGCCTTGCCAGCCGGGCGCCAGGCACGTCAGGCCTTTTTCTTTCTAGAGGAGACACATGCCCAAGATCCTGGAGTTCGACGAGTCCGGCCGACGCTCGCTCGAGCGTGGTGTCGACGCGCTCGCCAACGCCGTCAAGGTCACGCTCGGTCCCAAGGGCCGCTACGTGGTCCTCGACAAGAAGTGGGGCGCCCCGACCATCACCAACGACGGCGTGACCGTCGCGCGTGAGATCGAGCTCGACGACCCGTTCGAGAACCTCGGCGCCCAGCTGTGCAAGGAGGTGGCGACCAAGACCAACGACATCGCGGGCGACGGCACCACCACCGCCACCGTGCTCGCCCAGGCGATGGTCCACGAGGGCCTGCGCGCGGTCACCGCCGGCGCCAACCCGATGGGCCTCAAGCGCGGCATGGACGCCGCCGCCGAGGCCGTCGGCGACGCCCTCAAGGAGGCCGCCCGCGAGGTCGAGTCGCGCGAGGACATGGCGTCGGTCGCCACGATCTCCAGCCGCGACAGCCTGATCGGCGACCTGCTCGCCGAGGCCTTCGACAAGGTCGGCAAGGACGGCGTGATCACGGTCGAGGAGTCCAACACCATGGGCACCGAGCTCGAGTTCACCGAGGGCATGCAGTTCGACAAGGGCTACATCAGCCAGTACTTCGTGACCGACCCGGAGCGCATGGAGGCCGTCCTCGACGACCCCTACATCCTCCTGCACCAGGGCAAGATCTCGGCGGTGGCCGAGCTGCTGCCGCTGCTGGAGAAGGTCATCCAGTCCGGCAAGCCGCTGTTCATCCTCGCCGAGGACGTCGAGGGCGAGGCGCTCTCGACCCTGGTCGTGAACAAGATCCGCGGCACCTTCAACGCCGTCGCGGTCAAGAGCCCGGCGTTCGGTGACCGCCGCAAGGCGATGATGCAGGACATCGCGAC